>JAXGTD010000151.1:0-9093 GCA_040775095.1 Chromatiaceae bacterium | reverse complement strand
GGCCGGCGCCGGCGCCGACCCGGCCCGGGCGTGTGCGCCCTCGGCGTCGCGGCGCTTGCGCAGGTCGCTGATCCGCCCCTCGCTGCGCGCGATCTCGCGCTTGAGCGCGATCCAACGCCGGTAGGCATCGGGCTGGCCCGCGCTCGAGCCGGCCTTAACTGGCCCGGCGCCAGGGCATCCCGCTGGAGCCTTGGCACCGCCCTGGGCACAGGCAGGCGCACCGGTGCCGGCCTGGACAAAGGCGGCGTCGAGGGGTATCGGTCCCGCCAGGGCGGCCAGCACGAGCAGGACAACGGATCCGATGCGGGACAGTGGCGTATTCTCGGCGTATTGCATGGCTAAAAGCGTGGCGGGTCGGCGCGGGCGTCTGGAGCGGCTCGACAGCCGGCGTCTCCGACCCGACGCCGTCGCGAACCGTCCGGCGACGGATGCTGTCATTCTATACGCTGCGCGCGCAGGCCGGTGATGTCGTCATCGCGGTAGCCCTTGATCGCGGGCGCCGCGGTCGCATCTGATCGGCGATGAGGCGGCAAGCCGCCTCGTCTTCCGATTCCGAGGCGACGCCCTGCTAAACCTGCTCATTCGATTAGGAGAGACGAGATGATGCGACTCAAGCGTTCCGTTCTTGCGCTGACCTGTTCCGGACTGATGCTCGGGGCGGTGGCCGCCGTGGCATCCGATGAGGTGCCGATGGACAAGGTGGAGCAGGCAGTGAAGTACCGCCAGAACGTCATGAGCACCATGGGCGGTCTGGTCGGCACGTCGGTCGGGCGCCTGCGCGACGGTTTCGAGTTCGGGCCGGATCTGCCCACGGTCGCGGCCGCGCTGCAGGCCTTCGCGGCGGATATTCCCGCGCTGTTCCCGGAGGGTACCGATTTCGGGGAGACCAAGGCGAAGCCCGAGATCTGGTCGGACCGTCAGGGCTTTGAAGACGACGCGGCGGAGGCGGCCAGCGCGTCGGAATCCTTTGCCGAGGCGGTCAAGTCTGGCGACAAGGCGATGATCATGCAGTCGTTCAAGGCGGTGGGCGATGCCTGCAAGGGTTGTCACAAGGCCTATCGCGAGAAGTAGGGCAGGGCAGGGCCAGGGGCGAGACATGCTGTTTCCGCTACCGTTCGCGACCGCCCTGCGCGGCTGCCTGCTCTGCATCCCGCTGCTGGCCGGTGCGGCCTGGGGCGACGCGGGGCAGGTGGCTCGCGGTGAATATCTGTTCCATGCCGGGCTCTGTGGGGTGTGCCACACCGCCGAGGACGGCGAGCCCCTGGCCGGGGGCCGCCCGATCCCCAGCCCGTTCGGCACCTTCTACACCAGCAACATCACGCCAGACCCGGAGCACGGCATCGGTGCCTGGTCCGAGGAGGATTTCGTTCGCGCGCTGCGCCTTGGCGTCTCACCGCAAGGCAGCCACTACTACCCGGCCTTTCCGTACACGTCATTCACGCGCATGAGCCGGGATGACATGCTCGCGATCAAGGCGTATCTCGACACGCTCGCACCGGTGGCACGGCCGAACCGCCCGCACGACCTGAGCTGGTTTGCCGACTGGCGCTGGCCGCTGGGGCTCTGGAAGTGGCTGTATTTCACACCGGGCGCCTACCAGGCGGACCCAGGCCACGACGCGCAATGGAATCGCGGGGCCTATCTGGCCGAGGCCCTGACCCACTGCGCGGAGTGCCACTCCCCGCGCGGTCCGCTGGGGGGTATCGACGCGGCCGCGCGCTACAGCGGCGCCGCGGATGGCGTTGAGGGTGGCTCGACGCCGAACATCACGTCCAACCCGGATACGGGTATCGGCACCTGGAGCCAGGACATGCTCAGCTTCTATCTGGAAATCGGCATGACGCCCGATGGCGATTTTGCCGGCGGCATCATGGCGCAGGTGATCGATCAGGGGACGTCGAAGCTCAGTAGCGAGGATCGGGCCGCGCTCGCCACCTATATCCGCTCGCTGCCGTCCTATCCGGTGGCAGACTCGTCCCGCTGAGTCTCTCCCCGCCCGGCGTGCTGCCGGGGCGGGTACGGTCTTGGCGTCGCCGTGCTCAGGGCGCGTCGACGACCTTCACGCCCTTGCCTTCCGATAGTCCCAGAAAACCGCCGGTGATGGCCCGCGCGCCGGGTTCGAGTCCGGACAGGATCTCGATGCCATCGGCGATGCGCAAGCCGCTGCGCACCGCCCGCCGGGCCGCGTTGCCGTCGCTGTCGATGACCCAGACAAATTGACCGACCCGATCCTGGCGGAGCGCGCGGAATGGGATCAGCAGGCGCGACACGGTGGCGGTGTGAAGCTCCGCGCGGACGAATTGGCCAGCGCGGGCGCCGGGCGGGATGTTCTCGAAGGCGATCTCGACCGCGGCCTGGCGGCTGGCCTCGGACAGGGTGGGGTGGATGCGCAGGATGTGCCCTGGGAAGACGGCGCCGGCGAGGGCGTCGACGCGGATGCGCACCGGGTCGCCGACGGCGATATGGGGCAGCACCAGCTCGGAGGTGCCGACCTCCGCGATCAGTGAGGCCGGATCGGCCAGTGTCAGCAGGTGGGTGTTCTTGGTCACGAAGTCGCCTGGTTCCACCAGCCGCTCGGTGACGACGCCCGCGAACGGCGCGGTGATTCGCGTATAGGCCAGACGCGTCTCCAGCACGCGCTGTTCCGCCTCGGCAACCGCGAGCGCTGTGCGTGCCTGGGAGATCTCGTCCTCGGAGGCGGCGCGTCGCTGGGTCAGGCCTTCGAGGCGCTTGAGATCCAGCATCTTCTGCTCGTGGGTCGCGCGGGCCTTGTCCAGCTCGGCGTTGATCAGGGCGTCCTCGAGACGGACGAGCACCTGCCCTCTCTCGACCCGATCCCCTTCAAACAGGTCCAATGCCGTGACGCGTCCCTCCTCCTGGCTGTAGAGCCGCACCACGCGGCGCAGCCGCAACGAGCCGGGCCGTTCGTGTTGGCTGGAGACTGGGGCGCGTTCGGTGGTCACGGCGGTGACCAGATGGGCGGCCGCCGGGCGCTTGGGCTTGGCGTCGGCGGCAGGCTGATCAGCGCCGCAGGCGGCCAGGAGCAGCGGGACGCACGCAACGGCACCCACGCGCTGGATCGCGCGGCGGCACCGACGAGGCCAGCCGGTCACGTCTGGTCGGTGATGTCGACGGCGTTGATGGGGCGGGTCGCGGCATGTGTTGCCGGCTCGCCGGCGTCGGTGTACTCGTAGTGCTTGACCTTGCGCCGGATGTTGCGCTGGATGATCACGCCGAGCACCTTCCAGTCGAGGCCGGTGAGATCGATATTGGGGAAGTCCTCGTGCAGCGCGATCAGCCATTGCTTGCCGCTCGCGTCGCGGTTGTACTGGCGGAACCAGCGCACGCCCTCGACCTCGGCAAAGACATACATCCCGCCCCGGCAGGCCTGGGTCGGTTCGATGATGACGATGCACTTGTCTGGAAACTCGGGTTCCATGTCCCGCCCGAGCACCTGCAGGGCATAGGGCTCGTGCATGCTGCATCCGGTGCCTTCCATCATGGGTTCTGTCATCATTCAGCCTCGTACTTCTGTGTGGCCCGGCGAGACCGATCCCCCGGTCCGCCTGGCCTGTGTCATTCATCGCCCTTTAATGGGGCCCCCGGAAAACGACTCAACGACCCCTGGATCCCCGATGATACGAATGAACGCCACCGAGCGCGTGCATGGCGATCGGCGCGACTGGCACAACCTGCGCGGCATGCTGCCGTATCTGTGGGAGTTCCGTGGCCGTGCGCTGTTCGCGCTCGCCTGTCTGGTGCTCGCCAAGCTGGCGAATGTCGGTGTGCCGCTGGTGCTCAAGGACATCGTCGACGCCTTCGAAGGCCACCCGGTGCAGAGCTTCGTGTTGCCAGTGAGCCTGTTGCTGGTCTACGGGGCGTTGAAGCTTTCCGGCTCGCTCTTCAACGAGCTGCGCGATGTGATCTTCGCGCGCGTGCGCTTCCGCGCCATGCGCCGGCTCTCGACCCGCGTGCTCCAGCACCTGCACGCGTTGTCGCTTCGCTACCATCTGGAGCGCCAGAGCGGTGCCGTCAGTCGCGACCTGGAGCGGGGCACCCGTTCGGTCTCGACCATCCTCAACTACATGGTCTTCAGCGTCATCCCGGTGCTGGTCGAGTTTACGCTGGTGGCGGGCGTGTTGCTGACCAAATACGCCCTGGTGTTCACCCTGGTGACCTTCGGCACGGTGCTGGTCTACATCGGCTTCACGTTCGCGATCACCGAATGGCGTATGGACTACCGCCGCCGCATGAACGTGCTGGATTCGCGCGCCAACAGTCAGGCGTTCGACAGTCTGCTCAACTACGAGACGGTGAAGTATTTCGGCAACGAACGCATGGAGCTCGAGCGCTACGACGGTACCCTCGAGGAGTGGGAAGAGGTTGCGGTCAAGAGCCAGAGCTCGATGTCGCTGCTGAACTTCGGACAGGGCAGCATCATTGCCGTTGGCGTCACGGGCATCATGTTCTTCGCCGCCCGGGGCGTGGTCGAGGGTGGCATGAGTGTTGGTGATCTGGTGCTGGTCAACGCCTTCATGCTGCAGCTGTTCATCCCGCTCGGCTTTCTCGGCATCGTCTACCGCCAGATCAAGTACGCGCTGGCCGACATGGACCTGGTGTTCAAGCTCCTGGAACGCGCGCCGGAGATCACCGACCCACCGCGGGCGCCGGCGCTGGTGCTGCGCAAGGGCGGCGTGCGTTTCGAACGGGTCGACTTCCGCTATCAGCCCGAGCGCGTGATCCTCTCGGGTGTGGATTTCCGCATCGATGCGGGCGAGAAGGTGGCCGTGGTGGGTCACAGTGGCGCCGGCAAGTCGACCCTGGCCCGGTTGCTGTTCCGTTTCTACGAGGTCAGCGGCGGCCGCATCCTGATCGACGAGCAGGATATCCGTAACGTCACGCAGGAGAGCCTGCGCGCCGCGATCGGCATCGTTCCCCAGGACACGGTGCTGTTTAACGACAGCATCTACTACAACCTCGCCTATGGCCGGCCCGATGCGACCCGCGAGGAGATCGAGCGCGCCGCCGAGCTGGCCCACATCCGCCGCTTCATCGAGAGTCTGCCAGACGGTTGGGAGAGCGTCGTCGGCGAGCGTGGTCTGAAGCTCTCCGGCGGCGAGAAGCAGCGTGTCGCCATTGCCCGGGCGATCCTCAAGCGCCCCCGCATCCTGGTGTTCGACGAGGCCACCTCATCGCTGGACAGCCATACCGAACAGGCCATCCAGCAGACCCTGGCGGAGGTGTCGGAGGACCACACGACGCTGGTGATCGCGCACCGGCTCTCCACCGTCGTCGATGCCAACCGCATCCTGGTGATGGATCAGGGGCGCATCGTCGAGCAGGGCGACCATCGCCAGCTGCTCGCCGATGGTGGCGCCTATGCCTCGATGTGGGAACTGCAACAGCGTGAGCGGGAAGGGGCCGTCGCCCCGGTCCGCTGATGGCCGGTCGCGCTTGCGGTGGGCATTCAGGGGCGCAGCGATTGCCGGTAGCGAAAGACCAGCCCCGGGGCATCGTCGCGGTTGTGCAGGCCCAGCTCGCCGCCCAGGCGGGCGGCCGCCTCGCGGGCGATGGCCAGCCCGAGCCCGCTGCCCGGGCGGGGGGGATTCCCGGCGCGATAGAAGGGGTCGAAGACCCGGTCGCGCTCGGAGTCCGCGAGGCCCGGGCCGTCGTCGATGATCTCGATCAGGCCGCTGTCGCCTTCGCGACGCAGACGCAGCGTGACCGCACCGCCCTCGCGGGCGAACTTCAGCGCGTTGTCCAGGCCGTTGCCGATCAGCAGGCGGAGCGCGTCGGCGGAACCGGTCAGCGTGAAACCGGCGGCCTCGTCCAGCCCGAGGTCGATCCCGCGCGATTCGGCCACGGGCAGGTCATCGGCGATGAGGGCGCGAACCAGCCCCGACACGTCGATCAGGCTCGGCTCCGCGGGTGCGGCCTGGGTCCTGGCGAGGCAGAGCAGCTGGTCGACGAGCCGGCGCGCGCGCTCGATACCCGAGCGCAGGGGCGCGATCCGCGCGGCCCAGGTCTGCGGCGAGTCGGCCCGGTCAAGGTTCTGTATCTGCAGTGAGAGCGCCGTCAGCGGGGTGCGCAGCTCATGGGCGGCATCGGCGATGAAGCGGCGCTGCTCGCCGAGCAATTGCTCCACCCGCCCGAGAAGGCGGTTGATGGCCCGCACGAAGGACAACAGCTCGTCGGGCAGGTCGATGTCCGGGACCGGGTCGAGCTGCCCGGCGGGGCGACGATCCAGGCCCGCGGACAGACGCCGCACGGGGGCCATCTCCCGACGGACGATGTGCACGATCAACCAGACCAGCAGCGGCAACAGCAACAGCAGCGGCACCAGCGTGCGCAGCGCGCTGTTCATCGCGATCTCGTCGCGGGCCTCGGTGGGCTGCATGACCACGGTCTGCATGCCGCCGGGGCGATCGAGCACGAACACCCGAAACCGCTGATCGGGCGCGTCGATCGTCTGCAATCCGGCGGAGAGTGTCGCTGGCAGCCAGGATGGGTGGGCCGTGCCCGGGAGCTGGACGACCAGCACGCGGGACTCCGGGTCGCTGTACAGACCATCTTGTCGCGCCCGTGCCGGCACGGCGTCGGCGCCATTGGGGGCCGCCAGGATCGCCAACTGACGCAGGGTGTCATCCTGAAACTCACGGGCCTCGACGAAGGCCAGGAAGAAGGATGCGACGGCCGCGATCAGGCCCAGCACGAGCAGCGCGGCGGTGAGGGCTCTCGACAGGCGCCCACGCAGGGAGCGGCTCATCGGGGTTTGTCCACCATCCAGCCGGCGCCGCGGACGTTGCGGATGCTGTCGGCGCCGAGCTTCTTGCGCACGGCGTGGATCAGAAAGTCCACCGCGTTGCTCTCCACCTCCTCGTTCCATCCATAGAGGTGTTCCTCCAGCTCGGCGCGCGACAGGATGCGTCCGGGGCGCAGCAGCAGCGCGTGCAGCAGCGCGAACTCCCTGGGGCTCAGGCGTCGCGTCCGCTCGCCCCGGCGGGCCTCGTGGGTCGCGGGGTCGAGGCTGAGGACGCCGTTGCCCAGCAGCGTGGCCGACTGCCCGCCCTGGCGGCGGATCACCGCGCGCAAGCGTGCGAGCAGCTCGGCGACGTCGAAGGGCTTCACCAGGTAGTCGTCGGCACCCAGGTCGAGCCCTGCGACGCGGCTCTCCACCCCGTCGCGGGCGGTGATGATGATCACGGGCACCCCGACGCCGGCATGGCGCAGGCGGCGCAGCACCTCCAGTCCGTCGCGCCCCGGCAGGCCGAGATCGAGCAGCACGGCCTGATGCTCGCCGTGGGACAGCACCGTTGAAGCGGTGGGACCGTTGTCGACCCAGTCGACGGCATAGGCCGCGTCCCGCAGGGCAATGGACACGGCCTCGCCGATCATCGGGTCGTCCTCGACCAACAGGATTCGCATGCTCTCTCCTGCTTCGGATCACCGACTCCGCTCTGCCGGGGCGGTCTCGGCAAGGGCCGACTCGCTCAGTTGCCCTCGTTGATGGACGGTGTCGCCGTATCCAGGCGGGTGGCCGTCAGATAGGCCACCAGGGCCAGGATGATCACGAGAAACACCGCGCTGGTGCTCACTGTACCAAAGCCCAGGCCGCCATTGCTCACCGGCTGGGAGAGCAGGTCGCCAAACGATGCGCCCATCGGACGGGTCAGGATATAGGCGACCCAAAAGGCGACGACCGCGTTGAGGTTGAGCACGCGATAGGCGAAGACGACCAGCGCGATCAGGCTCGAGAAGATCAGCGCGGAGGGCCCGTAACCCAGGCCGATGGTCTCGGCGGCGAGGTCCCCGGCGGCGGTGCCCAGGGCAAAGGTCAGCAGGATCGCGGCCCAATAAAAGGCCTCTCGCCGGCCGCTGTAGACGGTGTGGATCGACAGGGTTCGTTCGCTTGCGAACCACAGCGCGAAGGTCGCTGCCAGGGCAAGGGCGAAGCCGATGGTGGTCAGCTCCAGCGGGACCCCGAAGTGGTCGGTCAGGTTATCGGTGACCAGGGTGCCGACGATGCTGATCAGCACCACGCTTACCCAGTACAGCCAGGGGATGTAGCGACGCTCGCGCATCTGCAGGGTCAGCACGGCCGCGAGCAGGCCGCTCATCAGCAGCGAGGTGCCGCCGAGGCCGACATGGGCGTTGAAGATCAGGAAATCGGCGGCGGTCTCGCCGACCGTGGTCGCCATGATCTTGATGATCCAGAAGTAAAGGGTGATCTCCGGGACCTTGTTGAGCAGGACGCCGAGCTTGGTCTCGGCGCCGTCATGGGCAAGCCTGTTCATTGGGGGATCCTCTGCGTCGGATTCGTGTGAACCAAAAGGGTGCTGGTGCCGAGGCCGCTCGACCTCGGCACGGCGTGGCCGATGCCTACTCGTCCCGCTCCCTGTCCTCGTCCTCCTCGTGATCGGCCTGGTCCCCGGTCGCGGCGATCACCGCGCCGCTCGTGGGGTCGACCTTCACGTCCATCACGGTGCTGCCCTTGACCACCTCAACCTCGAACACCGGCTGGCCGTCGTCGTTCTCGTACTCGGCGCGCGCGGCCTGGCCGCCGACGTGCCGTTCGGCCGCGCTCACCGCCTGCGTGAGGCTGACCTTGGCATCGGCGATTCCCAGGGCATCGTTTTGCGTTGATTCCGAGGCGTACGCACCGGCGCTGCCGGCCGCGGAGGCCAAGGTGAGGAGGATGATCGGGATCTGGCGTTTCATCAGGATGACTCCTTCAAAGGCACGCGGAAATTCGCGTGACTCGGAGGCTACCCACCGAGAGTTAGGCCAGTCTTAGGGAAGTGCCGATTCAGAGCATTTCCCGTCGGGGCCAGGGATGGCCCGGCATTTTCGGCCACGCGAGTGGCTGGAAATGGGGCGAGCCGGAAACCGCGTTTTCGGTTCGCGAGCGCTCGGGCCGACAGGCGGTTGCGGAGGCCCTGTCGAGTCGTCCTCCGCGGCATTGGGCCCTCGCGTCCCTGGCGGTTGTGGGCCTGATCCCCCCGGCGCGTTGCTCCATCGCCCGCGGTCGAGATCGGTTGCTCGGGATCAAAGACGGGGCGCGGCCCCGGGGGCGCGCCCCGGGATCGGCGAGAG
>JAXGTD010000150.1:0-9139 GCA_040775095.1 Chromatiaceae bacterium | reverse complement strand
GCGCTCAGGCTCCCCAGGGCCAATGACGATGCCTGTGACAGGGTGCCCGGGAGGGGGAGACGAAGGCCATGCGGAAATCTTCAGGGTGCAATGCGGCATTCCTCGATGGCGCGCAGGACGTTGGCGTCTTGGGCTCGGATCACGCGGACCAGTTTAGCCGATTCGCGCAGCGCGCGCCCGTGATTGCCGTTGCGCGGCCATCCCGCGAGGGCTGTTTCCAAGCAAACCCCGGGCCTTCGCCTCGGGTCGGCCCGCGCGCCCTGCTCCGGCCATCTCGGCCCGTCCGGAATGCCCATCCGCGCTTGACCCGGCCACCGATGTCCGCAAGATAGGGCTACCCCCCTCGCGACAGGGTGCCGTCCCCATGCCTCACGTCATCGTCGACCCGGAATCGAAATCGCTCGCCGAGCGCTTTGCACTGGTCAAGTCACCGAGTCAGCGCCGGGCGCGCTTCCCGGAGGGCTGCGTCACCGTGGTCGAGACCGAGGCCGACGCACGCAATGGCCGCGATGAGGCCCGAAAGCTGTATCCGGCGGTGGTCTATGGCCCATCCTCCTCGTCGGAGGGGCAGCGGCTCTATTACCTGGTCCGGTGGCTGTGACGGCAGCCGGTGCACGCGCGACGCGGTTCGCGCGGCCGGGCAATGGGGCGACCCGGCCCGTTGCGAGCGAGCCGATCCTGTCGGTCGCCGGCGTTGGCAAGGCCTACACGGAGGGTCGGCGCCGCCGGGCCGTCCTCGGCGATGTGAGCTTCCAGGTCGCCGCCGGCGAATGCGTCGCGCTGCTCGGCCGCAGCGGCTCCGGCAAGTCCACGTTGTTGAACCTGATCGCCGGCATCGACCAGCCCGACACCGGCGAGGTGCGGATCATGGGCCAGGGTCTCAGCACCCTGGGCGAGCCCGCGCTGACGCTGCTGCGGCGTCGCCACATCGGCTTCATCTACCAGTTCTTCAACCTGATCCCAACGCTGACGGTGGCTGAGAACCTGGCCCTGCCGCTGGAGCTCAATGGCATTGGCGCGGCACAACGCCCGATCCGCATCAGCGCGCTGCTCGAAAAGGTGGGCCTTGGCGGACGCGAGGACGCGTTCCCCGAGCAACTCTCCGGCGGTGAGCAGCAACGCGTGGCCATTGCCCGCGCGGTGATCCACGAGCCAGCGCTGGTGCTCGCCGACGAGCCCACTGGAAACCTCGACGCCCATACCGGCGCGCTGGTTCTCGAGCTCCTCGCCCACCTGTTCCGCGACGAGGGACGCACGCTGATCCTGGTGACACACAGCCTGCGGGTGTCGCAGATCGCCGATCGCGTCCTGACGCTCGACGCGGGTCGGCTGTGCGACAGCACCGAACAGCTCTCCTGGTGAGCCCGCCCGGTCTGACCCCGGCCCTGCTGATCAACAGCCGTCGTTATCTCCTGCGCCATCCATGGCAGACCTGGCTGTCGATCATCGGCATCGCGCTCGGGGTCGCGGTGGTGATCGCGGTCGACCTGGCCAATGAAAGCGCGCGGCGCGGTTTCCGGCTTTCGGTGGAACAGGTCACCGGCGCGGCGACGCACCAGATCGAATCGGCCAGTGGCGACATCCCGGACCAGACTTACGCACGGCTGCGCATCGAGCACGGACTGACCCGCGCCGCGCCGGTGATCGATGCCGCGGTACGGATCGCCGGGCGCCACTTCACGCTGCTGGGCACCGACCCAATCAGCGCCAGCACGATGCAGACCACCATCGCGAACGCCGACCCGGGCGCCCTGATACGACTCCTGGCGCAGCCCAACAGCCTGGCCCTGACGGTGACCGACGCCAGGGAGCTGGGAGTCACGCCAGGGGCGAGCCTTCCCGTCGAGCTCAATGGCGAGACGCGCGACATGCGCGTCGCCGGGCTGCTTCCCGACGACGGCGGCCTCGCCGGGCTCATCGTGACCGACATCGCCACCGCCCAGGAGGTGCTCGGCTGGCTGGGGCGCATCGAGCGAATCGACCTGGCCCTGGATCCCGCCGCGGCGGCGGCGCTGGCGCGCCAGTTGCCCGCTGGCCTGCAGATCAAGAAGGCGGCGCGCCGCGGCGAGGCCCTCGAGCAGATGATCCACGCCTTTCAGACCAACCTGACGGCGATGAGCCTGCTGGCGGTGCTGGTGGGCGGCTTCATCATCTACAACACCATGACCTTCGCGGTGCTGCAGCGCCGCGCGCTGCTCGGGACGCTGCGCCTACTCGGCGTGACCCGATCACAGCTGTTTGCATTGGTGCTGATCGAGGCACTGGCCCTGGCCGTAGCGGGTGCCGTGCTCGGTGTGCTGCTCGGCATCGTCGTCGGTGCCGGCCTGGTGCGGCTGGTCACACAGACGATCAACGACATCTATTTCGTGCTCAGCGTGCGCGACCTGGACATCGAGCCCTTCTCGTTGCTCAAGGGCGTCTGTCTCGGGCTCGGCGTGACCTTCGTCGCGACCTGGGGACCCGCGCTGGAGGCCGCCCGCTCGCAACCCCGCGACGTGTTGCGCCGCGCCCTGGTCGAGCGCCGCGGTGAGCGGTTACTGCCCTGGCTCGCGGGCGCGGGTGGACTGATCGCCCTGGGCGGATTCCTGCTCATCGAGCTCTCCGAGAGATCAATGGTGATCGGCTTCGCAGCGCTGTTCCTCGTGATCGTCGGTGTCAGCCTCGGCGTGCCTCTGGCCGTGCGCCTGTTTGCCGTCGCGACCACGCCGATGCTTGGGCGGCTGTTCGGCACCGAGGGCCGTCTCGCGGCCCGGGGGATCACCGCATCGATCACCCGCTCGGGGCTCGCCGTCGCGGCGCTCGCGGTGGCCGTCTCGGCATCGGTCGGGGTGAGTATCATGATCGGCAGCTTCCGCACCAGCGTATCGCTGTGGCTGGAGAACACGCTCATCAGCGACATCTATCTCTCGGCTGAGCGCGGCGCGAGCGACGAGCAAGGCGCCTCGCTGCCCGCGGACCTGGCCGGGGCGTTGGCGTCGATCCCCGGCGTGATCGGGGTCAGCCAGGGGCGCGGGGCACGCGTGGAGACGCGCGACGGACCCGTGTCGATGCTGGCCCTCGAGGCATCGTACGGGATCCCGCGCGGCTTCCAGTTCCAGGGCGCCACGGCCGCCAACCTGTGGCCACGCTGGCAGGCCGGCGATCTGGTGCTGGTCTCCGAGCCGTTCGCGTTTCACCAGCGCGTCGACACGGGCGATCACATCGAGCTGTTTACCAGCACGGGGTGGCGCGACTTCAAGATCGGCGGGGTGTTCAGGGACTACAGCAGCGACAGCGGCATGCTTGTCCTGCCCCGACCCATCTATGCCCGACTCTGGCTGGACCCGGCGGTCTCCTCCCTCGGTGTCGTGCTGGCCCCACGGGCGCACATCGGCCCGGTGCAGGAGGCCGTCGAGGCCCTGATCGCCCCACTCGATACCCCGATCACGGTGCAGAGCAATCGCTCGATTCGCGAGCGCTCGATGGCGGTGTTCGACCGCACGTTCACCATCACCAGGGTGCTTCGGTTCCTTGCGGTCGGCGTCGCCTTCGTCGGCATCTTAAGCGCGCTGATGGCACTGGAGCTGGAACGGGCCCGGGACTATGCCGTGCTGCGCGCCACCGGCATGACCCGCGGACAACTGCGTCGGCTGATCCTGCTGCAGACATCGGCGATGGGGATCGCCGCGGGGGTGCTGGCCATTCCGCTCGGACTGATCATGGGGGACCTATTGATCCGGGTCATCAACCTGCGCTCCTTCGGCTGGACCATGCCCATGCTGGTGCAGCCCTCGACACTCTTGCTCGGGCTGGGGCTGGCCTGGCTGGCCGCATTGTTGGCCGCACTGTATCCGGCCTGGCGCGCCGGGGCCATCCCCCCGGCACGCGCGCTGCGAGAGGAATAGGGAATTCAGGCATCCGTGTCGATGGCTGGCCGGGGCTCGGCGTCGGCTGTCGCCGGCACCCGCGGCGCCGGGGTGGCGGCTGGATGCACCCGGTGGGCGCCCCACAACACGGACCCTTTTGATTGACGCCCACGGCTGGCCCCTCTTCCGGAGAAGCTTAAGCCGTTGAAAATTTGAGAATCCCGCGATCGCGGTCCGTCGGATCACGGGCCGATCTTTTCGCGGGGTGTATCGGATCAATGTCTTGTTAAAGTGCCAATACATGTACGTCGGCCGCGGCGTTTTTTTCTGCTCAGACTATTCGGCTTGCGGCGTTAGTCGTGTATTCTTGTCCTACAAAGCAAGGCTGGCTGCAGATGCCCCGTAAGCCCCTGCGACGCGGTCCTCGATCGTTGGGTCCGGGTCGGTAGTGGGCACCCAACCACCCCCTACGAGAGGCGAGTGAGCACCCATGGCTGACGACAAAAAGGTCGTAACCAAGAAGACGCCGGCGAAAGCGGCCACGGCGAAAGGTTCGCCACCCCCCGAGAGGATTGCCACCCAACCGACCATCAGCAGGAAGACCGCGACAAAGAAGGCTGTCGCGAAGAAGGCCCCGGCGGCGGCGCGGCCGGCCACCTCGAAAAAGGCCATTACCAGGAAGACGGCCGTCGCCTCGGCGCCGCGCCCGCCCGTGACGCCCAGCCCAACGAGACCAGCCGCGGCCAAATCCGCCGCGAGCAAGCCAGTCGCGAGCAAGCCAGTCGCGAGCAAAAAGGTCGCGGCCAAGAAGACCAGCCCTGTCCCCGCGGCCGCGCGCTCGCCGGCGAAGCAGGATCGCCCTGCCAAGGGAGATTCCACCATGAGCGTGCCGCCTGAAGTGAAGAACGCGATGATCGCCGATGCGGCCTACTATCGGGCCGAGGCGCGCAACTTCGTCCCGGGTCACGAGCACGAGGACTGGCTGGCCGCTGAGCAGGAGGTCGACGAGATCCTGCGCAAGGGCGGCGGCTCCTGACTCGCGGCGTGGCAATCGGCGGCGGGTCGAGATGGGCTATCTGAATACTCCCGGGGTAACCGACCCGGACCCGGCCGCGTTTCGCCGACGAGCGATGGCGGATGGGCTGGATGACGAGGGCCTCGATTCAGACCCCATTGTTCAGTTCCAGGTGTGGTATCGCCAGACGCTCGAGACACGCTTGCCAGAGCCGAACGCGATGACGCTGGCCACTGTCGACGCGCATGGGCAGCCCTGGCTGCGCACGGTGCTGCTCAAGCTCTATGACGCCGACGGTTTCGTGTTCTTCACCAACTACGGGAGCAGCAAGGCGGAACAGATCGCCACCAACGACCGGGTGGCGTTACTCTTCCCGTGGGTGGCCCTGGCCCGTCAGGTGCAGATCACCGGCCGCGCGGCCCGCATCCCGGCATTGGAGTCCCTGAAGTACTTCACGACGCGCCCGCGTGGCAGCCAGATTGGCGCCTGGTCCTCACCGCAAAGCCGCGTGATCAAGTCACGCGCATTGCTCGAGGCCAAGGTGGCCGAGATGAAGCAACGCTTCGCGCATGGCGAGATCCCGCTGCCCGACTTCTGGGGCGGATACCGGGTCGTACCCGAAACCGTTGAGTTTTGGCAAGGCCGGGAGAACCGGCTGCACGACCGCTTTCGTTATCGACGTCAGGCGGGTGACGGGTGGCACATCGAGCGCCTCGCGCCCTAGACCCCGACGCGTCCGTGCCCACGATCGACGAGGTCACGGGGGTCGTGCTCGCCGGTGGCGCCTCCCGGCGCATGGGTGGTATCGACAAGGGTCTGATTCACCTCGGCGGACGCCCGATGGCGGCCTGGGTGCTCGATGCGCTGGGTCCGCAGGTCGGTCAGCTGCTGATCAGCGCCAATCGAAATCGGCACCGCTATCACGCCTTGGGCCCGGCGGTGATCAGCGATGCACTCGGCGGTCTTCAAGGGCCGCTGGCCGGCATCGCCGCCGCACTGGCGGCGGCCACGACGCCCTGGATCCTGACCGCCCCCTGCGACGCGCCCCAGTTGCCCCACGACCTGTGTCGACGCCTCGCGGAGGCCTTGCATGCGCAAAGGGCGGATCTGGCCATCGCGCTGGACCAGCATGGCCGACAGACCCTGCACGCGATGATCCCGCGCAGTCTGGGGCCGCATCTGGACCAATACCTCAACGAGGGTGGGCGCAGCGTACAGGGCTGGCTCGCCCGGCTGCAGGTCGCGGAGGCGCGTTTCAGCGACTTCCGCGACGGATTCAGCAACGCCAACCGTCCCGAGGAGCTCGCGGAATTGGGGCGTCGACTGGGGCTTCACATGAACGGCGACTAAGGCGGTTGCCGGACAATCGCGTACCCGATGAGACCGGATTGAGCCTTGCCTTCGAGGCGCATCGCCACGCGCAGAGCCGGGCTATGTGCGTGGCCGTGTGGCAATGAAGGCGGGAGCCAAGACCAGTCCGCTGGTATGAGATTCAACAGAAATCGCCTAACGCATCAAGGCGCCAACCCGCCCCCTCGCCTTGCCGCCTCGGTATCACTGGCCAGATGCCCTCCTGGCATGGGAGTAGCGCGAGGTGGCAACCGGCTTTCCGGCTCGGCCCATTTCCCGTCACCTGGGTGACGGGAAGGGTGCCGGCCGACCCAGGGCCCGAGCCGCGGACAGGCTCAATCCGCGTTTCCCGATCGGAGCGCTCGCCTGGCCGCGTTTCGGCGCCACCGCATCGAGTACGGCGCATGGCCTCCCGCCCGGCAGCGGTCGGGTGCAATGCGCGTGCCTTGTCGTGGCCAGGATGGGACATCCCGCTGGCGCGGCCCCACTCACTGGCGGACGCGTCGATTCCGACAACCTCGGTTGGACCGCGCCGAGAGGCCTGTGCGAGCATTGTGTTTCCCTCGATGGACTCGGACAATGGCCCGGATGGGCCATCGGCTGCTGCCCATCGACGACGACTCTCCCCTGGACAAAAGAGGCAATGATCAATGGCGAACGAGGGCTATCACGAACCAATCGCCGAGCTTTCCGACGAGACCCGCGATATGCATCGCGCGATCGTCTCGCTCATGGAGGAGCTCGAGGCGGTGGACTGGTACAACCAGCGCGTGGATGCCTGCAAGGACGCGGAGCTCAAGGCGATCCTGGCCCATAATCGGGATGAAGAGAAGGAGCACGCCGCGATGGTATTGGAATGGATCCGGCGCAAGGATCCGACCCTGGACCACGAGCTGAAGGACTATCTGTTCACCGACAAGCCCATTGCCCACGGTTGAGGCGTTGGGGCGACGGCACTGGTCGAGCCGTCGCCCGGGCCGCGATCGGCGCTCGCGACTTGCGAGCGCGCGGGCGAGGAGGCAAAGCGGGGTGATCGACGCGGGCGATGCGGCCTGGAGCGGCGGTCCCCGTCTCGGCGCACTGGGCCAGCGCCCGCCGCGAGGGTCCACCGGGAACGGACTCTGAAAGATCCGGCGCCGTTGAAATGACCGGATGCGTCCGTTCACCGACGCGTTCGAGCCCACGTATCGGTCAATGCCTGGAGGGGAAGACCATGGCGGATTTCCACCAAGAACCCCAGACCACCACGTTGCACGCCCTGTATGAGGCCTTCGACAGGGACAACTACCTCGCCAATCTGGAGCGCAAGCTCGAGGACCACGCACGCCACGAGCACATCAGCCTGCTACTGCCATCGCTGTACAGCGAGATGGCCAATGCCGGGGTGCTGGACCGCATCATCGACCGCATCTGTGAGGTGCGCTACCTCTCCAGTGTCACGGTCGCACTGGGTGGCGCCGCGGAGGAGCCGCAATTCCGCGAGGCCCAGGAGTATTTCGGTCGCCTCGCGGCGCCGCAACGCGAGGTCCGTGTCATCTGGGTCGACGGTCCCCGCGTGCAGGACCTGCTCGGGCAGATGGCCGAGCGCGAGATTCCAACCGGCGAGCAGGGCAAGGGCCAGTCGGTCTGGGTCGCACTGGGATACCTGTTTGCCCGCGACCAGGCCAACATCATTGCCCTGCACGATTGCGACATCGTCACCTACGATCGCGTGCTGCTTGGCCGGCTGATCGAGCCCGTCGCCAACCAGAACAACGATTTCCAGTTCTGCAAAGGCTACTATGCGCGCATCTCACCATCCGAGCACGCGCTCAAGGGGCGGGTCACGAGGCTGTTCGTGACGCCGTTCGTCGATACCCTGTCGCGCCTCATGGGCGCGCGCCAGCTCCCGGAGCTGCAGCGCTTCTTCGACTATCACCGCAGCTTCAAGTATCCGTTGGCGGGCGAGTTCTGCTTCACCTCGGACCTGGCGCGCGGACTCAATGTCGCCTACGACTGGGGATTGGAGGTCGCCACCCTCTCGCAGGTCTACGACCAGCTCACGCGCCGCCAGGTGGCCCAGGTGGATCTGGCCCCGAACTACGAGCACAAGCATCAGGACCTCTCGCCGGATGACACCACCCGGGGTCTGCACCGGATGGTGGTGGACATTGCGAAGTTTTATCTGACCTACATGCGCTCCCACGGCGTGCCGCTGGATGACGCCTACGTCGACATGCTGCTGCACACCTATTACCAGAACGCCTTGAAATACATTCGCAAGTACAGCTACGACGCCGACCTCAACGACCTGCAGTTCGACCTGTACGAGGAGGAGTGCGCCGCCAGCTATTTCCGGGGATTCCTGTGGGACGCCTGGATGCAGAGCAAGGGGCCACAGGAGGCGAAGCTGATCCCGTCGTGGAACCGGGTCGCCTACACCTTCCCCGAGATCTACGGCCGGTTGTTGGAGGCGGTCGAGGCCGACAACGCCCTGTCCTAAATACACGGACCGGGGCGTTTCGCGTCAGCCCCGGGGCTGCAATGGTCGTAGGCCGTTGAGCCGGGAATCGGATCGCGGGCCGATTCCACCCGCGACAGGACGCGGTACGCGTCCACCCAAGGGCGCCCTCGGCCGCTGCCTTCCGGGGCCGGAGGGGTAAAGTCTCCAGGGCCGGCACACTCGTTGACCGGCCCCTCTCCAGCCTGCGCCTCGCCGCGCCGCGTTCCCCGGGCGAAGGGGACCGGCACCAGGTCCTCACTCAGCCCCTGAGGCATCCCCAAATGATCGGACCGAAAGTGAGGGGGTTACAGCCTTTCTCATGGACAGGTCTGCCGCTCACACCCACTGCGCTGCCGTTCCCCGTCGGGTCGCCCCGCAGCCGGCGCCAAACGGGCGCCGCCACCCCTCGGCGCCCGGCCCCCCCTGCGGGGGCGAAGGCCGCGTTTG
>JAXGTD010000149.1:0-9160 GCA_040775095.1 Chromatiaceae bacterium | reverse complement strand
CCCCGCGCGCTCCCCGCGTGTGTCGGAGACGCGCGGGGGGCCCCCCGCGCCCTGTTGGCCCAGTCGTGGCGGCGGTGGGCCCCGGGACGGGCGCGATCCAGGGGGCGCTGCGAGCACCACCCCGGAGCGCGTCCGGCGCCTGGTCCGCCCTCGCGCCGCTCAGGGCTTGATGTACGTGTACCCCTGGCCCTGCAGCTTGGACAGTTCGGCGACCCCGCTGGGAACGATGTCTGCCTGATCGACGTCGTAGAGGTCGTCGATGTCCACGGCGCGTCCCTTTAGCGTATTGGCGCAGACCTCGAACCGGACGCCCTGCTGCTTCAGGCCCGCGATCCTCGCCTGCATCGTCTCGTCGGCGTTGCCCTCCTGCATCTTCGTGCCATTGACGGAGTCCGGATACAGCAGCAACGATATCCCGTTTCCGTGCATGACCACCTTCAGGTCGATGTTCTCCGCGCCAACGGCGTTGATGTGGTTCTGCACGTTTCGCAAGACGGCAGTCTGTTTCTTCGCGCCGTACTCGTTGAGGTGGTAGACGACCTTCTGTTTGCCGTAACCGTCGTCGGCCACGACCGACTGTATGCCAGCCATCAGGGCGACCGGCAACAGCACAGCGGGCAACAGGCGGGCAGTGCGGGATGCACGCATCATGGCAAGAGCCTCCAGGTGGTTAGTATCTGGTTGTCGTTGACGACGGCGACGACCGCCGCTCGTCATTTCGATCTTGGGCCAGCAGCGACAAGCTCAAGCGCCGGGATGCGCGCCGGTGACCCGATTCGAGGTAGCATGACCGGTCCTCGGTTGCGCGGCCCGGCGCGGTACCGAGCGGATCCCCCTGGTCAAATCGCCCCGCAGGACCCCCGATTCGATGCCCCCGATCACCGCAGCCCCCGAGAACGGACGTTGGCGCATGGCTCTGTTGGCGCTGCGCGACCCGCGCGTGTTGGCTATGCTGTTTCTGGGTTTTTCGGCCGGCATCCCGATTCTGCTGATCTTCTCCTCGCTGTCGCTGTGGCTGCGCGAGGCGGGAGTGGAACGCAACGCGGTCACCTTTTTTAGCTGGGCGGCGCTCGGCTACTCCTTCAAGTTCGTCTGGGCGCCCCTGATCGACAAGATCCCGCTGCCCCTGCTGACACGCGTGTTGGGCCGGCGGCGCGGGTGGCTGCTGGTGACGCAGCTGTCCATCATCGCGGCCATTGTGCTGATGGCGCTCAATGATCCGTCGCGGCAGGGCGATGCGCTGGTCTGGATGGCCATCGCCGCGGTGATGCTCGGCTTCTCATCGGCCACCCAAGACATTGTCATCGACGCCTACCGGATCGAGCGCGCCGAGGTTCGGATGCAGGGGTTGCTCTCGGCCTCGTATATCGCCGGCTACCGGATCGGCATGGTCGTCGCCGGCGCGGGGGCGCTGTACCTGGCAGACCTGTTCGGTTCCACCGCCGAGGGCTACTCCTACAGCGCCTGGCAGCGGACCTATGTGCTGATGGCCGCGACCATGCTGGTCGGGGTCATCACCACGCTGCTGGTGTCCGAGCCCTCGGTAGATCGCAACCTGGCCTATCGCTACCGCGCGCGGGACTACGCGCGGCTGGTCCTGGTGTTCGCTTTCGCCGCGGCGGCCTTTGTCGGCGGCTTTTTTGTGAGCGGCGATCTGTTTGTCGCGCTCAAACATCGGGCGGGTGATGGTCCCATCGGGGCCTTTCTGCTCGAAACGTTGCATTTCGGGCTCGCGATTGTCACCGCCGGGCTGGCCGGCTGGGCATTGGTGGCGGCCGGTGCGGTGGACCGCGCCATTGCGCGAGAGACCTGGGTCGCCCCGGTGCTGGACTTCTTCCGGCGCTATGGCGTGCAGACAGCGGTGCTGCTGTTGGCATTAATTGGGCTATACCGGATCTCCGACATCGTGCTGGGCGTGATCTCGAACGTCTTCTACCAAGACCTCGGCTTCTCCAAGCCCGAGATCGCCACCGCGGTGAAGACCTTTGGCGTCGTCGTCAGCATCGCGGGCGGCTTCATCGGGGGCGTGCTCGCAACCCGCTACGGCGTGATGCGTATGCTCATGGTCGGCGCGGTCCTGTCGGCGGCCACGAACCTCCTGTTTGTCGTATTGGCCTATGCAGGGCACGATCTGCCCATGATGTATCTGGCGGTCGCGGCCGACAATCTGGCCGCCGGCCTTGCCAGCGCGGCCTTCGTCGCCTTCCTCTCCAGCCTGACCAGCGTCTCTTTTACCGCGGTTCAGTACGCCATCTTCAGCTCCCTGATGACGCTGTTGCCAAAGGTGCTCGGCGGCTATTCCGGCTCGATCGTCGATGGTGTTGGCTACCCGGCCTTCTTCCTGTTCACCACGCTGATCGGGGTGCCGGTGTTGCTGTTGGTCTGGCTGGCCGGTCGGCGCCTGGGCGTGGACGAGGACGGCGCGACGACGCGACGCTGATGAGCACAGGGCGCCCACCGTCGGCCCAGGTTGCCTCCTCCGCGGCTCAGTCCATCATGTGAACCGCGATTCCGCGTGCATTCAGCGCCCCGGTGCGCGCCTGCAAGAAGCGCTGGAAGCTCGGCTGATGGCGATAGGCGCCCGTGGCGACGTAGTCCAGCGCACCGTGGAGATGGAATCCTTTTAGATACGCCTCGGTGCGAAAGACCTCTTGCCCCACGCTGTCGAAGAAGACCAGGCTCGGTGTGTATTGGATGCCGAGCTCGGCGGCCCACGCCCGCGCCGTGAGCAAGCGCCCGTCGGGGGTCTGGACCGGTGCCTGCGACCAGGCGTCGACGACGGCCGCGTCGAACGCGGTCAGCGCGTAGGCGATGGGCTCTCGTCGCAGGATGTCGCCGTGTAGCTCGTCGCAGTCGGCGCAGACGGGTTGCTCGAAGATCACCAGAAGCGGTCTGGGCGAGGACTCACGGTTGTCACCGAGTCGCAGTGGCTCGGCCAGGAATCCTTCTTCCTGGTGCAGCGTGCCGCTCGCCGCCACAGGATCCTGGCGCAGGTAGAAATCGCGAAAGCTCTCCCCGGCTTGTTCGCGCCTTGCCGCGACATAGCGCAGACCCTGGTGGAAGCGGTGCGGCGGGAAATAGCCGTCGATGCGCAGCACCACCCGCGCCTGTTCGTCCAACAGCAGCAAGGTTGGCGTGAACTGCACCCCGAGTCGCGCGGCAAGGGCCTTTTCCGTGGTGGCGACGCCGTCGAGATCGGTCACCTCGCGGTCGCCCCAGAGGTTGATGGCGATCACATCGAAGCCCGCGCGCGCCGTTTGGCTGATCTCGCGGTCGCCGAAGTTCTCGCGCAGGAGCTTGCCGCAGTAGGGGCAACCATCCTGGAAAAAGTAGAGCATCACACGCTTGCCGGCGCTGGCGGCCTCGGCAACGTCTTCGCGCAGATCGAGGAAGGAGTTTTTGAACCAGGCCGGCGGGGCCTGATAACCGGGGTTCTGCAACCCTTCGAGCCCGGCCCGATCCGTCGCGACGTCAGCGCTGTTGCCGGTCACCGGTAGCCAGAGCAGCGTCAATAGAGGCACGAGTGGAGCGAGCATGCTTGGGGCCTTTTCGATGTTGCGGTGTGTTGAGATAGACCGCCGCGCAGATCAATGGATCCCGGCAGGCTCAGTTACCCGGGTGACTGAACCTGGAGCGAATCGGAAACCGCGTCTTCGGTTCGCGAGCTGATCCAACGCCGGGAAGGCATTCGGGCAGCGCCTCCTTCCGGGTGTGCCGGGCTCACCGCTTCAAGGGCATGAACTGAACCGGATGCTGTTTGACGTAGGCGTGCTCGAAGTCCAGCTCGATCGCGATGTCGGTCCCGTCGTCGCGGATCTTGACCTGCTTGAGCTCCGGGAAGCGCACCGCGAGCCAGGTGCACATCGCCGCTGCATGGGCCTCGTTGTTGCTCTTGATCGCATGGGCCAGGTTGGCCGCCACGAACTGGGTGCGCTGGGCCTGATCCGGGTCCCCGACCAGCTGGCCGTCGATCTCGATGCCTGTCGCGGCCATTTTTCGATCCATCTTGTCCAGATAGGCGCCCTGATAGTCTGGCAACGGCTTGGCGCGGTCGTATTCGATCTGCGCGATGCCGTTCAGCAGGACAGCCATAATGCTACTCATCGGTCTGACTTCCCCAAGCTCTCATCTCCTACCTCGCGCCCGGCCCCATCCGGCGCCGATCGGCCCCGTTCCACCAGGCATCGCGCTGACGTCCGCCGGCCCCGCCCCGTGTCGAGCGCGCGGACGGCTGGCGTCTGGTCAGGTTGCTGAAAATCCGCAAACGCGGCCACCGCGGATCTCGTGTCGCTGACCGATGTCGTCCATCGCACGGGTGCACGCACGGCCCCTGGGGCTGCCCGGCGGGTCGCCGACAGCGTGTTGCAAATGCCTGCAACCGCCCGTCTGCTATGCTGCCATGAATACGGGCGTCTTCCAACACCGCGCCCGCCAACCTAGGCACAGTGCCGGCAACGGCGATGGAACCGCGACATGAAATCCAGTCGTAATCCCCTGACGAGACGATCCTTCGACCTCCGGAATGCGGACCGCTGGCGCCGAGAGCGCGAATTGATGTCCCGACTCCTGATCACCTTCCTGTCCGCCTGCCCGCTGGTCGCCGAGGGGGGCGAGACCACAGGATTCTTCTACCCCACGGACGTCGGCGGGCCCTTGACATGCAATGGGCAGGTCGTGGTTGGGACCGCGCCCCCATTCGAGTGCAGCTTCTCCGATCTGGGCGATGGTCGGGGCGAGTTGCTCGTCAGCCTGCAGTCCTGGGGTTGGGAGGGTAAGGCGTTGCTGACCCGCGAGGGTTCGGCAACGACGATCACCGGTGGTTTCTGCGCCGGATCGGTCTCGGCAGATCCAAACGTCGCCGATGCATATCAGCTCGACCCGGCCTGTCTGGCGGGCGACGGCCCGCCCCCGCCCGCGACCGGGCCAGTGCTGGTCGAGGAATGGTTTTCCGACCTTCCATGGCACCAGAAGCTCAGTACGAAAGACAGCAATCTGATCGATGCCCCCTTTGTCCTGCCATTCGCGGCATTGCCGGCCAGATATCGCGAGACAGCGGCCTGCACCCGCGATCAGGCAGGCTGCATGCTGCGCTACGGGATCGTCAATATCATGGGCATGCACCGCACCGATACCCTCTATGACGAGGCCCAGACCCGTCTGCTGACGGAAGCGGCCTGTCGCGAGGCCCCCTGTGTCGAGGTGCGACTGGATATACAACGTTTCCACACCGCCACCAACGACGCCAAGGGCTACGCGGCCGATGAGATCCGAAACAACAAGAGGACCTACATCGATCAGCAGGGCGATCCCCAGGAGGTGATCAGCCTCGGCTTCGCCGTCACCGAGGCGACGATCTTCGCACCCTGGCGACCCTGGTATACAGGGCACTATTGCGCGCTCTTTGCGGACAATATCGCCGACTCGGTCTGTTACGAGGACTACTTCACGACCCAGCTTGTCGCGGCAACGCCGCCGAAGGAGTCATGGATCAAGGACGCGCCGGCCTTCTTCTGGCCGCGCGGCACAGAGCCCGAGCTGAATAAGTTCTGCCAGAGTGGCCAGGACGCCTGTTCCATGTATCTGGGCAAGGTGGATTGGCTCAATGATGCCCTGGAGCCGAAGGTTGTCGCCTGCGACCAGCCTGCACCTTATCCTGCCTTACCTGTCACTGAATGTCAGGCGGAAGTGCTGGATCGAACACAGCGCCTCGATATCCAGTTCAACGACGCAATCACGCAATATCTCGATACGGGCCGTTATCCCTGGTACGAGGCAAGGATCGAGAGCTTCTCCGAGGATATCAAAAATAACCCGTTTATTGGTTTCTACGAGCTGCAAAGGAGTCAGGTCAATAAGGATACGGGATTGTTCATGTTCGACAGCCCGCATTACGCGCTCCCGAAGCGATGTACCAAGGCGAACTACCTCGGTGCAAGACAGGGCAGCGAAAACGACGTCCAACGGCTGGCCGATTGTGTGGTGAATTTCGAGATCCACACCAATGGCTTCTATGAGCTATGGAAAGAGCTGTACGGCGGAGGCCTGCCGCTGTCCGATGATGCCGTCCGGGACATCAGCAAGGCAATCCCGGGTGTCCAGACGAATCAATATGGGCGGACCATGTTCATGTACGCGGGGGTTCCGGAACAGCATGTCCCGGTGTCGTTCAAGATGTTGGGCGAGCCGACCGGCGCGGAGGATGAGCCGCCCGTCGAGAGGCTCTCGACCTACGACAAGGTCTACAACGCCAGTCTGTATACGCAATACCTGCCGATGGTAAACCCGGCGGATCTGACGCTCAAGTCGAAGAGCTACACCGACGACTTCTGGCATTCGTTCTTCATGAGCAATCACATGAATCAGACGCCAGACCACTTTATTCGAGGGGTCAGGGGCAGGACCCTGTGGCATAACGAATACCGCTCGAATCTGATGTTCAAGGCCGCCGTGGACGTGGGCAGTGATGGGAAGAGGACTGTCGATGGCACCCAATTTGAACATGTCCTCGAGCACGTCGACTTCGCCGCGGGATTCCAGGTCACGCCGGAGAAGGGTCTGGCGCCATTCCACGGAAATACCTGTGACTCCTGCCACATTCGTAACGGGAGTGGTATCCCGCTGATGCCAAATGGACACCTTCCAGATGTGCAGGTGGACCACGGCATGAAGTCCGAATATAAGATCAATCGGGACTACACCTACTCGAACACAGAACAGACGCCCTTGAAGATGGTCTTTTTTGATCTGAAGGACAACGCGGGGAGACGCGACGCCTGCGATGACAACAATCACACCATCCCGAAGGAGATCGGGTTGACGCCGTTGGGGCCGGCTCGCGGAACAAGGAGGCTTTATAGCAACAAGATCATGAATTTCTTTGGGAACAGTTTCCATCTCTATCAGAACCAGAACAGACTGAGCTATCGCATGGAGTATGTCGATCTTTGCGGTGGCGATGGGTTCGAGGTCGTGGACACGACATTACGTCGACCGACCACTCGCGGCGCCGGGTCGGCTTGTCCGCCGGTGGGCGGGTATTGGTCAGCCTACCAACCGAAACGGGCGACGGTCGACCTGAGCCAGATCCGTGCGGGTGACGTCTGCAACGGGCTTGCCGCACTCCCGGATGGTGTCGATGCGATGGATTGGCCGAGCCGGTGTGACGAGGTGGCGGGGGGCGCGATCGACAAGGCAATCCGAGATGGGGAGATCGGTTTCATGCACCTGCTCGGGCGGCGCCTGGGCAACACCCCGATGATTGAGCTCGTTCCGGAGAAGGTGATTGTCGAAACGCAGCGGCAGCAGGCGCTCGATGAGGACATGGGAGTGGCGGGCTGCATCAGTCTGGCCCCGGGTACGCGAAGCGGCGGTGCGGGTGAATTCAACTACCGCAAATGCTCGTCCGGTAAACGTGGAACGGACCGCAATGATTGCTACATTGGCCGATGGGGCTGGATCGGTGATCGGGCCTCGCTGGAGGACCAGGTCGCCAACGCGGCCCACGTGGAGATGAATATCACGTCGTCCGATGGTTTCGAGAAGGTGCATCCCAACGTCCGGGATGACGATTCTCTGGTCCGGTACGATGGGACGCTCTGTGGCCCTGCCGATGCGGACTGTCAGGCCCTCGCGCCGAATTCGGATCTCAGTGAGCAGGACATCCGTGACATGGCGACCTACCAGCGCTGGATCGGGATTCCGAATCGATCCGAGTATCAGGTATCGAGTGAAAAGGTGCAAAAGGGCGAGGAGATCTTCGAGCGTTTGAAGTGTAGCAGCTGCCATGTGATCAAGAAGATCGCATTCGATTTCCAGGACAACATGCTGCCGGACGAGGAAAGGGCCAGTCTAAGACGGTTACAGATCCCGCTGGCGGACAACGGCGGGAACGATCCGCGAGGCGTTCAAGGCGGAGGTCTTCGCGGGCTTTTTGCGTCGCGCCAGGCGCCGGATCTGGAGTATCCGTTCATTTCCTACCTGGGCACGGACTTGTTGATGCATGACATGGGTTATCTGTCGCAAGTGGCGGCGGCACCCGCGGGTGTCGCCATTCGGGATAAGGACGGGCGGGTCAAATGGCAGTACAGGAACTATGTCCAGAAGATCAGGACGCCTGCCCTGAAGGGGTTGAGGTTCAATCGATTCGTGACGGACTCCAATCACAATACCGCCGGGGCGAGCGTTCCACTGGCGAGCAACTTCGACCCGGGATGTGATTTCCTGTTGCACGACGGTAGGGCCTGCGATGCGATCGAGGCGGCGTATCTTCACGATGGGCGGGCGGTCAAGCAGCTGCGGATGATCGAACGCTTGAACGCGTTGAATGCGGAAGAGCTGGAACAACTGCGAGCATTTCTGTACTCGCTGTAGGGAAATGCGGCTTCCGGTTCGCGAGCTGATCCAATGCCAGGATGGCATTTGATCGGCATCGATTGGACAAACGCGGGTTTAACCCTGAGGTATCCCCACGAATTCACAGCCGCCTCGGGACGGTGTGTCGGTTGCCAAACCGCTTCTGCAAAGCCGGCGTGTCGCCCGCAAGCGGGATGCTACGGGCCGCCGACACCGGTCGGCGTAGGGGTCCGTTTCCGGGCCGACCCGACGGAGAATGGCAGCGTAGTGGATGCGAGCGGTAGACCTGTCCATGGGAAAGTCTGTAACCCCCCTGTCTTTCGAACCGATAATTTGGGGATACCGCAGGCTTTAATCCGTTTGCCGTCCAGGCCATGGAAGGCCCGGGATGTGCCAGCGCCGCGCGCGCTTGAAGACGGCGACCTTCGCGCGTCGCGCATCGCGGTAGTCGCCGGACTTGGTCGGTGGTCGCGGAGGTCTTTGGATCGCGGTCACCCTGCCGGGTCCACCTTGCTTGGGCGTCCGGCGCTCAGTCGGGCTCGTAGGCCAGATTCGGCGACAGCCACCGTTCCACCTCGGCCGGCGGCAGGCCTTTGCGCTCGGCATAGTCGGCGATCTGGTCACGGTTGAGCTTACCGACGCTGAAGTAGCGACTTTCAGGGTGACTGAAGTACAGCCCGGAAACGGCGGCGGTAGGGACCATGGCCTTCGACCCGGTGAGCCAGATGCCGGTGTTGGCGCGTGCGTTCAATGCCTGCCAGAGCGTCGGCATACCAGCCTGCCGGCAGGATTTCCTTGGGTAACTGGG
>JAXGTD010000148.1:0-9246 GCA_040775095.1 Chromatiaceae bacterium | reverse complement strand
TTTCCCCGCCGCGAGCCAGCCCGACTTCGATTTCGTGCGCTGGCTGATCGAAACCGATCAGATCCCGGAGGACGTGACCATCCAGGTCTTGGTGCAGGCGCGCGAGGACCTGATCCGGCGTACCTTCGAGGCCCTGCAGGGCGCGCCCCGTGCGATCGTGCACGTCTACAACTCGACCTCGCCGGTGCAGCGCGAATGGGTATTCGGCGCCGACCGCGACAGCATCAAGGCCATCGCGGTGCGTGGCGCCGAGTGGCTCCTCGCCGAGGCGGCCCGTTATCCGGCCACCGAGTGGACGTTCCAGTATTCACCGGAGAGTTTCTCCCAGACCGAGCCGGACTACGCCGTCGAGGTCTGCAACGCGGTGCTCGACGTCTGGCAGCCCACCGCCGAACACCCCTGTATCCTCAACCTGCCGGCCACCGTTGAGTCGGCGAGCCCGAACGTCTTTGCCGATCAGGTGGAATGGTTCTGTCGCGCGATCGCGCGCGGCAAGTATGGGCGCGAGAGCGTCATCGTCTCGTTGCATACCCACAACGATCGCGGTGGCGCGGCCGCGGCCGCGGAGCTTGGGCTGCTGGCCGGCGCCGACCGTGTCGAGGGCACCCTGCTCGGCAATGGCGAGCGCACCGGGAACATGGACATCGTCACCCTCGGCATGAACCTTTACAGCCAGGGCATCGACCCGCGCCTCGACCTGAGCCGCCCGGACCAGATCATCGCCGCGGTCGAGGCCTGCACCGGGATCTCCTGCCACCCCCGCCATCCCTGGGTCGGCGAGTTGGTCTACACGGCGTTCTCAGGCAGCCATCAGGACGCGATCAAGAAGTCCCTGGTGCACCAGCACGCGGCCGAAAATCGCGGGGCGCCCTGGCAGGTCGCCTATCTGCCGATCGATCCGGCCGACCTGGGCCGCAGCTACGAGGCGGTGATCCGCGTCAACAGCCAATCCGGCAAGGGGGGGATGGCCTTCGTACTGGAGCGCGAGTTCGGGCTTTGCCTTCCGCGATGGCTGCAGCAGGAGCTCGCGCCGATCGTTCAACGCGAGAGCGAGCGCCATGGGGGCGTCATCGAGGCGGGGGCGATCCGCACCCTGTTCGAGCATCACTTCGTCCGCGATCGCTCACCCACCCGCCTGCTCGGCTACCGCCTCAGCCGCAATGGACACGACAACATCGAGGCCCGCATCCTCGAGAACGGGGTCGAGCACAGGATCCTCGGAGAAGGTGACGGTGCCATCGCCGCCTTCGCCCGGGCCTGGACCGCGTGGAACGGCGAACCGGTCGACGTGCTCGACTACCGCGAGCACGCCATCGGCGCGGGGACCGATGCCGAGGCCGCCGCCTACGTGCTGTTGGACATCGGCGGGAGGCGCATCGCCGGCGCGGCGATCAGCCGCGACACGGTTGGCGCCTCGCTGAACGCGGTGATCTCGGCCCTGAACCGCGCCGCGGAGCGCAACCAGTCAGCGGCCGAGGCCGCCTAGAGAAGTACCGAGTTACAGCGTTTCCCGTGCAAAGGCGTCTAGCCTGGCGCGCCGCCGAGCAGGCTGGCGTCGAGATGCTCGCGCAGCCACTCGCGCAGCTGGTGGCTGGAGCGCGATCCACTGAAGCGCCCGCGTTCCTCGCCCTGGTGGAACAGGATCACGGTCGGGAAGCCTCGCAGACGGAAGTGGCCGGCCAGCTTCATATTCTCGCCCTCGTCGACCTCGACCTTGGCCAAGCGGATCGCCCCCGCGCATTCGTCGACGACCCGGTTGAGGTGTGGCGAGAGCTGGTGGCAGGGGGCACACCAGTCGGCCCAGAAATCGACCAGGATGGGTACGTCCCAGGAGGCATCGACCACCTCGGACTGGAACCGGGCGTGATCGATCGCGAAGGCGTGGACGCTGTCGTTGTCGTGGGTATGGAACAACATTGGGGCCTGTCTGTCTGGAGTGGACTCGCAGCGGAAGTCTAGCAGCGAAGGGGAGCGAATCGGTAGCGAAACGCGGCTTGATCGCGTCTCCCGTCCCGGCATGGGTTGGGCCAGATCAGCCTCTCGACGGGTCTTGGGTGCCGCGCACCCGGGCAACGCGGATTGGTGGCGCATCGCGGCGCCGACTGGAGGGGGCGGCGGGCTTGCGTTATCGTATCGCCTCGAGTGGAATCCCTGCTCGGCCACGACCACCCTATCGCCATGTCTGACATCTCCCCGACCCGCGCCGACTTCCCCAGGACCCGCATGCGCCGCATGCGCCGCGATGCGTTCTCGCGGCGCATGATGCGCGAGACCCTGCTGACACCCAACGACCTGATCTGTCCGGTCTTCGTGCTGGAGGGCCAGGGTGAGCGCGAGCCGGTGCCGTCGATGCCCGGCGTCGAACGCCTGAGCATCGACCTGCTGCTCGAGGAGGCACGCACGCTTAGTGCCTTGGGCGTTCCGGCGATGGCGCTGTTCCCGGTCACGCCGATGAGCGCCAAATCGCTGGATGCCCGCGAGGCGTTCAACCCCGACGGGCTGGCTCAACGGGCGGTGCGGGCACTCAAGGACGCGCTGCCCGAGCTCGGTGTCATCACCGATGTCGCGCTCGACCCCTTCACCACTCATGGCCAGGACGGGCTGATCGATGCGGTCGGCTATGTGATGAACGACGCCACCGTCGAGGTGCTGGTCCAGCAGGCGCTCTCCCATGCGGCCGCCGGCGCGGACATCGTCGCGCCGTCGGACATGATGGACGGGCGCATCGGATCGGTGCGCGATGCGCTCGAGGCGTCCGGCCACATCCACACCCGGATCCTGGCCTATTCCGCCAAGTACGCCTCGAGCTTCTACGGTCCATTCCGCGATGCGGTAGGCTCGGCCGCGAACCTCGCCGGCGGCGACAAGTACACCTATCAGATGGACCCGGCCAACTCCGACGAGGCCCTGCACGAGGTCGCGCTCGACCTGCAGGAGGGCGCCGACATGGTCATGGTCAAGCCGGGCATGCCCTATCTCGACATCGTGCGCCGGGTCAAGGACCGCTTCGGCGCGCCTACCTTCGTCTACCAGGTCAGCGGCGAGTACGCGATGCTCAAGGCCGCGAGCCAGAACGGCTGGCTCAACGAGCAGGCCGTCGTGCTGGAGGCCCTGACCGGCATCAAACGCGCCGGCGCCGACGGGATTCTGACCTACTACGCGAAAGACGCGGCGCGCTGGTTGAATGAATGATGCGCGATCAGGCCGCCAACTCGCATCGGCAGGCCATGCGCCGCGCGCTTACGGAGCAGCGCGTGCTTTCATCCCGCGGCGGGGGTCGGGCGCGGAAGCAAGGGCGTGGAACAGGATGCGGTCCGGCCCGGGTATCGGGATTCTCGGATCGTCCCATCCGCGAATCGATCAGACCCGCCTCCCACGCGCATGAACACCGCTCCCCTGCCCCGCCCGGGCGCGCCCATGGGTACGCACCGTTGGCCTCTCCAAACCCGGATCGCCCCACCGACCACCCGTGAATGACCGCTACGCCGTCATCGGCAACCCCATCGATCACAGCAAGTCGCCGCTGATCCATGCCGCGTTCGCGCGGCAGACCGGCCAGCAGATGGAATACGGGCGTATTCTGGGCAGCCTCGAGGACTTTGCCGGCGATGTGCAGCGCTTCGTGGCCGAGGGCGGACGCGGCCTCAACGTCACCGTGCCGTTCAAGGAACAGGCATGGCGGCTCCTGGAGGACCGAAGCCCGCGCGCCGAGAGCGCCGGCGCGGTCAATACCCTGATTGTGCTCGACGGCGGCGCCCTGCGCGGCGACAACACCGACGGGGTCGGACTTGTTCGGGATCTGGCCGACAACCAGGGTTTCGACTTCCTGGGCAAGCGGATATTGCTGCTCGGGGCAGGCGGTGCCGCGCGGGGGGTTCTGCGCCCACTGTTGGAGACCGGGCTGACCAGCCTGTTCATTGCCAACCGTACCGCCTCGAAGGCGCTCGCGCTGGTCGAGGCCGGACGCGCCTTCGGCGACGTCGGCGGTGGCGGCCTCGACACTCTGGCCGCTCGCCGATTCGACCTGATCATCAACGCGACGGCGGCCGGCCTGCGCAACAGCGTTCCCCCGATTCCGGGGCAATGCCTCGCCGATGGCGGCTGGACCTACGATATGGTCTACGCCGACGAGCCGACTCCGTTTTGCCGGTGGGGCCTGGCACATGGCGCCGGCAGAGCGGTCGACGGGCTCGGCATGCTCGTCGAACAGGCCGCGGAATCGTTCCTGCTCTGGCGCGGTGTCAGACCCGACACCGCGCCGGTCATCAAGACCCTGCGCGGCGCGTGAATGGCTCCGGCGGGTACCCGGCCACGGGCCGGGATGCGCCAGACACCGTGCCACCATGCAATGCCGGCCAGTTGATCACGCCACCCACTACGCACAACTCGTCACGCCCCTATGAAGCTCTCCGTCCTCGGCCTCGGCCTGCTCGGCTCTGAAATCGCGATCCGGCTCCATGAGCGCGGCTTCCATGTCACGGGATGGAACCGCAGCCCGGAAAAAGCCAGGGCGCTGTCGGTTGCCGGCATCGTGCCGGCGGCGACGGCCGCCGAGGCCATCGCCGGCACCGACGCGTCGATCCTGTTGCTGAGCGATGCATCGGCCATCGAGGCGACCCTGTTCGACCCGGCGACATCCCCGGCATTGGCCGGACGGGTGATCCTGCAGATGGGGACGATCGCCCCGGACGAGAGTCGGCGCATCGCCCGGCGCGCCGCCGAGGCCGGAGCCGACTATCTCGAGGCGCCCGTGCTGGGCAGCCTACCGGAGGCCCGCGAGGGCCGCCTGATCGTGATGGCTGGCGGTGCGCCGGCACTGTATCAACGCTGTCTGCCGATCCTGGAGGCGCTCTCTGCGGCACCCCAGCGCATCGGTGATGTGGGACAGGGTGCCGCGCTGAAGCTGGCCATGAACCAGCTCATCGCCGGACTCACCGCCGTGTTCTCGCTCAGCCTCGGGCTGGTGCGCGAACAGGGCATCGACGTAGAGCAGTTCATGGCCCTGCTGCGCGCGAGCGCGCTCTACGCGCCCACGTTCGACAAGAAGCTCGACAAATACCTGTCACACGACTATGGCACCGCCAACTTCCCGCTCAAGCATCTGCTCAAGGACATGACCCTGTTCCGTCGCGTCGCCGAGCAGTCACCGATGGACACGGCGGTGCTGATCGCGGTCGAGGCGGCCCTGGCCCGCGCCGTTGGGGCGGGACTCGGGGATGCCGACTATTCGGCGGTCTACGAGACCCTGGCGGAGGGCCGATCCGGATGAAAAACCTCGCCAGCGTCATCCTGGGCGCTCCGGGCCGGGTGCTCGCCCACCAGGATCGGCCCTTGGATTGGTCGAGCGTCGAGACGCCCTGGCCATGAGTACGGGTGTAGACTGCACCAGTTCCCGCACCCCGTCCTGTCAAGTTAGAGATTCGCGCTCGATGGAACTTCCCTTTACCCACAGGCCTGGCCGACGTGAGCGCCACCTGTTGAGACAACACGAAAATCCGCTCTTTGCCTGGCCGCCACGGGAAGTGGAGCCCGAGGCGCTGCTCGCCGCCCAAAAGGCCGATCACGAGGAAATGGAGGGGTTTCTGGTCGAGTTTCGCGGTCTGGTCAAGCAGGCGGTCGATTTGCCCTCCGATGCCAGCAGCGATGCGGTGCTGGGTCTGAAAGAGGCCCTGGAGTCATGCTACGAGCAGGCATGCGGTCTGCCAGAGGATCACGAACGCGACAAGGCGTCCATCCGCCGCCTCATCGCCGTGATCATGAAGACCATCTGGCACCATGCCGGGGCCGATCCCATCGCGCACCAGGAGCTCAGTGACGAGGAGACGGCCCGCGCCATCCACTTCCGGCTGCTCGAGCAGCCGCTGGTCGCGGACCTGCTGCACCCGCAAAGTCCCATCATGCCGGCCGAGCTCATTCCATCGTTGCTCACCGCCACCGAGGCCGAGGCGGAGGCCGCCTGCGAGGTCTTCGACGGCGATCAGCTGGCGATGCTGGTACCCCAGGCCGAGGCGCTGCTGCATCACCTGGAGAGGGTACATGTCGACGTCGATCAGCCACGGCGGCGGCTGGCCCTGCTGAGACTGCGCCTGGAGCAGTACGACACCGGTGAGGACGAAGACTGACCCGGGCGGGGCCGACACCCGACATCCGGGATCACACCCCGCGGGCAGACGCCCTCGCCGTGGATCGAGCCGTTCTCAGCGCGGCGCGGCCGCTGACGACTGCGCATGGCGATTAGCGTAAGAAATTGGCCGGGGCTGCGCAGTACCCATACCTGGCCCTGGATTGTGGTACCCGAGCCGGAATGACGAGCACGACGACAACGTTCGCGTCCCGTCGCCCCGCCAGGACGCCGGGATCCAGTGCCACGGGCGGGGAGGCGGTCTCGCTTAGCAAGGGCGTTTATCACCCTGCAGCGCGGTCCTGTCCCGTGCAGAAGACACCTGGCATCGGGTCCGTCTTGGGCAGACGCCGATTACATGCCTGTAATCGGCTCCCAGCGCGCGAGGCGCGACTGGCGAGGTGCGCGGTTTTCAAGCGGCTGGCGCACTCGACAACGCCGGGACATCCATGGTGCCGGGCGGCAGGCCCTCGAAATCGGCATTCTTCTCAGACCTAAAAGATCAGGGGGCCAGAATGGAACAACTCGAGATTGGGGGCTTCGTCTCGTTCACGCTCGCGATCATCCTGCTTTTCACCGGCAAGCTCGCGCTGATGCGTTACGAGGTCTTACGCCGATACAGTATCCCCGAGCCGGTGATCGGGGGATTCCTGGCGGCGATTGCCGTAGGGATCATTTTCTTCGTATTCGACCTTCAGGTCAGCTTCAAGCTCGAGGTGCAGGAATACCTGCTGCTCTATTTCTTCGCGGGGATTGGACTCAAGTCCGATATCCGGACGCTGCTCTCGGGCGGACGCCCACTGCTCATCCTGGTCCTGCTCGCCGCCGGCTATATCGTCTTGCAGAACCTGCTCGGCATCGGCGTTGCCAGCGCCTTTGGAATGAACCCACTGGCGGGCCTGATGGCCGGCTCCGTGTCACTCACGGGCGGGGTGGGCACCACCGTGGCCTGGACCCCCACCTTCGTTGATCAACTCGGAATCAGCAACGCGAAGGAGATCGGCGTTGCCGCGAACACGGTCGGCCTGATCGCCGCGTGCGTGATCGGTGGTCCGATCGCCAACTATCTGATCAACCGCCATGGGCTGACCGCCAGCGGCGACGACAATCTGGATATCGGCGTCGCCAACGACGCGCAGCACGAGCCGGTGGACTCCTATGGCGTACTCTGGGCCTGGCTCTGGCTGAACATTGCCCTGATCATGGGATATGGACTCGACCAGGGCCTGCAACAGGCAGGCGTTAAGCTCCCGCTGTTCGTCTCGTGCCTGATCGCCGGCATCCTGATCAGCAATGCCGCCAGCCGCTGGTTCCCACGCATCGCGTGGCCGGGTCAGGAACAGGGCCTCGCGCTGATCTCGGATATCGCGCTGGGCATGTTCCTCGTCATGGCGTTGATGAGCCTCAAGGTGTGGGAGCTACAGGGGGCACTGGCCTTCCTTACGGTGGCGATGACGTTGCAGATACTCATGTCGGTGCTATTCACCGTGCTGGTGGTCTTCCGTTCGATGGGGAAGGACTATGAGGCATCGGTGATCTCGGCCGGATTCGGCGGCATCACGTTGGGATCCACGGCGACCGCGATCGTCAACATGACGGCGGTGGCCAAACAGTACGGTGCAGCGCACCGGGCGTTCCTGTTGGTCCCGTTGGTCTGCGGCTTCTTTATCGATATCGTCAATGCGATCGTCATCAACCTCTTCGTCGGGCATTAGCTGGAATAATCGGCCGCTTGTAGGGCATGACAAGCGGGTGATCCAGGCACCGCCGCGACGATGGGCCTGTCTCGCGCCTAAACCCGTCGGCGCCTGCGGTAGAAAAAAAATGCCGGGCATCCTGCCCGGCACGGGGAACGCGATAGGGATATCATCCACACTCCCAATGCCCCTCCAATCCATCCATGGATTGGAGCGGTCTACGATCGAGAACGGGGATTCCTCGATCGTTGGGGCGCTACGTGGCCCCAACCGCAAACGCCCTGAGTCGACGTTTGCGTGCGCGGACGCCGACCCAATGCCGTCCTGGCACTCGATCAGCTCGCGAGCCGGAAACGCGGTTTCCGGTTCGCTCCATTTGGCGATGAGCGTCGAAACTCAACCGGGGCTGAGAGGCACCCATCTCTGGCCGTCTCTGGCCTTGGATTCCGGTATCCGAGCCGGAATAACGGGCACAGCGGTCACGTTCGTGGCCCGGCGTCCCGGCAGGAAGCCGGGACCCGGTGCCATGGACAGTGGGAGGCGGTCCAACTGAGGAATAGCGCTAATCACCCCCCATGGCCCCGACGGGAAACGCGCTAGATCCGCATTTGCCGAGCCGAGCAACAGCGCGACTCGCCACGCTGGTCCATGGCGTTCCCGGTGCAAGCCAGGGGTGGATGCATACCGGCTCTCCACCATGGCGTTTGTGAACGACAAAGCACCCGGCCGCGCGCCACCGGGTTCTTTGGGCCTGTCGTGATACCGTCAGATGAGGACGTCATTGATGAACCTGAAGCGCATTGATCATGTCGGCATCCGTGTCATGCGGTTCGATCTGGCCATCGAGTTCTATCAGAGGCTCGGATTCTCTGTAACCAGGCAGGATCTGGAAGAGCACGTGGTGGTGCTCAAGCATGACAGCGGGATCGTGATCAACCTCCTGGACAGCGGCGACGACGACAATCATCAGAAGAACATCCTGATGGACGTCGACAAGCGATACCCCGGCTATACGCACTACGCGATCGAGGTCGACTCGGTCACGGCCGCGAAACGGCATCTGGAGGAGTTGGGATTGGTCGTGACAGAAGGCCCCGTCACCTTCGCGGATGGCAAGACATCGGTCTTCGTCCGCGATCCGGACAGGAACGTGATTGAATTCACGCAGCTCCCACCGGCATGACAGTCACTGGCGGTGGCTTGCATGGGATGGAGGGCATGACCCTTACCCCGCTATTCGCGGGGTAAGGAGGGCTGATCCGTTCGGTTCATGGCCGCCACGGCACACTCAGGATAGCGAAAAAAGGTCCTCACGCGAGGTCATACGCGGGACGAGCCGCCCCGACCTGCCGGCTACCATCCGAACCACCTGCCGCGAGTGCTCGGGCCCGAAGCTCACGTGGATGGGCTTATCGTCCCCGGAGAAAT
>JAXGTD010000147.1:0-9447 GCA_040775095.1 Chromatiaceae bacterium | reverse complement strand
GGAGCTTTTATACGCCCCCCAGGCGGAACGCTACGACAGCTTCCGCGAGCGACTCCTGCGGGGTCGGCAGGAATTGATCGACCAGCTGCGCTTTCCGCCGGGCGGCCACCTCGTCGAGCTCGGCGGTGGCACCGGGCACAACCTGGGCTATTTCGGCCAGCGGCTCGCGTGCGTGGGGCGCATCGACATCGTCGACCTCTGCCCCTCGCTGCTCGTCGTCGCGCGGCGGCGCGCGGCGCAACGGCCCAATGTCCACGTCGTCGAGGCCGATGCCTGCACCTGGCAGCCCGAGCACCCCGTCGATTGCGTCTACTTCGCCTACTCGCTGAGCATGATCCCGGACTGGCGCGCGGCCATCGACAATGCGCTGGCGATGCTCAAACCCGGCGGCACCCTCGGTGTCGTCGATTTCTATGTCTCCGAGCCGGCCCCGCCCGCGGGTCTGGCCCGGCACGGCCGGCTCACACGCACCCTCTGGCCGCGGTGGTTCAAGCACGACGGCGTGAGCCTGTGCCCCAACCGCCTCCGTCTGCTGCGCGAGCGCCTGCCGCGGCACCGGCTGCAGGAGCATCGGGCGCCCGTCCCCTATCTGGCGGGTCTGCGCGTGCCCTACTATGTGCTGATCGGAGAAAAACCGGACCCAGCCCCCATCATCGCACCCGCCCTGGGCCGGGGAGCGCCGGCACTCGAGGACCCCGGGGAGGCACCGATTTTGTCCGCCCGGGGATAGATTCGGTGCACCATCCGGGCGTTGGGGCCGCCGGGTGGCGCCATCTTCCGCGACAGGGGGTGCTCCGACATGACCGGGGGTACGTGGTCCGATTTTTGCTTGCGATTTCGTTCGAGAATCGACGCAATGACGCACCACCGCTCGGAACTGGATCGGTACTCGATCTTCGGGGCCGCGTCAAAGTCGCATACCATACCGGCCCGACCACCACCGCTGCCCGACCCCAGGAATGTTCATGACATGGCGTAGACCCGCCGAGCGATCGGACCCGGAACGCGGCGTCAACGAGACCAACCCGGTGCCCATGGATCCACCGCCGCCCGTCGACGCCACCGCGGCCCAGGCCATCAGTGACGTCTATGCGCTCTACGATCCGCCGCTGTGGCTGATCACCGCGGCCGATGGTCGAGAACGCGGCGGCTGCATCGCCACCTTCGTCGTGCGCGCGTCCATCGTGCGCGAGATGCCACGCATGATCATCGGTGTGGCCCGACATCACCACAGCTGGCGCCTGATCGAGGCCAGCGGGCGCTTCGCACTGCACCTGCTGCCGATCGAACGCCTCGACCTGGTCTGGCGCTTCGGCCTGCAGAGCGGTTGGGATGCCGACAAATTCGACGGACTGCAGACCCGCTCCACCCCGCTGGGCAGTCCGCGTATCGACGACGCGCTTGCCTGGCTCGACTGCCGGGTCGAGTCGAGCTTGTCCTCGGGAGACCGCAGCATCTACCTGGCCGCGGTCAGCGACGGCGGCAGCCGCAATGGCGCTGGCCCGGCCCTGAGCGTGGCGCGGATGCTGGACCAGGCCCCGCCGCAACGCCGGGCCGAGCTCGACAGGCTGTACGAGCGCGACGGCCAGATCGATGCGGCCGCAATCGATGCCTGGCGCGCGGGGGCACAGGACCGGCGCGGCTGATCGCAGCCCCGTCGGCGCGGCAGATCGCACCCGAGAATGGCGCGTCGTCGCGCAAGGCCGTACAAGTTCGCACAACCAACGCACGCAATGCCCCGAAGACGGGCCAAAGGCAACCATGAACCCCTACCCGCACAAGACCAAGATCGTCGCCACCATCGGTCCGGCGTCGGAGCAGCCGGAGGTATTGCGCGAGATGGTCCAGGCAGGGCTTGGCATCGCGCGCCTGAACTTCTCTCACGGCGACCCGGACTACCATGCCACGCTGATCGGGCGCATCCGCGATGCCGCCCGCGAGACCGGCTGCCGGGTCACCATCATGGGCGACCTTCCCGGTCCGAAGATGCGCATCGGCGATCTGGCCGCCGAGCCGATCGAGCTGCAACGCGACGAGCTGATCACGCTCACCACCGACGACGTCGTTGGCAGCGCATCCCGGGTCAGCGTCACCTTTCCAGGTCTGCCCGCCGCGGTCAGTCCCGGCGACCGCCTGTTTCTGAACGACGGCTTCATTCTGCTCAAGGTGGTCTCGGTCACCGCGACCGACGTGGTCTGCAACGTGCGCGCCGGCGGCGAGCTGCGCTCACGCAAGGGGCTCAACCTGCCGGGTATCGACCTCGGCATCAGCGCCTTCACCGACAACGACCATGAATGGCTGCGATTTGCCGCCACGCATGGCGTCGATGCGGTAAGCCAGTCGTTCGTCGCCACCGCCGCAGACATCGAGGCGGTTCGCCAGGCCGCCCGCGAGATGGACTACAACCCCTTCATCATCGCCAAGATCGAGCGCGCCAGTGCACTCGACAACCTCGACGCGATCCTGCGCGCGGCCGACGGCATCATGGTGGCCCGCGGCGACCTCGGCGTCGAGATCCCCATCGAGCGCATCGCCGTCGCCCAGCGCCAGATCACCGAAAAGGCCAACCTCGCGGGCAAGCCGGTCATCACCGCCACCCAGATGCTCGAATCGATGGTCCTGTTCCGGCGCCCCACCCGCGCCGAGGCCACCGACGTGGCCAATGCCATCCTCGGCGGTACCGACTGCGTCATGCTCTCCGCCGAGTCGGCCATGGGCCGCTTCCCGGTCGAGGCCGTCGGGATGCTCGCCGGCATCGCCGCCGCCATCGAGCCCGAGCGCGACGGCCGCCTGCTGGCCCAGGCGCTCGGCGCCTACGGCACCGGCGGCAGCCTGCGCGCCGTCGATCTGATCGCCCGCAGCGTCTACCACACGGTCGAGCGCAGCGCGCCGCGTGTGATCACCGTACCGACCCGCAGCGGCAACACCGCGCGCAGCATCGCGCGCTTTCGTCTGCCCTGTTGGATCGTCGCCTTCAGCCCCGCCCACAACACATCCCAAGCCCTGCAGTTCACCTACGGCGTCCATGCCGTCGATGTCGAGAACGACCGCGGCGACTGGACCGGTTTCGTCCGCGACTGGCTCGCCAACCAGGGTGTCGACAGCGGACTGGTGTTGCTCACCCAGGGGCCATCCGCGGAATACCCCTGCGGCAACCACCGCATGGAGATCATCGAGCTCGAGCCCGGCGACCCACGCCACTGCCGTTAGCGTCGCCAGTCCGCCGGCAGGCCACGGGGCGGGGCAACGCCCCGCCGCCGCGTTTCCGCCAGCCGCCGAACGTGATGGCAAACCCGCAATCCGGTTTGACCCCGGACCCGCCAGCGACTAGTATTCTCCAGCTCGCATAGGGCGCGTAGCTCAGTGGGAGAGCACTGCCTTCACACGGCAGGGGTCGCTGGTTCGAACCCAGCCGCGCCCACCACTAAACGACTGATTGAACAGACAAAAAAGGCCGGCTCCGGGTAGCTCCAGAGTCGGCCTTTTTTCTTGGGGTAACGCCGGAGCTTTCGGTGCCTGCCGCGCAACACGTAGGGTGGGCAAGCCCCGGCCTGCCCACCAATGCCACCGCCGCCTGGGCAAGAGACACCCTTGCCCACCCTACCCGGGTCAACGAGCCCCCTACAAGACGTAGGGTGGGCAAGCCCCAGCTTGCCCACCAATGCCACCACTCGATCCGCCCTCTATTTGCGCAACAGGTCCCGATAGGCATGCCAGGTGGCGTGCCCGATCAGCGGGAAGCCGATGATGAGCCCGACATAGAGGGTGCAGAAGCCGGCGACGATGACGACCGCAATCAGTGCCGCCCACAGCAGCATCGGACGCCAGTTGTACAGGCAGGCCGCGACGCTGGTCTGCATGGCGCTGAGGGCGTCGATGTCATCCCGATCCACCAGCATGGGCGCGGAGAGGGCGCTCAGAGCGAATGCGGCCAGGGCAAAGAGCGCACCCACCGCCGTGCCCACGGCCAGCATGGGCAGGTTCTGGAGCGAGAACAGGTATCCGAGCGCGTTTTCGAAGCTCGGGGTGATCCCCGCCGCCAGGCCGACGAAGATCAGGTTGGCGACCAGAATCCAGGCCAGCAGCACCACCGCCAAGAAGGCCCCCAGGGTGGCGATATGGAAGGGATTGCGCCGGAAGGCCGTCAACGCTTGTGCCAGGTTTGGGTGCTCTCCCCGCTCGAGGCGGCGGCTGATCTCGTAGAGCCCGGACCCCAGGGCCGGGGCGACGAGGAAGAAGCCGCCCAGGAGCGGCAGGAGCAAGAAGAACCACTGATTGAACACCATCAGGAGGGTGACGAAGTAGCTGGCGATCGCGAACAGCAGGCCGTAGCCGAGGCTCGCCGCCGGTGCTCTACGCAGGTCCATCCAGCCGGCAGACAGCCAGCAGAAGGGGTGCTCGGTGGTAATGTCCTCGACATCCGCCAGGGTGCGGTGCGCGGGATCGAGGCTGAGAACGTGATAGCTCATCTGAAACCCTCCGGGATCCGATGGATCCGCTGCAGGAAAATCATCCGATCTTCTACCAAGTATATTAGTCAACTTTGCCGTCTACCGGCGGCGGGGCCTCGCTCATGCATCCGGAAACGACGCCGGGCCCATGGCCGCATCAAGCCAGGCGGGACTGCCATGAAGGGGGTTCTCGAGACCCTCAGCGCCCCGGCTTACCCCCGTTGCGCGTCGGCGCGCGGGGGTGGTCGTGGGGCCGCGCCATCCGCTCGGGATCGAGTAGCTCTACAAGCTCTGCCTCCGCGAGTCCGCTCTGCTCTCGCGCCACATCGATGACCGCGCGCCCCTGCTCCAGCGCCGTGCGCGCGATCCTGTTCGCAAGGTCGTAGCCGATGCGAGGCGTCAGTGCGGTCGCCAGCATGGCGTTGCACCTCGCCCGGGTCTGCAGCCCTTGCACATCCGCCTCGAAAACGGCGACCGCCTGCCGCTCCAGGGATTGGGCCGCGCCGGTGAGCAGCGCCAGCTGCTGCAGGAGATCGAAGGCGATCAGCGGCAGCATGGTCGCGAGCTGGAAGCGGTTGTCCTGCGCGGCCAACGCGAGCGCCGAATCCAGACCGATCACCTGGACACAGGCCATGCCGACCGCCTCCGGCACCACCGGGTTTACCTTGCCCGGCATGATACTGCTGCCGGGTTGCAGCTCGGGGAAGCGGATCTCGCGCAGCCCCGAGACCGGGCCGCTGTTCATCCAGCGCAGATCCGTCGCGATCTTGAGCAACGTGATGGCGCTGACTCGCAGCTGCCCGCTGAGCTCCACGGCCGTGTCCTGCGCACCGATCGCGGCGAAGGCGTTCGGTGCCGTGCGGAAGGCAAGGCCGGTGCGCTCGGCCATCGCGGCCGCGAAGCGCACCGCGAATTCGGGGTGGGTGTTCAAACCGGTGCCCACCGCCGTTCCGCCCTGGGCGAGCGCCAGCAGCCTCTGTCCGGCGTCGCCCAGGCGGGCCAGATCGGCGGCCACCTGGGCCGCCCATCCCGAGAGCTCCTGCCCAAGCGTCATGGGGACCGCGTCCATGAGGTGCGTCCGCCCGGTCTTGACGGCATCCGCGTATTGCCTCGCCCGCGCCTCGATCGCCCCACGTAGCGAATCCAGGGCGGCGACCAGCCCAACGAGCTCCAGCGAGGCCCCGACATGGATCGCCGTGGGGATAACGTCGTTGCTGCTCTGCCCGCGGTTGACGTGATCGTTGGCGTGGACGGGACGCCCCAGACGTCGATGCGCCAGCTCGGCAATCACCTCGTTTGCGTTCATGTTGGTGCTGGTACCCGAACCGGTCTGGAAGACATCCACGGGGAACTGCTCGTCGTAGCGGCCCTCGGCGACCGCCATCGCCGCCACCTCGATCGCCTCGAGCAGGTCCGCCGGCAGGATGCCGAGGTCGCGGTTCACACGCGCGGCGCAGGCCTTGATCAGCCCCAGCGCATGGATCATGGCCCGAGGGAAACGTTGGCCGCTGATCCTGAAATTGGTGATCGCCAGGCGGGTCTGTTCTCCGTAGAGGACACCCTCGGGTGGCGCGGTGACCCGCGGGCCCGGTGCGCAAGTCTCTGAATCGGCCATGGGGAAGACCTCTTTGGAAATTGTTGATGCCAAAGCGGAAATCATGCGACGAACGAACCCGCCCCACAGTATCACGCGGAGCCTGAAGGACCCCTCCAGCATGGGTTCTCGCCACTTGTTGGTCGTGGTGATGAACAACGCACGGTCATTGCCGCTCGCGCGCTCTCTCAGCGAGACCGCCTCCCACCGTCCATGGCACTAAGTCCGGGCGTCCTGCCGGGACGACGGGACACGAACGCTGCCCCTGTGCTCGTCATTCCGGCTCGGATGCCGGAATCCATGGCCGGGGTGGGTGCTTCGCAGACCTCGCTGAGGTCCGACGCTCGTCGCCCAACACATCCCGATGCTTTTGAATCCACCCCCCATCCGGAACCCGTGCATGGAGTGCCGATCCAAGTCCTTAGATCCTGAAAGCCGATCATTGATCCCGGGAGGGAAGCAGCAATGAGCGAACAGCAATACGACAAGCCGGCGGTGCTTTCGGTGTTGAACCGCATCCTGGAGCTGGAGCTGGCGGGGGTCGTGCGCTATACGCATTACTCCTTCATGGTGTTTGGGTACAGCCGCATCCCCATCCTCTCCTGGCTGCGTGAGCAGGCACAGGAGTCCCTGGTCCACGCCCAGGAGGCGGGGGAGCTGATCACCCATCTCGGCGAGCATCCGTCACTGGGCATCGGGTCCCTGCTCGAGACCCACAAGCATGACATCGGCAGCATCCTGCGCGAGTCGCTGGCGCATGAGGCCGAGGCCCTGGCGGCATATCGCGCGCTTCTCGACCTGGCGGCTGGACGCTCCGTGCTGCTGGAGGAATACGCTCGGCGGATGATCAGCCAGGAGGAGCTCCATAGCGGGGCGGTGGACAAGATGCTGCGAGAGCCGGGAGGTGTCTCCAGCTACACCGGCGTTTAAGCCTTTCGGGTCGCGGTGCGGACCACCCCTCCCACACGCCACGCTGCCCCCAGGAAGACGGGGTGCTGTCCTGCCAAGATGGTCTGTGCCGCAGGGGTGCTTCCGGCGCGGGCCTGCCGCAGGAGGGCCCGCGCGTGGGGCGACTGAGCTTATCCGGAAGAGTCGCGGTGCAGAGCACCCCTCACACAGGCGAGCCCCCCCTCACAGGGTCTTTGTCTTCTAGGGCAGCCTCGCACCGCGGTCGATTCACCCGGGGTTCTTCTTGCGCGCGCCGAGCAGCTCGATCGGATAGCCGTCGGGGTCCTCGACGAACGCGATGATGGTGCTGCCGGCGTTCATCGGCCCGGCCTCACGCAGGATCTTGCCGCCCTGAGCCCGGATCCGTTCAGTGGCCTGGTAGACGTCATCCACCTCGATGGCGATATGGCCATAGCCGCTGCCCAGGTCGTACTCTTCCACGCCCCAGTTGTAGGTCAGCTCGATTGCGCTGTGTTCCGACTCGTCGCCATAGCCGAGGAACGCGAGGGTGAACTGGCCATCCGGATAGTCCTTCTGACGCAGCAGCTTCATCCCCAGGATCCCGGTGTAGAAGTCGATGGAGCGTTGCAGGTTGCCGGTACGCAGCATGGTGTGGAGGATTCGCATTGCTCTTGCCTCTGGTTGGGAGAGTGGATTGTAGGCTGAACGCGCGCCTTGCTTCTCGGCCGCGCGCCAGGGTTTGGGGCGAGTCTGATAGCACCGAGCGCCGGCCCACGGGATTCTGCCCGAGGTGGCCGCGCCGGGGCGGGTGCCAGTATCGACTGGCGGCGCCCGCCCATCCCGGCCCAACCCGGGGTGGCATCCGGCGGGCTCAGCCGGTTCACGCGCGCACCGAGCGACGCAGGCCGGCGGGCAGATGGAGCAGATCCGCGGGTTCGTCGATGTCCGGCAGCGCCTCGCCAACCCATGGGCGCCAGCCCAGGGCCTGTATGCGCGCGCGTGTCAGGGCGGCGACCCGGGAAGTGCTCCATGGCATGTCCATGAACGGGCTGGCGTGGAAGGTGCGCAGCCCCAGCAGTGCGTACCCGCCGTCCAGGGCCGGGTAGAGTGCCGCATCATGGCTGTCCAGGGCCGCGTCCGCGGCGCGCAGGTGTCGGGAGGACAGCGTGGGGCAGTCGGTGCCGATCAGCAACACCCGCGTGCCCTGTTCCAGGTGCCGCCGCGCGGCGCCGGCCAGGCGTGCGCCCAGGTGGCCGTCGCCCTGGGTGCTGAGCGCGATACCGGGTGGCAGTGGCCAATCGGCCCAGTCGGGGGCAGTGAAGACGGGGCTTGCGCAAAGCTCCACTGGGCCGATTCCCGCCGAGAGCGCCTGCTCCAGCGTGTGCCCAAGCATCCGCCCGGCCAGCCTGGCCGCACCCACCGGGCCCAGGGCGGGGATGAGCCTTGTCTTCACCCGACCGGGCACGGGGGCCTTGGCGAAGACCAGGATGCGCAAGGCGCTCACGATCGAGCCTTGTCCGGGCACCGGATGGCGCGGTTTGCCGGAGCGATGTAGCGGGTGGCCAGGCGCTCGGCCGGGACGCCGCGCCAATAGGCGAACCGCAGCCGCCACATGAGCAGGATGGTGCGCCAGACACCGCTCTCCTCCCAGCGCCGGCCCGACGTGAGCGCGCGCGCGCGCGGGCAGGCCGGCCGACCCAGGCGTTTCAGCCGCCGCGAAAGGGCGATGTCCTCCATCAGCGGCTGATCCGGATAGCCGCCCACGCGGACGAAGGCGGCGCGCTCAACGAAGATCGCCTGGTCCCCGGTGGCCACACCGGTGAGGCGCGAGCGCAGGTTCATCAGCGCGGCCACCAGGCGCAGCATCCAGGGGCGGCCCAGGATGCGGACATCGAAGCGCCCCCAGGGGCTCGCAAGCAGGGCCGCCCCAACCACGGCCACCGCGTCGGGCGGCAAGCGCGTGTCGGCATGCAGGAAAAGCAGCGTATCGCCGCCCGCCTGGGCCGCGCCGGCATTCATCTGCCGCGCCCGACCACGCGGGGCAATCACGACCCGGTCGACCAGGGGCGCGGCCAGCCTCGGCGTCCCATCCCGGCTGCCGCCATCGACCAGGATGACCTCGTGGCCCTGGGCGCGCAACGCCTGCAAGGAGGCGAGCGTGGCAACGATACCGCGCGCCTCATCGAGCGCGGGGATGATGATGCTGAGCCTCATGGCGTGCCGTGCGGGCGCGGGTCGTCTCCGGGAATCGGCATTGCGCCCCCTCTGCGCCAGGCGTGAAAGCACGCCAGGGCGGACAGGATGAGCCGCGGGGCATGAGCCCGTTTCCACTCCCCGGCGGCGTATTTGGCCGCCTCGCTCCAGGTGGGATAGGGGTGGACGGTGGCGAGGATCTTGTTCAGCCCCAGGCCGTGCTGCATGGCCAGCGTGAATTCCGCCAACAGCTCCCCGGCATGCTCGCCGACGATGGTCGCCCCGAGGATGCGGTCCTTG
>JAXGTD010000146.1:0-9650 GCA_040775095.1 Chromatiaceae bacterium | reverse complement strand
GGCCCTGCGTCGATCTGCCCATATTTCTTCACCAGCCGGGCATGGAGAGGAACACGAGCCAGATGGCTCACCTGCTGACATTCATCAGATTGAACTGGATCTCTTTCACGCTGGCCACTCTTGGGCTCATTGCACTCGTATCCCTGTGGCCGCAGGAAGGTCTGCCGTCGTTACCCGGAAATGACAAGTCCCATCATCTGATCGCGTACGCGGTCCTGATGTTTCCTTTGGCTTTGCGCAAACCAGATCACTGGATATCGATCGGTTTCCTCTTCGTGGCCTACGGTGGACTCATCGAGCTCATTCAGCCGTACGTGAATCGCAGCGGAGAATGGCTGGATCTCGTGGCAGACTCGGCGGGCTTGCTCTGCGGCTTGATTCTCGCGCAACTGGCAGATCGATACTTCCCAGCCGTTCCCACTGGCGAGCAGCTGGAGCGGACGAACCAGAACAGGGGCCGTGGCCTGAGCCCGGAAAACCCCAACAGATAGCGTTTCACGTGCACGCCGGGGACGGTGCGGCGTCTTCATCCATCGGAGTGACTGGGCGCGCAGCCGATCCGGGAGCGTGTCCGGGCGTTGGTAAGCCTTTCCCATGGCCGGGCACCCTTTGATCGGCGTTGCCCGGCCATGGCCCAGCGCAAGCGAGCCGCGTCGCCCGCGTCGTCGCCTGTCCGACAAACCGCCGCCACGGGGCCTTGTCGCAGACGCCCCAAACGCACCAGGGCGGGGCCAATAACTTACTGAATTAACATGCTATAGCAGATTGGCCTGGGGATTGCTTTCTCATCTCGCAACAGAGATCGGGAGGCATCCCATGACGACCAACAATCCCAGCATCGTCATCAACGACACCACCCTGCGCGACGGAGAGCAGTCAGCGGGCGTGGCCTTCTCTTTGGACGAAAAGCTCGCCATTGCGCGGGGCCTGGACGCACTGGGTGTCGCGGAGCTCGAGGTGGGCATCCCCGCGATGGGCGAGGAGGAACGCGACTCCATCCGCGCCGTGGTGGACCTGCGTCTCTCGGCCCGCCTCATGGCCTGGACGCGCATGCGCCAGGATGACCTGGCCCACTGCGCTGGCCTTGGCGTGGACCTGGTGGACCTGTCCATCCCCGTCTCCGACCAACAGATCGCTCGCAAGCTCAATCGTGATCGGGACTGGGTCCTAGCCCAGGTGCGCAGCCAGGTGCCGGCGGCACTGGACCTGGGGCTGGAGGTCTGTGTCGGGGCCGAGGATGCCTCGCGCGCGGAACCCGCGTTTCTCTGGCGGGTGGCCGAGGCGGCCCAGGAGGCAGGTGCCCGGCGCCTGCGTTTTGCCGACACGCTCGGCCTGCTGGACCCATTCGCGGTGTTCGAGCGTATCCGCGACCTGCGCGCGCTGTGCGACCTGGAGATCGAGATGCACGCCCACGACGACCTGGGCCTGGCCACCGCCAACACCTTGGCGGCGGTGCGGGGAGGGGCCACCCACGTGAACACGACTGTCCACGGTCTCGGGGAGCGAGCCGGCAATGCCGCCCTCGAAGAGGTGGTGATGGGGCTCAAGCACCTGCACGGCATCGGCACCGGGGTGGACCTGTCGCGTTTCGAGGGCCTGTCGCGCCTGGTGGCCAACGCCTCCGGTCGGCCGGTAGGCTGGCAGAAGAGCCTGGTGGGCGACGGCGCCTTTACCCACGAGGCCGGGATTCACGTCGATGGTCTGCTCAAGGACCTGCAGAACTACCAGGGCGTGGACCCCGCCGAGATCGGTCGCGGCCACAGGCTCGTCCTGGGGAAGCACTCCGGGCGGGGCGCGGTGCGGCAGGCCTACGCCGACCTGCTTCAGGTCGAGCTGGACCTGGATCAGGCCGCCCTGGTCTTACCGCTCGTGCGGCGGTTCGTGACCCAGACCAAGCGCCCGCCGCGTTCGGCCGAGATGCTGGGGTTCCTGCGGGAAATCGGTGATCCGCTTGTCGCCGCGCCCCTGCAATGAATCCCTCGATGCTCACCCTGGTGCAGGACCCAGCCCATGACTGAAGCAGTATTGGAGCAGATCCCGGCATTGGGCCTCTGGGGTCGGCTGCGCCTGGACCTGGACTGCGTCTTCGACCGGGATCCGGCGGCGCGTACCCGCGTGGAGGTGCTGACCACCTACCCCGGCTTGCACGCCATCTTTCTGTATCGCATCGCCCATGCCCTGTGGGAGCGCGGCTGGCGCTGGGGGCCGCGCTTCATCTCCTATATCGGGCGCATCTGGACGAGCATCGACATCCACCCGGGGGCGACCATCGGGCTGAGGTTCTTTATCGACCATGGCAGCGGCGTGGTCATTGGCGAGACCGCGGAGATCGGTAACGATGTGACCCTCTATCACGGCGTGACCCTGGGCGGCACATCCTGGAGCAAGGGCAAGCGTCACCCAACCCTCGGCGACAGTGTGGTCGTGGGTGCAGGCGCCAAGGTGCTGGGCCCGGTGGTTCTGGGGGCGGGGTCCAGGGTCGGCGCCAACTCCGTGGTCATCGGTAACGTGCCCGAGGGGCGCACCGTGGTGGGCATACCGGGCAAGGTGGTACAGACCCGCCGCTCCCCAGGGCAAGGGGCGCAGGACAACCCCCATGGCATTGACCTGAACCATCATCTGATCCCCGATCCGGTCGCGGGTGCCATTGCGTGCCTGTTGGAGCGTATTCGCCTGCTGGAGCAGCGGGCGGGTACCCACGGCTGCATCCCCGGCGGCACCGAGCAAGCTCACGAGTGTCGCGGGTGCGACGCCCGATTGATCTGGGAGCCGATCGCACGGCCCGAGACGGAGGATTAGATCCCATGGACCTACTCGACTTCCAAGGCGAGGACATGTACTTCGATCAGCCCGTGAGCCCGGAGACGGAGCGACTGCTGGAGCGGGCGGCCGCGGCCTATGGGGAGGATACGGCCGAACACTGTCTGCTGCGGGCCTACTTCCTGGAGCCCGAGCACCTGACCGTCCTGGTCGCCCTGTATCGCTATCTCTACTACCGCCACCGTTACGCCGAGTGCCTGCTGGTGGCCGAGCGCGCCATCGCCCTGAGCGCCAAGCGCCTCGGCATCGGGCCGGACTGGCGCGACATCGACAGCAACGCCCTGGGCCCGGCGGTGCTGGCCTCGATGAGCCTGACGCGCTTCCTGCTGCTTGCGATCAAAGGGGCGGGCTATCTGTGCCTGCGTCTGGGCGACGCGCCCGGGGCCCTGGAGCGGTTCGAGAAGCTCTCCGGCCTGGATACCAGTAACCGCCTGGGTCTGACAGAGTTGATCGCGCTTGCGCGCGGTAAGGTGACCGAGCAGCGTGTCAGGGGCGCCGGAGGCAATGTGCGGGTCCTTCGGACCTGAGTGCCCCTACAGGAGACGTCCTCAACCCGCGTCGCTCCATGTTTTCCGGGTGGATGCGCCACGCTCGTCCACCCGGCGGAGCGATAAACCAACGACCAGGAGCCGACCATGACCGACCCGCAATCCGACATGGATCTCGACCTCGAAGAACTGTCCAGCGCCGAGGACTTTCTCGGCTACTTCGAGGTTCCCTTCGACGCCAGTGTGGTGCAGGTCAACCGCCTGCACATTCTGCAACGTTTCCACGACTATCTGGCCCAGGCGGGCGAGGAGCCCGCCGACCCGGCAGAGCGCTACAGCCTCTATGCGGACCTGCTACGCGCGGCTTACGAGGACTTTGTCCACTCCGATGCGCGCACCGAGAAGGTCTTCCATGTCTTCCACATGAAGGAGCCGCGAACCGTTAGCGTCTCTCTCAGCGATCTGACGGGGCAGCTCGGCGGTGCTGCCTAAATACGAGTACGGTGACGCGGTGCGGGTGATCCGAAACATCCGCAACGACGGAACCTTCCCCGGCGAGGATACCGGCACCCTGCTGGTGCCTCGTGGCAGCGTCGGTTACGTGCGCGACGTGGGCACCTTCCTGCAGGATCAGCTCATCTACACGGTCCACTTCATGGAGGCCGGCCGCGTGGTCGGCTGCCGCGAGGAGGAGCTGCAGCCATCGGATGCGCCCTGGGCCCCAAGTCGATTCGAGTTCCGCGAGCGCGTCGCCGCCCGGGTTCGTCTCGCCAGCGGTGGGCGGGTACTGGTGGAGCGTGGCGAGATCGGTGAAGTGACCAAGGTCATGCCGACGGGCAAGGGGACCTATTCCTATCAGGTCTATTTCGAAGGGCGCAACATCCTCCAGATTCCCCAGCAAGCACTGGAGCCGGCGCCAGTCATGGCGCGGGTTGCTTCCGCCCCCAGCTGCGAGGGCCCTGAGCCATGACCTCCCCAGAGCGTCCGCCAGAGTACGCCTACCACCTCCTGCGAGCGGCCCAGGAGCGCTATCAGAGCAGCACGGCGGCACTGACCCCCGAGCAGGGGGTCCAGGCCAGACGCCAGGCCGACAAGACGTTCGATCTGGAGGAACTGGTCATCAACAGCCCTGAGGCCAAAGGGGTGGTCATCGGCGAGGGACAATTGGATGCCTCGCTCGCGGAGATTTCCGGGCGCTACGCGGAACCCGCGGAAATGCACAACGAGCTGACCCACAACGGCCTGGATGAGGCGAGCCTGCGCGGCGCCCTGCGCCGGGAGCTGGTGTTCGACGCCGTCATGGCCAAGGTCGCCGCCCGCGCGCCGACCCTGGGCGAGTTGGACCTGCGCCTGTTCTACGAGCTCCACCGCGAGCGCTTTACCCGCCCGGAACGGCGCACGGTTCGCCAGATCCTCATCACCGTGAACGAGGACTTTCCCGAGAACAGCTGGGCCGAGGCCCGGGCGCGAATCGAGCAACTGGCCGAGCGCCTGATTGGACGCACGGGGCGTTTCGGCGCCCTGGCGCGGCGCCACTCCGAGTGTCCCAGCGCCATGGAGGACGGGCGTCTTGGCACGGTCAGTCGGGGGCAGCTGTATCCGGAGCTCGATGCCGTGCTGTTCAACCTGGCGGAGGGTGAGGTCAGTGGGGTCGTGGGTACGGAGCTGGGCTTTCACCTGCTCTGGTGTGAAAAGATCCATCCGGCGCTGTGCCCACCCCTTGCAAAGGTTCGTGATCAGATCATGGACCTGATGACCGAGCGCCAGCAGCGAAACTGTCAAAAGGCATGGATCGCCGGGCTGCGAAGGGACCAGGCCGGCGTGAAGCCGGCGGACCCGAAGGGGGTTGCCGCATGACGCACCCCGACGTGCACCATTGTTCGTTTTGCGGGGTGGACCAGTCCGCCGAGGTCCCGCTGATCGCCGGCATGGATGGTCATATCTGCGAGTCCTGCGTTACCCTCGCCCATCAGGTGGTGTCGAGCTGGGGGCGCAAGCGAGTCCTAAACCTCCCCCTGAAGGCGCCGCCCAAGCCGCGCGAGCTCAAAGACAGTCTGGACCAGTACGTGATCGGCCAGGAGGCCGCCAAAGAGACGCTGGCCGTGGCCGTCTACAACCACTACAAGCGCCTCGCCGCTGAGACCCACAACCCACGGATGCGGCTCGACGCTGGCGATCGGGTCGAGATCGACAAGTCCAATATCCTGCTGCTCGGTCCCTCCGGTACCGGTAAGACCCTGCTCGCCAGCACCCTGGCACGCATCGTCGGGGTGCCCTTTGTAATCGCCGATGCGACCACCCTGACCCAGGCCGGCTACGTTGGCGAAGACGTGGAGAGCATCCTCGCCCGGCTCCTCGATGCCGCGGAAGGCAACAGCGAGGCGGCCCAGTGGGGCATGGTCTACATCGACGAGGTCGACAAGCTGGCCCGTCAGGGAGAGAGCGCACACGGCACCCGCGACGTCTCCGGCGAGGGGGTCCAGCAGGCGCTGCTCAAGCTGGTGGAGGGGACGCGGGTCAAGCTCTCGCCGAAAGGCCGCAAGGAGGCAGGCGAGGGACAGAGCATCGATACGCGAAATATCCTGTTCATCGCCGGTGGGGCCTTCGCCGGGCTGGAGTCCGTGCTCACCCGTCGGCTCGAGCCGGGATACGCCGGCATCGGCTTCCACGCCGAGCCGCCGGCGAAGGTCCCGGCCCTCGAGAGGGGCAAGATCTACGCCGAGACCCACCCCGACGACCTGCGTCAGTTCGGGCTGATCCCGGAGCTCATCGGTCGGTTCCCGGTCATCGCCGCTCTGCACGAGCTGGATGAGGTCGCCCTGGTACGCATCCTCACCGAGCCACGCAACGCCCTGGTGCGACAGTACCAGCAGCTGTTTGCCTTCGAAGGGGTCAGCCTGGAGCTGACCCCGGGCGCGCTAAGCGCCATCGCTCGCAAGGCCATCGCAAGGGGCACGGGCGCGCGAGGGCTGCGCAGCGTGCTCGAGGGCCTGCTGCAGCGGACCATGTTTGAGCTGCCATCCGTGGTCGGTGAGGTCACGGGTGTGCGCGTGGAACAGGCGGCGGTGGAATCCGGGGCCGAGCCCGAGTTGGTCTATGGCGATGCAACCGCGGCAGCAGATGCGCGCGCCGAGGAGGAGGCGGATCCCGCGCGGGCGGGGCGCGCCCACGCGAGCTGAAGACGGCCGGCTCTGGAGACGAGCGGCGCCATCCGCGGAAGGGATCGCTCCAATCCATCCCGGGTGGACACACCGGGGTGGACTCCGGCGACGGACGCAGGCGGCGCAAAGCCGGATAGCGGGCCATCCGCCTCCCGCGGGGTACCGCTATCCGGGCGATTCGCCGGGTGATCGGCGTCGTGCTAGTCGAGATCCCGCCGCTCCACCGTCTCCGGGTCGGCCGTGATGGGCCGGTAGATTTCCACTCGGTCCCCGTGTTTCAGGACGCCGTCGAGCGCGACGATCTTGCCGAAGACGCCGACCTCCTGTGTATCCAGGTCAATCTCCGGGAACTGCGCCAGCAGTCCGGAGAGCTCGATGGCCTCGCGTACCGTACTGCCGTCCGGGACCTCGAGCTTGAGCCAAAGCCGCTTGAACTTGCTCGCGTAGGCGACACCAATGTTCATGCCACGGCCTCACGGCTGGCGCTGCTGCTCCCACGGCCTTCGGCCAGGCGTCGGTCGAGCAGGCGCTTGCCCGCGAGGATAAATCCCATCGCGAGGAAGCCGCCGGGCGGTAGGATCGCGAGTAGGAAGCCGCGATAATCGGGGATCAGGGTCGTTTCCAGAAAGCCCATGCCCTGGCCCAGCAGCAAGGATGCCTGGGCAAACAGGGTGCCACTGCCGATGATCTCGCGCACCGCCCCGATGACCACCAGAGCGGCGGTGAACCCCAGACCCATCATCAGGCCGTCCGCGGCAGCCGCCGCAACCGAGCTCTTGGCGGCGAAGGCCTCGGCCCGGCCCAGGATGGCGCAATTGGCCACGATCAGTGCGATGAACAGCCCCAGAATCTTGTAAAGGTCGTGCAGCCAGGCATTCAGGGCCATGTCTACCAGCGTGACCAGGGTGGCGATCAGTACGATGTAGATGGGGATGCGCACCTGTGGACTGATCAGGTGGCGCAGCGAGGCGATGAGCGTGTTCGAGGTCGTCAGCACCGCGGTGGTGGCAAGCCCCATGCCCAGGCCATTGGTCGCGCTGCCGGTGACCGCGAGGGTCGGGCACAGGGCCAGCATCTGGGCCAGTACGACATTGTTGTCCCAGAGGCCGTTACGGGCGATGAGCGCATAATCGGGGCGCATTCGGTGATTCCTCGGTTCGGTTTCTCTACGGCTGGACGCGATGAACAGGGCGCGCCGAACCGGTCAGGCGGTTTGGGGGCGGTGGCCCCCCTGCCCACAGGGCGAGGCCCGGCAATGCAGGGCCCAGATGCGCCGCGTCGTGGTGGCTCGAGCGGTGATGTTCCGGCGCGGGCGACGCTCAGGGGCTTGCATCGGCCCTTGCCTCGCCCATTTCTTCTCCAAGCATCCGTGCCCGTTGACTGGCAAAAAGCTCGAGCCCGCCCTTGATGGCCCCGACGACGGCCCTGGGGGTGATCGTGGCGCCGCTGAACTGGTCGAAGTCGCCGCCGTCTTTCTTCACCGCCCAGCGTTGCGGGGCGGGATTCCCGAGGGTCCTGCCGGCGAAGCCGTTGATCCAATCGGACTTGCTCGGTTCGATTTTGTCGCCGAGACCGGGGGTCTCGGCGTGCTTGAGTACCCGAACCCCGAGGATCTTGCCCCGCGGGTCGATCCCGAGCAGGCAGACCACCGGGCCGGCATAGCCCTGCCCGGTGACCCGGAACACCACCGCATCGATCTCTGACCCGTGGCGGGCCCGGTAAACGCTGACCCGCCCGTCGGGCCCTGGGACCTCGATGGCATCGGCAAGCAGGTCATTGTCGAAGCCGCCGGGCAGGACCTGCGTCAGGGAGGCCATCAGATCGCGACGCTCGGCGGCCTCGATGGCGGGCCTCGTCGCGGTGGCGGCCAGGGCCAGCAGGCCGCTGGTGACCAGACCGACGATCCCCAGGGACAGGCCCTGATAGTTCAAGTTGTTGCGCAGCGCCGCGAGCTCCATCAGGCCTTCTTCTCCATGTCCAGGGGCTGGCCATCGCGTCGCCGCCCGTAGATGCGTGGGCGCAGATAGCGATCGATCGCGGGGGTGGCCGCGTTCATCAGCATGACAGCGAAAGCGACCCCCTCCGGATAGCCGGTCCAGGTACGGATCACATAGATCAGCGCCCCCAATCCGGCGCCGAAGACCAGTTGGCCCGGCACCGAGACCGGTGATGTCACCGGGTCCGTGGCAATAAAGAAGGCCCCCAGCAGGGCGGCACCGCTGACCAGATGGTACAGGGCATCGGGGTAGTGGAGCGGGTCGTGCAGGTGCATCAGCGTGGCCAGCAGGGCCAGGGAACCGAGCACGGCGGCGGGGATGTGCCAGGTGATGACGCGCGTGGCGATCAGGTAGAGGCCGCCGAGCAGGAGCAGCAGGGCCGAGGTCTCACCCATGCTGCCCGCCACGGTGCCGAGGGATGCTTCCAGGGGGTGCCAGGCGTCGGTCAGCACGCCGGTCAGGTCATGGCCACGACCGAGCTCGGTGCGCACGTGGCCGAGCACGGAGGCGCCGCTCAAGGCATCGAACGACTGCCCCCCAAACGTAATGCCAAGCCCGGTCGAGAGGTCCGGCGTGGCGCTGGAGCCAAGCGGCTGGGGCCCCACGAAGCGGGTCATCTCCAATGGGAAGGAGATCAGCAGGGCGACCCGGGCGACCATGGCCGGATTGAACAGGTTCTGGCCCAGCCCGCCGAATACCTGCTTGGCGACGACGATCGCGATGAAACTGCCAAGCACGCCGATCCACCAGGGCGCGAAAGGCGGAAGCGACAGGGCCAGCAACCAGCCGGTGAGCAGCGCCGAGCCGTCGCTGAGGAATGCCCGCGGCGGGCGTCCGGCGACGAACAGGGCGATGGCCTCGAAGATGAATGCCGCGACCAGGGTCACCAAGAACAGGCCGATGGCCGGCCAGCCGAACTGGTAGAGACCGAACAGGGTCGCGGGGACCAGGGCGAGCATGACCAGTCCCATGCTGCGGCGGATGCTGACCGGGGCGTGGGCATAGGGCCCGGCGATCGGGGTGGCGTTGCTCATGCCTGGGCCTCTTCCGGCTGGGGTCGGGTCGACTTGGATGTGGCGCCGGCGGCCTGGGCCTCGCGCTTGCGCCGGGCCATGGCCTCGCGTTTGGCCTGCATGATCGCGTCCATACGGGCCTTTCGGGCCTCGGCCAGGCGCTTGGTCTCG
>JAXGTD010000145.1:0-9668 GCA_040775095.1 Chromatiaceae bacterium | reverse complement strand
GCGCTGGCCGACGAGGGCCAGGCGCGGCGCCTGGAGCGCGTGCGCTTCCATGGCATCGAGAAGGATGCCGAGGGCCATGTCGATGTCCCCGAGTGGGGCGGCAAGATGAATATGCCGGACGTGGGTGCCGCGCTGGGGTTGGCGCAACTGGCCAGGCTCGATGGGTTCAATGCCCGCCGCCGGGACCTCGCGCGACGCTATCTCGAGCGCCTCGGTGCGAGTGGCGCCTGCCCGGAGAGGCTGCGTCTGCCCGAGGACGTGCCGGGTCACAGCTGGCATATGTACTGCGTGTGTATCGACTTCGACGCGCTTGCAACCACGCGCACGGCTTTTGTCGCGGCGCTGCGCGAGCGCGGCATCGGTGCCGGGATCCACTATCCGGCCATCCACCTGTTCGGCCTGTATCGGCGCTTCGGCTATGGTCCTGGTGACTTTCCCAACGCCGAGCGCATCGGCGCGCAGACGCTGACGCTGCCGCTGTTTCCGTCGATGACGGAGGCGGACGTCGATCGGGTCTGCGCCGCGCTCGAGGACCTGATCGGTGTCTGACGCAGTGGGGCCAGACTCGGCCGGCCAGGACACCGGGGTCGCGCTGTCGGTGGTGATCCCGGTCTACAACGAGGAGGCGGTGCTCGAGTTGTTGTTCGAGCGCCTGTACCCGGTGCTCGATGGGCTGGGCCTGACCTACGAGGTCGTGTTCGTCGACGATGGCAGCCGCGACCGCTCCCCTGGCCTGCTGCGCCGCCAGTACCAGCGGCGGCCGGAGCGCACCCGCGTGGTCTATCTGCGCGCCAATGCCGGCCAGCACGCGGCCATCATCGCCGGCTTTGGCGCATCCGTGGGGCAGCGTCTGATCACGCTGGACGCGGACCTGCAGAATCCACCCGAGGAGATCCCGCGGCTACTCGCCGAGATGGATGCCGGGCATGATTATGTCGGCAGCATTCGGCGCAAACGCATCGGTGATCCCTGGTGGCGCGATCTGGGATCGCGCGCGATGAACCGGGTGCGCGAGCGCATTACGCGCATCAACATGACCGACCAGGGTTGTATGTTGCGCGCCTATGACCGGCCCATCGTGGATGCCGTGGTCGCGGCCGACGAGCCCAATACCTTCATTCCTGCCCTGGCCTATCTCTACGCCGCCAGCCCCACCGAGATCGTCGTGGAGCACGCCGAGCGCGCGGCGGGCGAGTCGAAGTACGCGCTGTTCAAGCTGATCCGTCTGAACTTCGATCTGCTGACGGGGTTCTCGATCCTGCCGTTGCAGCTGTTTTCGGCAGCCGGCATCTGCATCTCGCTTCTCTCCTTCCTGTTCGTGCTCTACCTGGCCGTGCGCCGGCTGGTGGTCGGGCCCGAGGTGGAGGGCGTGTTCACGTTGTTCGGCATCCTGTTCTTCCTGATTGGCGTGCTGTTGTTCGGCATCGGCGTGCTTGGGGAATACGTCGGGCGGGTCTTCGAGCAGTCGCGTGGGCGACCCTTCTATCTGGTGCGCGAGGAGCTGAAGCCGCGGCTGGATCCGGTGCCGAGGCACAGATGAGCACACCGGCGCGCCGGGCCGTCGTCTTCGGCTACCACAACGTCGGGGTGCGTGGCCTCGCCGCGCTGCTGCATCTTGGGATCGAGGTCCCGCTGGTCGTCACGCACGAGGACGACCCCAACGAGAATCAGTGGTTCGAGCGCGTCCGCGATCTGGCCGACTGGCAGAGAATAGGCTGGATCGCGCCGGAAGACCCCAATGCACCGGAGGTCGTCTCGCGTGTGCGCGCCTGCGCACCGGACTGGATCTTTTCGTTCTACTATCGGCGCATGCTCGGCCCGGCGCTGTTGGCGATCCCCACGCGCGGCGCCTATAACCTGCACGGCTCGCTGTTGCCGAAGTATCGCGGCCGGGCACCGGTCAACTGGGCCGTGTTGCGCGGCGAGCCGGAGACCGGCATGAGCCTGCACCGGATGGTGGAGAAGCCCGATGCCGGCGCATTGGTTGATCAGGAGCGGGTACCGATCCTGCCCAACGACACCGCCCAGGTGGTGTTCCAGCGCTTGGTCTGCGCCGGCGAGGCGCTGCTGCTGCGTGCGCTCCCGCGGATGCTGGCCGGCGCGCATGCCGAGACGCCGCTCGACCTGGCCGCGGGGAGCTACTTCGGCAGGCGCCGCCCCGAGGACGGGCGCATCGACTGGGCGGGTTCCGCCTGGCAGATCCATAACCTGATCCGCGCCGTGGCGCCGCCCTTTCCGGGCGCCTTCTTCGTCGACGCCGCGGGGCGGCGCGTGCGGGTGCTCGGGAGTTGGCTCACCGGCGAGGCGGCGCGGGGCGCCGGGCCGCGCATCTACTGGGAACAGGGGCGTTGCTTCGCCGATTGTGCCGACCGCAGGCGTATCCGGCTGACCCGCGTCGAGGTCGACGGCGAGCCGCTGTCGGAGGCCGCCGGCGCGCTGTTCCCGCTCAGTCCAGCGGCAGCCGCATCGGATCGCTGAGCTTGGGATTGGCGCGAAAGTAGCTCGCGGTATTGCCGATGCGCTGCACCAGGTCGCTCGCCGTGCGCTGCGCGATGGCGGCCACCAGCGCGTCGCGCTCCTCGCGCTCGCCGGCGTTGACCTTGACCTTGATCAGCTCGTGGTGCTTGAGCGCGATCTCGATCTCGTTGATAACCGCGTCGGTGAGCCCGTGCTGGCCCAGCATGACCACGGGCCTGAGATGATGCGCCTGTTTTTTCAGCCAGCGGCGTTGTTTGTCGGTGATGCGAGGGGCGTCATTCGGCATGGGTCTGGTGTCTCGGTCGGGATGGCCGGGTCGGAATGGATGGGTCGGGGATGGCCGGGTCGGAATGGTCGGGTCGGAATGGTCGGGCAGTCGCCGCGAGGCGCCATGCGGCGATTCGGGCGCCCGGCCCGGGTCCGTGAGCGCGGCCGGCGTTGCATTGTCGCAAATCCACCCGAGGGCGTCGCGAAAATCGCGGCCGCGGGGTCTCCGCGCACATCTCCCGCGGCGCCACGACCGATGCGCCCCGATGTCCCGCGGCGCACTCTCCGGCGCCTGATGTGCTTGCCTTACTCGACCTGCACCGGGATCTTGCCGATGCGTGCCTGCCATTGCGCCGGACCGGTGGTATGCAGTGACTCGCCGCGGCTGTCGACCGCGACCGTGACCGGCATCTCGTGCACCTGAAACTCCCGTATCGCCTCCATGCCGAGGTCTTCGAAGGCGACGACTCGGGAGCCCTTGATCGCCTTGGCGACGAGATAGGCGGCGCCGCCGACCGCGATCAAGTAGACGGCGCGGTGTCGCTTGATGGCCTCGATGGCCGCCGGCCCGCGTTCTGCCTTGCCGATCATGCCGATCAGACCGGTCTCAGTGAGCAGCTGGTCGGTGAACTTGTCCATGCGTGTCGCCGTGGTCGGGCCCGCGGGGCCGACCACCTCGTCGCGGACCGGGTCCACCGGGCCGACGTAGTAGATGAAACGTCCGCTCAGGTCCACGCCCTCCGGGAGCGGCTCGCCCCGGTTGAGCAGCTCGACGATGCGCTTGTGCGCCGCATCCCGGCCGGTGAGCAGCTTGCCGGAGAGCAACAGGCGCTCGCCCGGACGCCAGCTGGCGATGTCCTCGCGGGTGACGCTGTCGAGATCCACGCGGCGGGCGCCGGCGGCGGCGTCCCAGGTGATCTCGGGCCAATCCTCGAGACTGGGCGGGGCCAGGGTCGCGGGGCCGCTGCCGTCGAGGGTGAAGTGGATGTGCCGGGTCGCGGCGCAGTTCGGGATGATTGCCACGGGCAGCGATGCCGCGTGGGTCGGGTAGGTGCGGACCTTGACATCCAGCACCGTCGTCAGGCCGCCGAGCCCTTGCGCCCCGATGCCGAGCGCGTTGACCTTTTCGTAGAGCTCGAGGCGCAGTGCTTCAATAGGGTTCGACGGACCCCGGGCAATCAGCTCGTGGATGTCGATGTCCTCGAGCAGGGCCTCCTTGGCCATCAGCATCGCCTTCTCCGCGGAGCCGCCGATACCGATGCCGAGCATGCCGGGCGGACACCAGCCGGCGCCGAGGCTGGGCACGGTCTTGACCACCCAGTCGACCACGCTGTCGCTCGGGTTCAGGATGGTGAAGCGCGACTTGTTCTCCGACCCGCCCCCCTTGGCGGCGAGGCGCACCTCGACGCTACCGCCTGGCACCAGCTCGACGTGGACGATCGCCGGCGTGTTGTCGCCGGTGTTCTTGCGTGCGCCGATCGGCGGGGCGACCATCGACGCGCGCAATAGGTTGTGCTCATGGGTATAGGCGCGGCGAACACCTTCGTCGATCATCTCCTGGAGGTTCATCTCGGCGTCCCAGCGAACGTCCATGCCCACGCGGACGAAGACCACGACCATGCCCGTGTCCTGGCAGATTGGCCGCCGCCCTTCCGCGCACATGCGCGAATTGACCAGGATCTGCGCAATGGCGTCCTTTGCGGCGGGCGATTCCTCGGCCTCATGTGCCGCGCCCAGGGCGCGCAGATAGTCAGCCGGATGGTAGTAGGAGATGTACTGCAGGGCGTCGGCGACGCTGGCGATCAGGTCTTCCTGGCGGATGGTGGTCATAGCAGTTGGCCCGCTTCGATACGTGTTACGCGAGTATAACGACCGGGGCGCCACATCGGGCGGCCGGCCGCCGGCGCGAAGGATTCCCGCAGGAATCGCTTGCCAGTCGGGCCGTTTGGCTGTATTGTTCCCGGCTCTCGACAGGCGCGTAGCTCAGCTGGTTAGAGCACCACCTTGACATGGTGGGGGTCGGTGGTTCGAGTCCACTCGCGCCTACCAGCATCAGAGCCGTCAGTCAGTCAAGCCGCTCTCCGACGTCTACCGACGCGGCGAGCGCCAAGACGCTGGCGGCTTTTTCATTTGGCGTGGGCATGACGAGCGTCTTCGCCCTTTGCCGATTCCCGTCACGAGCACAGCTCTCGACATCATGTGATCTCTCGTATGGATCACCACTGACAGGCCGAACTCCGATGCCCCTGATCACCCTTCCCGATGGTTCTGAACGTCGCTTCGAGCATGCCGTATCGGTTGCTGACGTGGCGGCCGACATCGGCCCCGGTCTCGCCAAGGCGGCCTTGGCCGGACGTGTCGACGGTCGCATGGTCGACACCGCGTTCGTCATCGAGCACGACGCCGAGGTCGCGATCATCACCGGCCGCGACGAGGAGGCGCTACCCTTGCTGCGCCATGATGCCGCCCACGTGATGGCGCAAGCGGTACAGGAGCTCTATCCCGGTACCCAGGTGACGATCGGGCCGGCCATCGAGAATGGCTTCTATTACGATTTCGCGCGGGAAGAGCCCTTCACGCCGGACGACCTCGAGGCCATCGAGGCGCGCATGCACGAGATCGTGAAACGCGATCTGCCGATCGCGCGCGAGGTCTGGGACCGTGAGGATGCCAAGCGCATCTTTGCCGAGCTGGGTGAGGCCTACAAGGTCGAGATCATCGACGACATCATCCCGGTGGGCGAGGAGGTGTCGGTCTATCGCCAGGGCGAGTGGTTCGACGTCTGCCGCGGGCCGCATCTGCCCAGTACGGCCAAGCTCGGCAACGGCTTCAAGCTCACCAAGGTCGCCGGTGCCTACTGGCGTGGCGACTCGCGCAACGCGATGTTGCAGCGCATCTACGGGACCGCCTGGCGAGACAAGAAGGAGCTTAAGGCCTACCTGCATCGGCTCGAGGAGGCGGAGCGGCGTGACCATCGTCGGCTCGGCAAGCAGCTCGACCTGTTCCATTTCCAGGACGAGGCCCCCGGCATGGCCTTCTGGCACCAGAAGGGCCGCATCGTCTATCGCCTGGCCGAGCAGTACATGCGCGAGAAGCTCGACGAGTACGGCTATGAGGAGGTCGAGACGCCGCAGTTGCTCGACCGTTCCCTGTGGGAGCGCTCCGGGCACTGGGACAAGTTCGCCGGCGGCATGTTCACGACCCACCTCGACGATCGAGACTTCGCGATCAAGCCGATGAACTGCCCGGGCCATATCCAGCTCTACAACCAGGGCCTGCGCAGTTATCGGGACCTGCCGCTGCGGATCGCTGAGTTCGGAGTGGTCCATCGCAACGAGCCCTCCGGCACGCTGCACGGGCTGATGCGCGCGCGCCGCTTCACGCAGGACGACGCCCACGTCTTCTGTACCGACGATCAGCTCCAGGCCGAGGTGGCGACGCTGATCGATATGGTCTTCGAGACCTACCGGGACTTCGGCTTCACCGACCTGACACTGGCCCTGTCGTTGCGCCCGGACAAACGGGTCGGCAGCGACGAGCTCTGGGACAAGGGCGAGGCCGCCCTCGACAAGGCGCTCAAGGACAAGGGACTTCAGTTCCGCGTGCAGCCGGGGGAGGGCGCCTTCTACGGCCCGAAGATCGAGTTCACGCTGCACGACAGCATCGGCCGCGCCTGGCAGTGCGGGACCATCCAGGTGGATTTCTCGATGCCGGGGCGGCTTGGCGCACACTACATCGCCGAGGACAACAGCAAGCAGGTTCCGGTGATGATCCACCGGGCGATCCTGGGCTCGGTGGAGCGCTTTATCGGCATCCTGATCGAGCACTACGCGGGTGCGCTGCCGCTCTGGTTGGCGCCGGTGCAGGCGGTGGTCATGAATATCACCGATCGCCAGGCGGAGCACGTCGAAAAGGTGACTAAGGCGTTGCGGGACAAGGGGTTCCGCGTCAACTCGGACTTGAGAAACGAGAAGATCGGTTTTAAAATCCGCGAGCACACGTTGCAAAAAGTGCCTTACCTGCTCGTGGTGGGGGATCGCGAGGTCGATGCCAACGCGGTCGCGTTGCGAGACCGAAAGGGCCAGGATCTCGGCGTGGTCCAGGTCGATGCCTTCATCGACCGGCTTGCCGACGAAGTGGCCCGGCGCCTCGCCACCTGATGCGCAGCCGGTGATGTGAGCCCAGTAGCGTCCAGATCGAAGGGGTCGTCAATCCCATGACGTCACCCTCGGCTGGTCGTTTTTCTTTGCCTTTCGGGAGGAGCCTGCTATCGCTGCACCAAAACGTAATCGCGTCAACGAAGAGATCACCGCCGCGGAGGTTCGGCTCATCGATGCGGAAGGGGCCCAGATCGGGATCGTTGATCTGAGGACGGCCTTGGAGAAGGCCAACTCCGTGGAGCTTGATCTCGTCGAGATCGATCCGAACGCCGAGCCGCCTGTTTGCCGGTTGATGGACTTTGGCCGCTTTCTCTTTGACCAAAAGAAAAAGAAGGCCGAGACGCGCAAGAAGCAGAAACAGGTGCAGGTCAAGGAGATGAAGTTTCGCCCCGGGACCGACGAGGGCGACTATCAGGTCAAGCTGCGTTACGTGACGCGCTTTCTCCAAGAGGGTGACAAGGCCAAGGTCACGATGCGCTTTCGGGGTCGGGAACATGCCCACCGGGAGCTTGGATTGAAGCTGCTGCAACGCATCGAGGGCGACTTGGCCTCGATCAGCGTTGTTGAGCAACAGCCGCAGATGGAGGGGCGGCAGATGGTGATGGTGCTGGGGCCGAAGAAGCACTAGGGCGATGCTGATCAAGTGCCATCCTGGCATTCGATCAGCTCGCGAGCCGGAAACCGCCGGGGCAGGACCAAGTCGCCAGCGGTGGCGCCGGCAGGGATCAATACAATCAGCGGTGGCCGGGGGACGGGCTCCCGAGCCTGCGCCGCATCCAACAAATCCGACACTAAGCGGAGAGAAAAATGCCCAAAATCAAGACAAACCGCGGTGCGGCAAAGCGATTTGCACGCAACGCGTCCGGTTCGTTCAAGCGCAATGCATCGCATCGGCGCCATATCCTGACCAAGAAGGCGACCAAGCGGAAGCGCCACCTGCGCGCGGCGCACGTGTTGCACAAGGCCGATCAGCGCGCCGCGCGGCGCATGATGCCGTATTGCTGATGCCGGGGCCGGCGGTCGGCGGGCCCGGGTGGCCTGGCCGTAATCGCCCCGTGGATCATCCAAACACTATCTGAACGTAACCGGTAGAGAACCATGCCCAGAGTCAAACGCGGTGTGACCGCTCGTGCGCGCCACAAGAAAATCCTGAATGAGGCCAAGGGGTATTACGGTGCCCGTAGCAAGGTCTTTCGCGTCGCCAAGCAGGCGGTCATCAAGGCGGGCCAGTACGCGTACCGCGACCGCCGTCAAAGAAAGCGCCAGTTCCGCACCCTGTGGATCGCGCGCATCAACGCGGCCGCGCGCATGAATGACATCTCCTACAGTCGCCTGATGGACGGCCTGAGCAAGGCCGGCATCGAGATCGACCGCAAGATGCTCGCCGACCTGGCGTTTCACGACGAGCCGGCCTTCGCGGCCCTCGCCGAGCAGGCCAAGGCGGCGCTGACGGCCTGATCCGGGCCGACCGCGGGCGCCGTCCGGCGCCGGGTCGGCCGAGCCTGTTCCAAGGGGAGAGACACGGGTCTTTCCCTCCTCCCCGCGCGCGACGATGTCCGAACGGGCGTCGTCTGTGCCGCATCCGACAAACCGACCAAGCAGAGACAGTCTCAATGGGCGAAAACCCTGCGGTAACGCTGGATGCGCTGCTCGCCGAGGCCGTGGCGGATGTCGCCGCGGCCGGGGATCTTGCAGCGCTGGATCAGGTGCGGGTTCGCTTTCTTGGCAAGGGCGGCTCGCTGACCGCGCAGCTCAAGGGCTTGGGTGGATTGCCCCCGGAACAGCGGCCCGCCGCGGGACAGGCGATCAACCGGGCCAAGGTCGCCGTTCAGCAGGCCATCGATGCGCGCAAGCAGGTGTTGGAGGCGGTCGCATTGGAGCGCCGGCTCGGTTCCGAGCGTATCGACGTGACGCTGCCGGGCCGGGGCCAGAGGAGCGCCGGCCTGCATCCGGTGACACGCACGCTGCAGCGCATCGAGCGGCTCTTCGCAAACGCCGGATTCAGCGTGGCGGAGGGTCCGGAGGTCGAGGACGACTACCACAACTTCGAGGCGCTCAACATCCCCGCCCATCATCCGGCCCGGGCGATGCACGACACCTTCTATTTTGCCGACGGGCGTCTGTTGCGAACGCACACCTCGCCGGTGCAGATCCGTGTCATGGAGTCCCAGGGGCCGCCGCTGCGGATCATCGCGCCGGGGCGTGTCTATCGTTGCGACTCCGATCTGACCCATACGCCGATGTTTCACCAGGTCGAGGGGTTCCTCGTGGATGAGCAGGCGACCTTCTCCGATCTCAAGGGGGTCCTCTACGACTTTCTGCGGAACTTTTTTGAGCAGGATGATCTCGAGCTGCGCTTCCGCCCGTCGTACTTCCCCTTCACCGAACCCTCCGCCGAGGTGGATGTGCAGTGCGTCAAGTGTGGCGGTGCCGGGTGCCGGATCTGCAAGCAGACCGGCTGGCTGGAGGTACTGGGCTGCGGCATGATCCACCCCGAGGTATTTCGACACGTCGGCATCGATTCCGAGCGCTGGCTGGGTTACGCCTTCGGCATGGGCGTCGAGCGCCTGGCCATGCTGCGCTACGGAATCGATGACCTGCGATTGTATTTCGAGAACGACCTGCGGTTCCTCGCGCAGTTCGCATGAGAACGATAGGAAAGACACGCGATGCGATTCAGTGAGGCATGGCTGCGCGAATGGGTGAGCCCTGCGCTGCAAACGCAGGGCCTGGCCGACCAGCTCAGCATGGCGGGGCTCGAGG
>JAXGTD010000144.1:0-9909 GCA_040775095.1 Chromatiaceae bacterium | reverse complement strand
GGCAACCATGGGTCAGGGCCTGGAGCTGCCAGCGGTCGAGCTCGACCCCGGTCTGCGTGAGCTTCTGCTTGAGCAGATGTGCCAGGGTCAGGTCCATGTTGTCGCCGCCGAGAAGGATGTGCTCGCCCACGGCGACCCGGGTCAGCTCCAGGGCGCCGTCCTGCTCGGTGACCGCGATCAGTGACAGGTCCGTGGTGCCGCCGCCGACGTCGACGACGAGGATCACGTCACCAACCTTGACCTCGCGGCGCCAATGCCCGGCGCTGTCGTTGACCCAACTGTAGAGCGCCGCCTGCGGCTCCTCCAGAAGCACCAGGTTCTGGATGCCGATCACGCGCGCGGCCTCCGCGGTGAGCTCGCGCGCGGCCGGATCGAACGAGGCCGGCACCGTGACGGTCACATCCTGGCGATCGAGCGGGTCATATGGGTGCAGCCCGTTCCAGGCGTCCCGCAGGTGCGACAGGTAGTGCACACTGGCATCGAAGGGGGATATCTGGGGGATGTCCGCCGGCACGTCGGGCGGCAGGATCGGCGCCTTGCGGTCCACGTCCGGGTGACACAGCCAGCTCTTGGCGCTGGAGACGAGCCGGATCGGGGTGTTGGCGCCCTGCTTGCGCGCCAGCTCACCGGCGATGCGGGTCGGATCACTCGCCCAGGGCAGACTGAGATCCGCGGCCTTGACCTCATCGGGGTGCGGAAGATAGAGAAACGACGGCAGCACGTAACGCTCCTCGACCGAGCCCGGCGCGGTCAGCTGCGGGATCGGCATCTGCTGCTGCTCGATGTCCTCGCCCTCGCACCGAGCCGACTCGACATAGGCCAGCGCACAATGGGTGGTCCCCAGGTCGATACCAACGGCAAAACGCGACTCACTCACAGCTCGACCTCCGCGGCAGCCAGGATACGGACATCACGGGTACTGGCGACCTGTGGCAAGCGCACCTCGGTGGCTCGCCACCCGCGATGCACCAGCGCCCCGGTGAACGGTGGATCACCCACGACATTCCCCGTCGGACGCACCGTGGCCGGGTCGAAACCCGCCGCCAGGGTGATCCAGGTACCCTCGGCCTCGCCGCGCACCGGCTCGATGCTCAGGTGTTCCTGCAGCACGCGCCGGCAACCCTGATGGACCACGCGCGCCGCGGTGCCGACCTCCGCATCCGAATAGCCGGTCACGTCCTCTTGCAGGAAATCGATCAGACGCCCTTCTTTCTGCAATAACCCGAGCAGGACCAGGGCCGAATCGGGGCCCGCGCTCTGCAGCGTGACCGGCTCGATGGCCGCCGCGGGCGCGATGCGGGGCCTTTTGCCAGCACGCAGATCGGCGAGGGTTCGGTAATCGTCCGCGTCGGTCAGCGCACGGTAGAAGCTGATCAGGGCCAGCGGCAGCCGGCCGATCAGGATCCGCGCCGTCCTGACCAGGACGCCCACGAGACGTGTGGCACTGGCAAGCCCGATCCGGGGCCATTGCCGAATGGGCGGCCGCTGCTGCGCGGACGATGGCTTCGGGTCACTCATGTACGGCTCCTCATTGGGGCTCGCGGTCTGCGGGGCTCACGCCCTACAGCCACCCCGGCAGGGTGACAGGGATCGACAGGCCGGCGTGGTGAACACGGCACGACGTTGCGGACGGGGCGCCCGTCGCGCTCGACTCGACCGCGACACCGGCAATCCCCTCGGGGACCCTCGCGCGCGGCGGCGCCGACACCGTCGGGTTGCATCCGCATTCTGGGGCGGCTGGGCCTCGCAACCGAACCGTCTCGCCCGACCACGGTCGGGTGGGACCCCCGGCCGGCGCATAGTACCGCGCCGACCCCGGTTGCTTCACCTATGGGGACGCTGATCAAATGCCTTCCGGGCATCGGATCGGCTCGCACCTCGCGAGGCGCGACTCGCGCGGTGCTCCATTTTCAAGCGCGCGCCACGCTCGAAAATGCCGGGCCTTCCATGGCCCGGGCGGGGACCTTGAAAAATCGCTTCCCCGGGATTCTTCGAGACGGCGCGCGGAGGGCTCGGTTTCCGAGTGCCTGCTTTATCCACGCGCGCACGCGGGCGATCATGGCGGCGCATCTCCTCACCGGCCGGGCAACTGGAGCCCTTCGAGTTGCCCGATCTCTGCATGCACGCGGGCCCGGCAGTATCATGACAGGCGTCGACGGTGGCCGCGGACATCCGCTCCCGCGTTCACCCGAGCCGACGCGTTCCAGGCAGCCAATACCCGGGCAGATGCCGGCTCGAGCCATGTCCGGCAATCATCGGGCACGCGCAAGGAGGTCCTGATCCAACACCTTCCCGGCATTGGATCAACGCGCAAACCGGGAACCCGGTCTCCGATTCGCTGCATTTTCAGCCACTCGAGTGACGGCAGATGTCGGGCCCGTCCATGGCCCGGACCGGAGACGCCGTAAACTGACATTTCCTTGATCAGGCGCGCTTGGCGGGGCGCTGCCACATCCGATCCGTGCTGCCAGGAGCCGTGACGCGCCATGAGTCAGGAAACCGCCGAGACGCCGCTCGAGCTGACCGCCGAAGAACGCCATGAGATGATCGCGGTCGCCGCCTACTTTCTGGCCGAGCATCGCTGCTTCGCCCCTGGCCACGCGGCACTGGACTGGATGCAGGCGGAGCAGCAGATCGACAATATGCTCGCGACGATGCGCCAGGCGGGCCTGGGTCGCCACGCGTTGGAACGCCGGGGTCTGCGCAATGCGCTCCAGCTCTGGGGTGGCTAAACGCGATGCGGATCAAATGCCATCCTGGCGTTGGATCGGCTCGCGCGCCGAATACGCGATCCCTGAGCAGGCGCTGACCGAATGCCTTTCTGGCATTTAATCAGCTCGCACTCCGCGAGGCGCGAAATGCTCCATTTACACGCGCTCGCCGCGCTCGAAAATGCCGGGCCATCCCCGACCCGATCCGGAAGCGCTTTGAATCAACAATTCCCTAAACCTTGCTGGGAATCGTTGATTCAACGCGTTTTCCCTCGCCGCGGCGAGCGTCGTGCCGCCACTTTCACGCGGATCCGGACAAACGTTCGGCTGCCTTGGCAAAGCCACCCCGATCACTTAACATCGGCCGGCACCAGACGATAACGAACCCCTCGACTACGCATCCTGGGTCGATCGGGCCGCGGAAACCCCAGCTGGCCCGGTGATTGCCGCCATCGAACAGAGGAATTCCATGACCCTGTCCAAAGGGCAAGGCCTCAAGGGGCCCGTCGCGAACGTCCCGACGAAAAGGGTGCTCACGGTGTTGGCACTCATGTTCGTGGCAGGGGTGGTGTTTGCCGGCGTCTTCAATGTTGGCGTTGGCTATACCAACGACATGGCGTTCTGCACGTCCTGCCACAGCATGCAGACAAACTTCGACGAGTACAAGAAGACGGCGCATTATAAGAACCGCTCCGGCGTACAGGCCACCTGCGCCGACTGCCACGTCCCCAAGCCCTTCGTTCCAAAGCTGATCACCAAGATCATGGCGGCCAAGGACGTCTACCACGAGATCATCGGCACCATCGACACGCCGGAGAAGTTCGAGGCACACCGCTGGGGGATGGCATCGAGGGTCTGGGCCAAGATGGAGCGCACCGATTCGCGCGAGTGCCGCGCCTGTCACGACTTTGCCAACATGGATCTGTCCGAACAAGGGCGCTCGGCACGCAGCCGACACGCGGCCGCTGAAGACAAGGGTCAGACCTGTATCGACTGCCACAAGGGTGTCGTCCACACCGAGCCCGACGAGCCCGAGGGCGGGGCCTGAGCCCCGCACGAGCTCGGCCGGCAGAGCGCACGCTGAGTATCGGCAGCTGACGACCATGAACAAGCTCCACGCTCTCAAGCACCTAACACTACTCACCCTGCTTGCGGGGGTCTGCTGCAGCCCAGGCTGGGCCGGCGACGCCAACCGGGAACGCGACCTGCGGCTGGCGGCAACCGTTGGCGATACCGAGACAGTCTCGGCGCTGCTCGATGAAGGCGCCCGGATCGACGCCCCAACCAGCCTCGGCAAGACGGCCCTGATGATGGCCGTGGAGAGCAACAGCCTGGATACCGTGGCCCTGCTGGTGGGACGCGGCGCCAACATCAACGCGCGGACCGTCGCCGGCTGTACGCCCCTGACCTTTGCCGCCGAGAATGGCCTTTACGGCATCACCGCGCTCCTGATCGAGCGTGGCGCCAACGTACACGACCGTACGCGCGCGGGGTGGGACGCGCTGATGATCGCGGCGCGCTATGGCATCGCCGAGATGGTCGAACAATTGCTCTTTCGCGGGGCCGATCCGAAGGCCTCCGACAGGCTGGGGCGCACGGCAATGATGCAGGCGGCCGTCAACGGACACGCCGCGCTCATCGATCCGCTCATCGCGGCGGGCGCGCCCGTGGATGGCCGCGACCAGGAGGGCGCAACGGCGCTGATCCTCGCCGCCGATGCCGGCCACCTGCCGGTGCTCGAGCGCCTGCTCGCGAAAGGCGCCGATCCCGACGCCCGTGACAGACTCGGCGCAACCGCACTGATGGCGGCGGTCATGCGAGGCAATGCCGACATTGCCCGCCGGCTGCTCGAGGGCGGGGCAGATCCGAATCTGCAGGACAACGACGGCGTGTCGGCGCTGATGCAGGCCGTGTCGACACAACACAACGACCTGATTGCGCCCCTGCTCGAGCACGGTGCCAACACCGGGCTGACCGACAAAGAGGGCCATACGGCCGCGGATCTTGCACGCGCCAGCGGCAATCCAGGGGCCATCGACTCATTGGCGAGGCCTTAGGGCGCCTTGCCCCCGGATGCATGGGCCAGCGGCGATCAACAGGCCGCGGTCCGGCATAGCGAGGCGGAACAACCCCGCCTCGATTCGCAAGCTTGTTATTCCCCAAAGGAGGAAATATGGCCAAGCAAACACTGAGACTCGCCCTCGCCGGCAGCGCCCTGATCTTCGGGCTGGCGTCCGGCGGCGTCGGCGCTGACGAAGGCCCCACGGCCAAGATGCTCGCCGACACCTGCGCCGGCTGCCATGGCACCAATGGAGCCAGCGTTGGACCGGCATCGCCATCGATTGCCGCGATGGACCCGGTGGTCTTCGTCGAGACCATGGAGGCGTTCAAGAGCGACGACACCTTCTCGACCATCATGGGCCGGATCGCGAAGGGCTACAGCACCGAAGAGTTCGAGAAGATGGGCGAGTTCTTCCACGAGCAGACATTCATTCCCGCCAAGCAGGCGTTCGATGAGGCGAAGGTCGCCCAGGGCGAAAAGCTGCACGAGAAGTTCTGCGAGAAGTGCCATGTCGAGGGCGCCAAGCCGGTGCCGGACGAGGAGGACTACTACATCCTCGCGGGCCAGTGGACCCCCTACCTGAAATATTCGATGAGTGACTTCCGCGAGGATCGCCGGGTGATGCCGAAGAAGATGGGCAAGAAGCTCGAGGCGATGCTCGAGGACAACGGCGACGCGTCGCTCGACGCCCTCTGGGCCTTTTACGCCAGCCAACAATAACGACGAGGAGGATTTCCAACATGACCATGAACAGACGTGATTTCGTCAAGGCGACCGGTGCCGTTGCCGCCGCCAGCGCCATCGGCTTCCCCCACATCGCGCTCGGCGCGGGAAAGAAGGTGGTCGTCGTCGGCGGCGGTACCGGCGGCGCCACGGCGGCGAAGTACCTCAAGATGGCCGATGCCGGCATCGACGTGACGATCATCGAGCCCAACAAGGAGTACTACACCTGCTACTTGAGCAACGAGGTGCTCAGCGGCGACCGCACCCTCGACTCGCTCAAGCAGGGTTATGATGGCCTCAAGGCGCATGGCATCAACGTCGTGCATGACAGCGCGGCCGGCATCGACGCGGACAAAAAGGTGGTGAAGACCGCCGGCGGCCAGGAATTCCCGTTCGATCGCTGCATCGTGGCCCCGGGCGTGTCGATGCTCTACGACAAGATCGAGGGCTACAGCGAAGAGGTCGCGCAGAAGCTGCCGCACGCATGGAAGGCCGGCGAGCAGACCAAGATCCTGCGGGGCCAGCTCGAGGCCATGGAAGATGGTGGCACCGTCATCATCGTCGCCCCGCCGAACCCGTTCCGCTGCCCGCCTGGCCCCTACGAGCGCGCCAGTCAGATCGCACACTACCTGCAGCAGGCCAAGCCCAAGTCCAAGGTACTGATCCTCGACTCCAATCAGAAGTTCTCCAAACAGGCCCTGTTCACCCAGGGATGGGAGCGTCTGTACGGCTACGGGACCGAGAACAGCCTGATCGAGTGGCAGCCCGGCCCGGACGCGACCGTGGTGGGTGTCAACCCCGGCGACATGACCGTCGAGACCAGCTTCGGCGACTCGGTCAAGGGTGCGGTCATCAACGTGATTCCGCCCCAGGCGGCGGGCAAGATCGCCAAAGAGGCGGGGCTGACCGACGACAGCGGCTGGTGTCCGGTGGACAAGAAGACCTTCGAGTCGACCATCCACAAGGGCGTCCATGTGATCGGCGATGCCTGCATCGCCACGACGATGCCCAAGTCCGGCTACGCGGCCAACAGCCAGGGCAAGGTCGCGGCGGCCGCGGTGGTCGCGATGCTCAACGGCGACGAGCCGGGTACGCCGTCCTATGTCAACACGTGCTATTCCATCATCGGCAAGGAGTATGGCATCTCGGTTGCCGCGGTCTACAAGCTCAGTGAGGACGGCAGCACCATTGCCGGTGTCGAGGGCGCCGGCGGTCTGACCCCGATGGATGCCGAGCCCTTCGCGCTGGCCCGCGAGGTGGAGTACGCCTACAGCTGGTACAACAACATCGTCCACGACACCTTCGGCTGAAGACGCCCCATCCGACCCTGTTCGCGGGGTCTGGATGCACGAACAGGGAAACGCTGGCTATGAGCGGTTTCCCGGCCGGGCCACGGAAGGCCCCCGGCAGGCATCTGACCAGCATCGCCTTGGCGTCCGCTGACCCCTTGCTCGCGGGCTATGTGCTCAACGCGCGGGAACGCGCAAGCCGGGGATCAATGGGCTTTACGCTTGAGCGCGTGGAGGATCTCCTCGAGCTCCAGGCGGAGCTGATGGATGATCTGGTGACTCTGGGAAAAGTCCTGCTTGGCGGTATCGCCCGAGAGCTGTTGCCTGGCACCCCCGATGGTGAAGCCATCGTCATAGAGCAGGCTGCGGATCTGCCTCACCATCAGGACATCGTGGCGCTGGTAGTAGCGGCGATTGCCGCGCCGCTTCACGGGCTTGAGCTGGGGGAATTCCTGCTCCCAATACCGCAACACGTGCGGCTTCACATCGCATAGCTCGCTGACTTCGCCGATGGTGAAGTAGCGTTTGCCGGGGATCGGCGGCAGCGCGTCGTCGCTATCGCTCATCGCCGACGTACGCCTCGACCCGCGACTTCAATTTTTGCCCGGGACGAAAGGTCACGACCCGTCGTGCCGTGATGGGGATCTCCTCCCCGGTCTTGGGGTTCCGACCAGGTCGTTGCTTTTTCTCTCGCAGGTCGAAGTTACCGAATCCAGACAACTTGACCTGCTCACCCTGCTCCAGCGCGGAACGAATTTCTTCGAAAAACATCTCCACAACGTCTTTCGCCTCGCGCTTGTTGAGCCCGAGCTGTTCGAATAGGTGTTCGGCCATATCGGCCTTGGTCAGTGCCATCGGATCAGTCCCTCAATCGAGCGTCAACGTCTTCGGCCAGCCGCGCGAGTACCCCCGCGACGATACTGTCGACGTCCTGGTCTGTAAGTGTCTGAGAAGATGCCTGCAAAATCAATCCAAAAGCAAGGCTTTTTCGTCCGGCTTCGACTTTGTCGCCCTGATAGACGTCGAACAGCACCAGTTCCCGCAACAGCTCCCCGGCTGCCGCCCGCACCGAATCGGCGATGCGCTGATACAGCACATCGGCGCCGACCACGATGGCGATGTCACGTCGGATAGACGGGAACCGGGACAAGGGCTCAAAGACCGGCTTGACCCCATCGGCGACGCCGTCCAGTGCGATCTCGAACAGATAGGCATTGGCGTTGATGTCAAAGTGCGACGCCAGCCTCGGGTGCAGCATTCCCACCCATCCCAGGGGACGTCCGTCGCGGTCGATGGCCGCACTCTGGCCGGGGTGCAGCGCCGAGTGCTGCGCCGCGGTAAAGCGGAACGCCCCGGCGCGTCCGGTCAGCGCCAGAATCGCCTCGACATCGCTCTTCAGATCGAAAAAGTCGGCATCACGCGCGCCCCCGCCCCACTGCTCGGGCGACACGGGCCCCACCACCAACCCGGCCAGCACCTCGTCCTGTTTCAACGCACCGCCGGTCTGGCGAAAACGCAGTCCGCTCTCGAAGATCCGGACCCTGGACTGTTGCCGGGCGAGGTTCTGGCGTGCCACCTGCAACAGGCCTGGCCATAATCCGGTGCGCATCACCGAGAGCTCGGCCGAGATGGGATTGGCGAGCGCAAGCGCCGCTGCATCCGGTTCGATCAGGGCCTGTTGCTCGGGACTGACGAAGCTGTAGGTGACAACCTCGTGGAAACCGCGAGCAACCAGGCGCTGCCGCGCGCGGGTGAGGTCGAAGGCCGTCTCGGGCTGTGCCTTGGTCGTCACCGCCGAGCGGGCATGCGTGATGGGGATATTGTCATAGCCGTAGACGCGGCCGATCTCCGCAATGAGATCGACCTCCAGGACGACGTCGAACCGGCTCGACGGCGGCTCGACCATCCAGCCCTCCGCGACCGGCTCCACCGACATGCCGAGCCGGGTCAGAATGTCGACGACGCTCTCATCGTCGATGCCGATGCCGAGCACCTGGTGGATGCGCTTGGCACGCAACAGCAACCGCGGGGCGGTTGGCAGATGCGCCTCCGAGGCCAGGTGCACCACCGGACCCGGCTCACCGCCGGCAATCTGCAGCAGCAGGCGCGTCGCGCGTTCCATGGCCTGGACCTGGAGGCCATGGTCGACGCCGCGTTCGAATCGGTGCGATGAGTCCGTATGCAGACCGTAGCGGCGCGCCTGGCCACTGACGGCTGTCGGGGCAAAAAAGGCGCTTTCCAGCAGGATATCCGTCGTCTGCGCGCCAACGCCGGTCTCGGAGCCGCCCATGATGCCCGCCAGCGCGATCGGCCTCGCGGCATCGGCGATCACGAGCGTGTCCGCATGCAGCGTGACCGAATCGCCACTGAGCAGCGCGACGCGCTCGCCCTGGGTCGCCAGGCGTATCTGCAACGGACCATCGAGCCGGGCCAGGTCGAAGGCGTGCATGGGCTGGCCGAGCTCGAGCATCACGTAGTTGGTCACGTCCACCACCGGGCTGATCGGGCGCACCCCACCGCGACGCAGGCGCTCCTGCATCCACAGCGGGGTCGAGGCGTTCGCCCCAATCCCACGCACGATGCGGCAGACATAGCGCGGGCAGGCAGCGTCGGCGATCAGCTCGACGGGCCAGCATTCGTCTCCGGCAGGCGGTACGGGCTCGATCGCGGGCGGGCGCACCGGCACACGGTTGAGCACCCCGACCTCCCGCGCGACGCCCGCGACGCTCAGGCAGTCGCCGCGATCCGGGGTGAGGTCCAGCTCGATGGCATGATCATCGAGTTGCAGTAAGACGCGGACGTCCAGGCCAACCTCTGAATCGGCCGGCAGCGGCAGGATGCCTTCGGACGACTCGGCGAGCCCGAGCTCGGCGGCCGAGCAGATCATGCCGAACGACTCGACGCCCCGCAGCCGCGCGCGCTTGATCCTGAAATCACCCGGCAGTACCGCGCCAATGGTCGCCACCGCAACCTTCATACCCGCCGCCACATTGGCAGCGCCGCAGATGATCTGCAGCGGCGCGCCAGAACCCGCGTCGACCCGGCACACGCGCAGCTTAGTGGCGTCCGGATGTGGCTCGAGCGCCTCCACGTAACCAACGACAACGCCTGAGAACGAGGGCGC
>JAXGTD010000143.1:0-9988 GCA_040775095.1 Chromatiaceae bacterium | reverse complement strand
CCGTAGGAGCCCGCTTGCGGGCGACCCGACGGAGACCGGCAGCGGAGCGGATGTGCGCGGCAGTCCTGTCCAGGAGATAAGACTGTCACCCCCTGTCTTTCGCACCGATAATTTGGGGATACCTCGGCCTTCAACCGCCCCCGGACCGCCCGCAACGACGTCACGGCACCGCGCCAGCCCTTCGCCGCGCGGGCCCTTCACGGATTCCCCCCGCCTTCTCGATGCCCTGCGGATGGTTGCGACGCGACAACCGCTTCCGGGATGATCAACACGTTGGCATGGCGATCGGATTGCCCGCGTGCTTGCCGTCCCGTGCCTTGATCTGCACTTCCGCATCACGCGCCGCCGAGGGCAACGACATGCATCACCCCCAATTGATCGCGACAACGCTCCTGGCCCTGCACATCCTGATTCAGGCGGGGTTGATCGTGCGTGTCCTGCTGCGCCCGCATCGCGACCCGGCCTCACGCATCGCCTGGGTCGTCGTCATCGTGTCGCTGCCCATCGCGGGTATTCTGGCCTACGTCCTGTTGGGCGAGGTCAACATCGGTCGCCGACGGGTCGAACGCATGCGATCCATCCTGGCGGCGATGCCCGACCCGGCCGATGCGCCAGGGGCCGATGCAGCCGATCTCCAGCCAGAGATCCCGGACCCGCATCGGCACCTGTTCCAGGTCGGGACCTCCATCAGCGGGTTTACCCCGGTCGGCGGCAACCGCGCACGGCTGCTCGCAGACTCCGACGCAACCATCGATGCGATGGTCGCGGACATCGACTCCGCCGGCGATCATGTCCATCTGCTGTTCTACATCTGGCTGACCGACCGCAATGGCCTGCGGGTGGCCGATGCGCTGATGCGCGCCGCGGCCCGCGGCGTCACCTGCCGGGCCATGGCCGACGACCTCGGCTCACGCGGCATGATCCAGTCCGAGCACTGGGGCGCCATGCGCGCCGCCGGCGTCCGGCTGGCCCGTGCACTGCCGATCGGCAATCCACTACTGCGCCCATTCAAGGGCCGCATCGATCTGCGCAACCATCGCAAGATCGTGGTCATCGACGACTGGATCACCTACTGTGGCAGCCAGAACTGCGCCGACCCCGCGTTCGAGATCAAGGCCAAATACGCACCTTGGGTGGACGCGATGATGCGTTTCGAAGGACCGATTGCGCGTCAGAATCAGCACCTGTTCGCCGGCGACTGGATGGCCCATGTCGACGACGACATCGACGACCTCCTGCGCCGCCCAATCCGGGCCGCTGGACGCGGGCTGCCGGCGCAGGTGATCGGGACCGGCCCGACGGTCCGCTACGCCGCGATGCCCGAGCTGTTCGAGACGCTGATGTACAGCGCCCGCCGAGAGCTGGTGATCACCACCCCCTATTACGTACCGGACGAGGCAATGCAGGCGGCGCTGTGCGCCAGCGCACGACGCGGGGTCGCCACGACGATCCTGTTCCCCGCCCGCAACGACAGTTGGATCGTTGCCGCCGCGAGCCGGAGCTATTACGCGGATCTGCTCGACGCTGGCGTGCGCATCTTCGAATACGTCGGTGGTCTGCTCCACACCAAATCGCTCACGGTCGACGGTGAGGTGACCCTGATCGGCTCGGCAAACATGGACCGACGCAGCTTCGAGCTCAACTACGAGAACAACATCCTGCTCTACGACCCCGCCCTGACGGCCGCGATGCGCGAACGCCAAGGCCAGTATCTGACCCGGTCCGTTCCGGTCGAGCCCCAAACCGTCCAGGGCTGGTCCCGGCGCCGGCGGCTCTGGAACAACACCATCGCGATGCTCGGCCCGGTGCTCTGAACCTCGAGAGAGCAGCCGGCCTCAGGCCCGGGGCGGCGCGCTGCCCATTCCCGGCTGAACGGTTACAGGCTGCTCTCCCTCCCCCACGTCGCGCATCGAGCAACCCGAAAAACGACATCCGTCGCGGCAGGCATCGCGTGGCGGGCCAGGCTCCTCCGAGGAATATAATCACACGGGACTTGACAGATAGGTACGAACTGGTATTGCTCCCGCCGCAGAGTCGTTGCGTAATAGGCCAAATACCGCAGGTTACGTCCTTGTTGCAGCCCCTGGAGCGCGAGGCCGTGAAGCGGAGTTCTTTTTATCAGCTGTCGGAAGGTCTCGCTCATCGTCTTTCGGATGCACCCCCGCCGGTTTCAGCTTGGAGCTGTGTTCGCGCCCGGGCAAACCCCAGGGGACCATCGGGCCCATCTGGCTCCCGCACCCAGCGTGGGAGCACCGTCCAACGCTCACCCGGGACGCTGGAGCGTCCGGGATGCGTTCCCACGCTGGAGCGTGGGAACGAGAAGAACAAGAGGATGCATTCCCACGCCGGAGCGTGGGAACGAGAAAGGAGAACCCCCATGGGCCGTGACCGATACCGCTTTGGAGACCCCGCGGCACCCCATTTTGTCACCCTGACGATCCTGCAATGGCTGCCGCTGTTCGCACAGCCTGAACACATGGAGATGCTCTTGGGCGCGCTACGGCATCATCAGCGGGAATCGGGGCTGGTGCTGTATGGCTATGTGATCATGGAAAACCACTGCCATCTGCTGGCCCAGGCGCCGGAGCTGCCCAAGGTGCTGGCCAGCTTCAAGTCCTACACCGCGAAGCAGATCGTCAATCGACTCGCCGCGAGGGGCTCACCAGTACTGGACCTGCTGGACCTGCTGGACCTGCTGGCCCTGCACAAGGCACGGCACAAAACGGATCGGCCGCACCAGGTCTGGCAGGAGGGCGCGCACCCGGAGATCATCGAGGGCGACGCGATGATGTGTGTGAAGCTGGAGTACATCCACAACAACCCCGTGAAGCGGGGTTACGTGGACGAGGCGATGCATTGGCGCTACTCCAGCGCACGGGATTACGCGGGTCAGCCGGGATTGTTGCAGGTGGAGACGAGCTGGTGATGCCAATTCCGGACCCCCCATCTAGCTCCCACGCTCCAGCGTTGCGTCTTCGGTACGGGACGCTGGAGCGTCCGGGATGCATTCCCACGCTGGAGCGTGGGAACGAGAAAACGAACAGGCGCGAGGAGAGGATAACATGGACGATATTGGAGTCTATAATAGGTATGAATAATAGATATTCGGTGACGCCAATGCCGTGGAACATCGCCGAGGCGAAGCAACGCTTCTCCGAGATCGTCAGACAGGCCGCGGAGGGTCCGCAGCTGATCTACAACCGCAAGCGACTTGTCGCCGCCGTGATTGACGCGGAGGATTACCTGGCCTTCCAGGAATGGTCGGATCTGGCCTCCCGGCGTACCCTCGCCGATGAATTTGCCGAGCTGCGGCAGATCATGCGGGAGGAAGACTACGAGCTGACGGTGCCACATCGATCAACGCGAGCGAATGCATGCGTCGAGGCGCACGAGGAGGAAGCCGGTGACCTTGCTCGTTGATACGAACATCGTCAGCGAGCTCTCGCGCCGCTCGCCGGATCACGGCGTACTCTCCTGGGCCGGTGGCGTCACGCACCTCGCCGTATCCGTCATCAGCGTGGAGGAGGTCTTCTTCGGGCTCACCTGGCGCTCGAACCCGCGCGTCCTGGACTGGATGGAGGCATTCTTCCAGCGCCACGATGTGTTGGCGATCTCAGCGCTCATCGCCCGACGTGCCGGGGAGCTGCGCGGGCAGCTCGCCGCGCGCGGTGTCGTGCGAGAGCAGGCCGACATGTTGATCGCCGCCACCGCCCAGGCCCATCAACTCACCCTGGTCACGCGCAACACGAAAGACTTCGAGCACTGCGGCATCGGGCTCTTGAACCCGTTCAGTGACGCCGACCCATAGCCGCTTTTGCCACGCTCGTCACGTCCTGGCGAGAATCACCCTCGAGGCTCCCCCATCCGATCTGCTGGCTCCCATCACCATCGGGTTCCCATGCGCCAGCGTGGTCACCATCTGGCTCCCACGCTGGAGCGTGGGAATGAGAGTGAGCGAGGCTCAGAGTGCCCGACACCGACTCGGACTCGCCGTTCGTCGCCCTCCGTTCCCGTACCTTCTACAGAGAACCATACGGAACACGGAAGCGCAAACGCGGGGTAGACTATGCCAATTTACGACTCCCGACCTCCTCCCATGCGCCCATCCCAAGCCTTGGAGATGAACCGTGACCGCATCCGCGAGGTCGCGCTGCGAAACAGGGTCACGAATGTCCGAGTTTTTGGCTCTGTGCTGCGTGGCGAGGACTTGGAGGAGAGCGATCTGGAGATTCTGGTGGAGCCAACGAGCGAGACGACCTACTTCGACCTTGGCGCCATCCAGTACGAGTTGTCCGAGATGCTCGGCATTCGTGTGGACGTTCTGACCCCGGATTCCCTACCGGAGCGATTTCGCCAGAAGGTGCTGGAGGAGGCGCGGGTCATATGACGTCAATCGACGAGCTGCGGCTCTCCGATTTTCTTCGGCACATTCTTGACGCGATCGAGCGCTGCCAGCGCTACGTCACGGACATGGACCGACACCGCTCAATGCAGCACGGCCTCGAGGCTGTCGGCTGTGAGGATGCGCTCGGACCAACGCAGTAGCCTGTCCGCGTCCGCGCTGGCGATGCGCTCGCGCACCGCCTGGCTCGGCGTGCCAAACTTGCGTTCGATCAGACGCAGAAGGATGGCGGCCTCGCCTTCCTGCCGGCCTTCCTGCCGGCCTTCCTGCCGGCCCTGTTCGATGTAGCGATCGATAAAGGTCTGCATGATGGGCTCTCCGGTCGCGGTCTGGCGCAAGAGGACACGCACGTCTGCTTCTGCGACCCGTTGTGTGCCTTGGACATAGTAGCGCAACAAGGATTCCAGCACCTCGACAGCTGTGGTGCGGTCCTGCACCTGTTCGATCAGCGCGATCAGCTCCCGCAACCGCTCGATGGGTTGGTCGCTGAAGATCTCGCGCAGTGCGAACTGGACCAGCCGCGTCAGGACCTCGCCCTTGATCTCGGCGTTGGTGCGGGCAGAGAGATCGTGCAGGGCGTAGCTGAACCGCGGCACAAACGGCTGCAACACCGGCGGTAGCGGGGCGACGAGCTGGTGGAAGTCCCCCGGTGCCCGCCAAGTGCCCCGGCCGTGATAGATGACCAGCGGGTAGACCGGCGGCAGATGGCGCATCTCGGGGTGTTGTTTTCGGTGCTCCTCGCCCTCGGCAGTGATGTAGCGCAAAAGCTGCAGCAGGGTCCAGTGCTCGGGACGGCTCTTGTGCTCGAACAACAGGCAGATGTGCAATGGACCATCGCGGTGGCGCACGCGGTAGACCAGGTCGGAATAGGCCGAACGCAGGTCGGAATAGGCCGAACGCAGGTCGGCGGCGACGTAGCTGTCCTTGGCGATCTCGATGGTCGCAAGATCGATATCGGCGAGCAGCGCCGGCGGCAGTTGCCAACGCAGGAAATCCGCCGCTATCTCGCGCCGTCCGAAGCTCTCGCGAAAGAAGGTGTCGTGGGGTGAGGCGATTTTGTCCATGGGAAGTGACGGAAGCCTAAACGGGCCGCGCGCGATTCGTCATTCACTCAAGTCACACGGATTCGACAGGGGCCGGTCAGGTCGACCGGAGTCGCCGGCAGCCGGGCCCGTGACGTGCCCTTCTGGTGTGCGCTAGCGCAGGCGCAGCTGTTCGAGGCGAACCAGGCGGGCCTGTTGCCGCGGGGACTGCCCGACCTCGCGCCCCGCGAGCTCGACCCATGCGTGCGCCCGGAAACCGTCCTGCTTGCTGACGCCGATGCGGATCTCGCTCGCCAGCCCGCGCCGCCGCAGCATCCACCACAACAGCAGGGCCTGGCGCAGACAGGTGCCGTTGGCCACCGCGTGGCGGCCCGCGAGGGCGATGAGGCCGGCCAGTTCCTCCGCGAGCTCGATCCCGTCGCGGCCAGCGGCCTCACGCGGGTCGCCCGGGGGCACCGGCGAGGCGCGCGCGAGCAGGCGCCGCGTGCGCTCGAGTCCAATGACCCGAAGCAGCAGGTCAATGACCGGCAGCGACAGCCAGGCGGCGACAAACAGCCGCCTGTGCTGGCCATCCATGGCCAGGAAACGGCGCAGTCGCCGGGTCATTCCCGGGCAGACGCCATGGTCACCAGCCCATTGTTCTGCAGGTCGCGCAGGAGGTGCTCCAGGTCGGCCTCGAGGCGCTCGGGCTCGACCGCAAACTCCTGGAGCATGCGATCGAAGACGGCCCGGGCGGAGCCATGCTCCTGAAGCAGCTGCCAGATGCGGGTCCCGACCTCGTCGAGCCCGTAGTATCGGGCCTGGGCCAGATTGAGCAGAACGGACTCCCCTTCCACCTCCTGGAATACGGTCTCGGGCGAAACGACGACGATTTGATCGAGATCCATGGCGGGTTTGCTCCGTGATTTCCATGCGCCTGCAGCGCTCGAAAATGCCGGGCCTTTCATGGCCCGGATGGGAAACGCTTTCGATCCGCGTTTCCCCGATTTTACATGTTCAGCGAGGCGAGAAGCGTTCAGATGCATGGCACGCGCATCCTCGATCCGGCCCCGTCCGGGGCCGATCAACGCGGCTGCCGGCACCCTTCCCCCGCCCCTGGGCGAATCCGCGGGGCTTGTTCGCGCGCGCTCCGTGCACTTGGATTACTATCGGCCTCGCCGTCTGCGGGCGGCATCCTTTCATCCCCAAACTGGTAGGAGAGAGCGATGGCACTGACCGGCTTCCTGATCGGCCTGGCCCTGTTCCTGGTCTTCAAGGTGTTCATCCGGGCCTTTTACACCGTCAAGCCCAACGAGCGCGCGGTGATCACGTCCTTCGGTCGTGCCCAACGCATGGGCAAGGCGATGGTCACGGACGAGAGCCTCAATGAGGAAGAGCAGGTACGCTACCGCTTTCCGCGACTGCGTACCATCGGTCCCGGCGGACCCTATTTCAAATGGCCCTGGCAGGAGGTGCACAAGGTCAGCATCGCCACCCAGGCGATCGATCTCACCTGGGACCCGACCAAGCACCAGACGACCATCGAGGCCGTCACCAAGGACAACCTGACGACCGGGGTCGACGGCCAGATCCGCTTCCGCGTCGCCGAGGGTAATCTCTACGCCTACCTGTTTGGCGTCGACAGCCCCATGGAGCATGTGATGGGGTATTTCATCTCGGTGCTGCGCGAGCGCATCGCCAATTTCGTCGATCCAAGGGGTCAGGGTCTGGTGGCCGACAAGCTGCCCGACGCCGATACCGCCGGCCCGGGCGTCGACCTCTCGGAGGGGGTGTCCATCAATGATCTGCGCAAGAATCTGCCCCTGCTCAACGACTACATGGAGCAGCAGTGTCGCTCCACCGGCGCACGTTACGGCATCGAGCTCGATGCCGCGCTGATCACGAAGATCGATCCCCCGCAGGAGGTGGATCGGGCGCTGTCGGCCATCAACAGCACGCGCAACCAGGTCGCCGCTGATATCAGTACCGCCCGCGCCGACGCCGAGCAGCAGATCACCATGAGCAAGCGCGCGGTGGACATCGCCAGCAACAATGCGCAGGCCGAGGTCGCACCGCTGCGGGAGCTGGCCGAGACGCTGGCCAAGATCAAGACCAACGGTGGCACCGCGGCGCTGCGCGCCTACATTCGCAATATGCGCATCCCGTTGCTGCGCCAGGCGCGGCGTATCGTCCAGACAACCGGCACCGTGGGCTGAGGGCAGGATTCATGGACATCGACAACAGCATCCCCGTACTGATCGGCATCCTGTTCGGTATCGCGGCCATCCCCGTCATCGCGGCCGTCTCCCGCAGCCTCGGCCTGTATGCCGTCGTCAACGAGCGCCAGGCCCAGGTCTTCACGCTGTTTGGGAAGGTCATCGGGACCCTCGATGACGCCGGCATCCGCTTTCCGCTGGCTCACTTCGGCCTGAAGGCCCTGCTGGTGCCATTCTTTGGCAAGCGCTACATCGTCAACACCGCGCTGCGCCAGTTCTACCTGCGAGACCAGATGGTGAACTCCGAGGAAGGCACGCCGATGGGGGTCGGCATCTGGTACGAGATGCAGGTCAGCGATCCGGTGTCGTACCTGTTCGTGAACGAGAACCCCGAGGGCTCGCTCCAGGCCAACGTCGCCAGTGCGACCATCTCGACGCTGAGCAACCTGGAGATGGACAAGATGCTCGAGGATCGCCACCAGCTCAGTCGCAAGGTGCGCGCGACCGTCTCGCCGCTCTCGGAGAAATGGGGCTACAAGCTCGGCTCGGTCTACATGCGCAAGGTCGCGTTCACGGACCACCAGATGGTCGACAACATCACCGAGAAGGTGGTGAAGCGCCTGGTGCAGGTCACCAGCGCGATGAAGCAGGACGGCGAGAACCGCGTCGGCCTGATCAAGAGCCAGACCGCGTTCAAGGTCTCGCAGCAGATGGCCGAGGCCGCGGCGACACGCCCGGAGGTCGTCGGCCAGGCCCTCAACGAGATCGCCCGTCAGGATCCGGAGGTGCTCAACGCCGTGCTCGATGTGATGGAGACCGACCAGCTCATCGCATCGAACGCCGAGGTCGACGTCCTGCCCGTCGACACCCAGGTGTTCGTCCAGCTCGGCGGCGCGGGCAAGGGCAGCGAGGTGCCGTTGACGTTGGACCGGGGCGCCTTCTCGTAGAGCGCGGTGGCCATCGCCATGCGGCGCATGCTGATGGCCGGTCCCGGGATCCGCTTTGTCGCTGGCACCGATCAGAGCCCCCTACTACGGCCCCGCCCGGTTGTGCCCATGCCCACGCGGCCGCGGGCCGGGGCCAATCCGGCGGGTGCCCGTCAGGCCGGCGGCAGCGTCCGCTCCGGCACCGCGAGCGCCGTGCGTTCCACGACCTGGCGCAACACGAAGCTCGAATGCACGCCCGCCACCCCCTCGATGCGCGTGAGCCGGTTGAGCAGCAGCTCCTGGTAGGCGTCCATGTCGCTGACCACCACCTTGAGCTGATAGTCGGCATCGCGCCCGGTGATCAGCGAGCATTCCAACACCTCCGGAAGGCCCGCCACCACGGTGTCGAAGTTGGCGAAGCGCTCGGGTGTGTGCCGATCCATCGAGATGCTGACGAACACCGTCAGGTTCAGGCCAAGCCGCCTCGCATTGAGCATCGCACGATAGCCGGCAATGATCCCTGCCTCCTCCAGCGCGCGCACCCGCCGCAGGCAGGGCGACGGCGACAGGCCGATGCGATCGGCCAGATCCTGGTTGCTGATGCGCCCTTCGCGCTGCAGGACATCGAGGATGTGTCTGTCGTAGTTGTCGAGCTTCATTGTGGACGTGCCGAGTCGATGCATTCGTGATCCGGGCCGTGGGGGACCCGGAATCGTCAAGCGCGGCGGGCCCGAGGACTGGAGCCGCCCGGAGGGTCGGGTCGTCGGGGGCATTCCGCCCGGCCGGCCACCCGCGGCAGGCACCCGCGCAAGATCGTATCGCAATTATATTGCGCTTATCGGTTATTACTTGGATGAGTATATCTGACGCATCCCGGGTTTGGACCATTTTCGCAATCGTCTGCGCGTGCGGAAGGTGCATTCTATCCCCGTCGGCCACAAGCCGTCGGCCGGGCAAGACCCACAAGGTCGATCCCACCCCAACACCGATCCGGATTGGCGAGGCGCCGGGCAACCACCCCACACCCCCGCCCCTCCCCAATAGCCACCGGCTACGCCAGAGAAAGACCATGCAATACGACCACACAAAATATCGCCGCGGCCCGGCGCTGGATATGCCGGAGCGCCAATGGCCGGGCCGTGTCATCGAGCAGGCGCCACGCTGGGCCAGCGTCGACCTGCGCGACGGCAATCAGGCCCTGCGCGCACCAATGAGCGTCGCGCAGAAGCGCCGGCTGTGGGAGCTGCTGGTGCGCATCGGTGTCAAGGAGATCGAGGTCGGTTTCCCCGCCGCGAGCCAGCCCGACTTCGATTTCGTGCGCTGGCTGATCGAAACCGATCAGATCCCGGAGGACGTGACCATCCAGGTCTTGGTGCAGGCGCGCGAGGACCTGATCCGGCGTACCTTCGAGGCCCTGCAGGG
>JAXGTD010000142.1:0-10008 GCA_040775095.1 Chromatiaceae bacterium | reverse complement strand
TGGATGACCCTGTCGCGCTGGAAACCTATCAGACGGCGGTACTGGGCCGGAGGACAGAGCGATGAACGACAAGACCGACAAGGTTGCCGTTGTAGCAGGCGTTGGCGATGGTTTGGGGATGGCCTTGTGCAGACGTCTGCTGGCGGCAGGTTACGCCGTCGGCGGCCTTTCGCGCAGGGCCGCGCCTCATCCGGAGCTGGGTGGAAACTATCTGCCTGTCGCCTGCGACCTGACCCAGGCCGCGGCGGTGGACAGCGCCGTTTCGGCCATCGAGCAGCGGTTTGGCGCGCCGTCGGTGTATATCCACAATGCCGCCGACTTGTTGCACAAGGGCTTCCTCCAGACCACGGCCCAGGAATTCACCGATCTGTGGAGCCTGGTCTGTCTCGGCGCGGTGCATGGCGTGCAGCGGGTGTTGCCCGGGATGCTGGCCGCCCGAGCCGGTGTGATCCTGTTGACCGGGGCAACCGCGTCCGTCAAGGCAGGCGCCGGTTTCTCGGCCTTCGCCTCCGCCAAGTTCGCCCTGCGAGGGTTGGCCCAGTCGCTCGCCCGTGACTTTGCACCGCAAGGCATTCATGTTGCGCACGTCGTCATCGACGGGGTGATCTGGGGCAGACGGGCGGAAGGTTTCGGGCTGAGCGAGGGCCTATGCCTCGAGACGGGAGCGATTGCGGAGACCTATCTGAACCTGATCGACCAGCCCCGCTCGGCCTGGACCTTCGAGCTCGATCTGCGGCCGGATCAGGAGACATTCTGACGGACCAGGAACCCTGGGCTGACACGGGTGTGTGACCCGCGAAAGAGCAGTTGACCGCTTAGCCTCACATGCAAACGTCTGCGCTTGTTCGCGTTCTGGAGACGTCGGAAAGTCACCCCCCAGGTGGAGGGCGCTACGCTCGCCAGGGCACGCCTCGCATGGCACCCGGCTGTGTTACAACTCGTTGGAATAGAATGACTATTCCGCCTCGTTATGCCTTGCTAGACGCCACGCGCAACGCACCCTGACGACCGTCCAACTGCCCTTTCTCGGTTGACTGGGGTCTGGCCGTTTGCCGCGCAGGCAGAATTGTGGTTGCCCTCGGCGGCCAGATTCGGTTGGACCGGTCAACGGCGGCCAGGGAAATGGCATGGATTCCTCGCCCCTGGATCACACGCCTTCGATACGACACCGATCCTGACAGGTCCCGGCACGCGGACCCGTTCCGGGGTGAGGGAGTCTTGTTGGTGGTCGGTGGGGGATTGGATCGTCATCGCTCTGGCATCAGGTAGTTCTGGATGGTTGCGCCAACCTCACGCTCGATCACCTCGGGGGGGAGGGCCACCACGGCGGGTAGCCGTAGGATGTAGCGGGTGAACGCCAGGCCGAGCATCTGGCTGACGATGAGCGCGGCGCACTGCTCCTTGTTCTCGGCCCGGGCGGAACGAGCAACCATCGGTCCGACCTGCATCTTGAAGACCTCCACCAGGCGCTCCCGCGCTGCCGCGTTGGTCGGCGCGGCCCCGAGCAGCGCGGGCAGCTCGTCGCCGGCGTCAGCGCCTTCCCAGCGCTCGAGAAACAGGCGCACCAATGTCACCCCGAGCTCCGCGGGCTTGACGTCGGAGAGGTCCGGCAGCCGCAGATCGAGCTCCGCGGCCGCCGCGAACAGGCCCTCTTTGCTATCGAAGTAGCGCATCACCATCGATGGATGGATGTCGGCCTCGGCCGCCACCGCACGGATGGTCGTACCCCGATAGCCCTGTGTGGCGAAGAGCGAGCGGGCCGCGGCGAGGATCCGGGCCCTGGTCTCCACCGAACGGGGAAAGCGATCGGTTCGGCTGCGCCCACTCATCGCGTCTCCTCTGGCGCCCCGGGGCGCGTAGATAATTCCGAGAGCTGCATGGCGATGGCGTGGCGTGCCGGTGGCAGATGTCCGACGAACTGGATCGCGGCGTTGCGCACCGCCTGGCCGGCCCGGCTCTCGATGGTCGCCATCCGGGTCATCCGGTCGGTGAGTGCGACGACCTCGCTCGCCACCCGATGTCGTTGCTCGGCCCAGCCGTCGAAGCCGGACGCATCGCCGTCGTTCACCGCCTCGGCGAGTACCCGCGCCAGCGAAATGCCATCCTGAATCCCCGTGTTCATCCCCTGACCGCCGGCCGGACTGTGCACGTGGGCCGCGTCGCCGACTAAGAACAGGTTGCCGCGCCGCGGGGAACGGGCCACCCGGTGGTGGATGTGGAAGCGCGAGCTCCACACGACGTCCCGCACCCGCGCATGGTGCCGCAGGGGGCCGCGCTCGTCCAGCAGACGCTGCACGTCGGCGAGCGTTGGCTCGGGAGGCGCGTCCCGGAGGGTGGCGACGATCCGGATGCGCTCGTGCGGGAGCGGCGCGACCACCACCAGCCCGGATGGGGAAAAGAACAGGCTCACCTCCTCGCGGCTCAGCGGCCAGTCCATGTGCACGTCTGCCAGGACGAAGCCCTCCTCATAGCTGGCCCCGTCGAATGGAATGCCGGCCTGCTCGCGCACGGTGCTGTGCATGCCATCGCAGCCGACGATGTAGCGCGCGCGGACCTGGTGCTCGCCCTCGGCATCCCTGAGCACCACGGTTGTGCCCTGGGCATCGGGGCGAAGGCCCGTCACGGTGCAGGGTCGCATGACCTGGCCCCCGAGGTCTTCGAGGCGCTGCAGCAGCACGGACTCCGTCTCGTACTGCGGGCACATCAGCGTGTAGGGATAGGCGGTTGGAAGATCACGGAAGTCGATCGTGATCAGCGCATGGTCGCGGTCGCGCACGCGGAAGATTGGCACCTCGACCCCGCGCGCGTGCAACGACGGCACCACGCCAAGCGGTTCGAGGACCTCGAGCGTGCGACCATGCACCACGGCCGCACGCGACGTATTCGCGCCGGCGGCCTGCCGATCGACCAACAGGCTCGATACACCACGGCGGGCAAGCTCGGCGGCGAGCGCCAGACCACTCGGGCCGGCGCCAACGATCAGGATCTCGGTCTGGGTCGGGAAGTACATCGGAAGCCCTCCATGTGAAACATATGAATGCCAACAACTGTTGGCAAACAAACGTTGGCAGATTGTGGCTCCCGTGTCAAGCGCTGCGATCGGGCAAGAGATGGACGACCGTGCGGTGGCCCGTAGCGATCGGGGCCAGCCGCCGCGCTGTGCCTGACGTGCGCGACCCGAGGCGCTCTGCCGCGAGCCGACACCCGGGCTGGCCGGGCGCCGCTCGGAGGCGTTTCAAGTCCGGGGTCAGGCGTTGGGAGGAAGGTGACTGACAATGGGGCGAATCGGCAAGCCCGTTGTCGGTGCGCGCGCGGGCGCGATGCCGGGGAGGCTCTTGATCAGCGCCTGCCTCGATCACTCCTGGCACGCATCGCCGGCCAGCGGAGGTCGGCCTTGCCTGCCGGCGAGGAGGGGACCACGGGACGGGCGAAACGCCGGCGCCGGCGTGGCGCCGTGCAACGCGCTGGAATCAGGTCAGGATCGAAAGCAGCGCGGCGGTGATCGCCTGCCCCAGCGCACGCTGCTGGTCGGCGTCCAGATGCAGCCCGTCGGTGGCACTGGCCCTGACGTGCCGGGCCGCGTCGAGAAAGCCGCAGCCCTGCCTTTCGGCCACGGCGCGGTAGTGCCGAGCCAGCTCTTGCGACTTCTCCGGCGCCCCGGCGAAGGCATCGACGAACAGCGCGAGCGGCCCAATCCGCGGGGGGCTCACGAGCAGGACCCGCGGCGCGAGCCCGTTTTGCCCGCGCACATCGCCCGACACCATCATCACCAGTTGTCCGGCGCCGGCCGCGACGTCGTAGGGGCCCAGGCCGAAGCGGGACTTCAGGTCGTTGCTCCCGAGCATGATGACCACCGCGTCCAGGGGCGCATGGCTCTCCAGGCAGGGGCGCAGATAGGTACGGCCGTTCTTGTGCGCCCCGTCGATCGGGTCGTCGAAGACCGTGGTTCGGCCGTTGAGTCCCTCGGCGATGACCTGGTAGTCCGTGCCCAGCCGTGCCTGCACGACGCTCGGCCAGCGGTCCGCGCGCGGGTGGCGGTCGCTGCTGTCCAGGGAGGTCATCGGCGTCATCCCCCAGGTGTTGGAGTCGCCGTAACAGAGGATGGTCTTCATTGTTGTCGAGCTCGGCATGGGGTCCCCTGCTGGTTTCGGGTTTCAGGAACGGGCAACCGCGCGGCGCCGCGCCCGCCACTCACGCAGCCGCTCGATCAGCACGAACAGCACCGGCACCAGCAGCAGGCTCAGCAGCGTGGACAGGATCATGCCGCCGAATACCGCGGTGCCCAGTGCGTGGCGGGCATTGGCGCCGGCACCGGTGGCGACGACCAAGGGCAGGACGCCGAGGATGAACGCGAACGCGGTCATCAGGATGGGCCGCAAACGTATCCGCGCGGCCTCCAGGGCCGCCTCCTCGATGCTCCGGCCCTGCGCGCGCAGACGCCTGGCGAACTCCACGATCAGGATCCCATTCTTGCTGGCCAGACCCACCAGCATGATCAACCCGATCTGGGTGTAGACGTCGTTGTCGAGCCCGCGCAGCCACTGGGCGGACAGTGCACCGAGCACCGCCAGCGGCACGGCGAGCAGGATCATGAACGGCATGCTCCAGCTCTCGTACAGGGCCGCGAGGAAGAGAAAAACGCAGATCAGCCCCAGCGCGAAGATGATGGCCTGCTGGTTCCCGGCCTGGGTCTGCTCGCGGCTCAGCCCGGTCCACTCGTAGCCGTAGCCGCTCGGAAGGAGCTCCTCGGCCAGCTGCTCCATCGCCGCGAGGGCCTGCCCGGAGCTGTAGCCCGCGGCCGCGGAGCCCGAGATGCCGACACTGCGGTAGCCGTTGTAGTGGTCGATGGTGCGGGCGCCGACGATCTCATCGACCTCCACGAAGGTCGACAGCGGTGACATCGCTCCGGCGGCATTGCGCACCTGGAGCCGGCCGATATCGGACTGTTGGTTGCGCGCCTCGCCCTCGGCCTGGACGTAGACCTTATACACCCGCCCGAAGCGGTTGAAGTCGTTGACATAGAGGCCGCCGAGCTGGGCCTGCAGGGTGTCGAAGACCTGCGGCAGGTCCACGCCCTGGGCGTAGGCGCGCTCGCGGTCGATCTGCACCTCGAGCTGCGGGGTGTCGGCCGAGAAGCCGCTGAAGAGCCCGGTAAGCTCGGGCCGGGCGTTGCCGCGCTCGACGATCTTCCGGCTCAGCTCCGCCAGGGTCTGGAGATCGCCACCGGTGATGGCCTGCAGCTCGAATTCGAAACCGCCGGTGCTGCCCAGTCCGTAGACCGCCGGCGGCTGGAAGACGCCGATGTGCGCCCCGGGCAGCCCGGCCGCGAGCGCCTTGACCTTCTCGGTGATGGGTCCGATCTGGGTCTGCGGCGTCTTGCGCTCCTCCCAATGGGCGAAGATCGGTATCACGGAGGCCAGGTTTTCCGCCCCGACGCCCTCGATGAAGCTGTAGCCGGTAAAGGAGAGCGTATGGGCGACGCCCGGGATCCTGCTCATGCCCTCGGCCAGGGTGTCCGCGATCTGCTGGGTCCGCTCCAGGGATGCGCCTTCCGGCAGCACCACGTCCGTGAGCAGATAGCCCTGGTCTTCCGTGGGGACGAAGCTCCTCGGCAGCACCTGGAGCAGATAGACCGTCAGCCCCAGGCAAAGCGCGAACACCAGCAGCACCAGGGGCCAGAACCGGACCAGGCCGCCGAGAAAGCGCTGATAGCCCGCGGCCAGCGCCTCGCCGGCGCGGGGCAGCAGGCCAGGGTTGGGGCTCGTGTCGAGCTCGGGGCCGGCACCCGAGGGTCGGGTGGAGCCCGGGCGCAGGAACACCGCGCAGAGCGCCGGACTCAGGGTCAGGGCGTTGAGCGCCGAGATGCCCACCGCGCAGGCGATAGTCAGCGCGAACTGCCGATACAGCTGCCCGGTGACCCCGGGCATGAAGGCGATCGGCACGAACACCGCCATCAGCACCAGCGTGGTGGCGATGACGGGGCCGGTCACCTCCTCCATCGCCCGGCGGGTGGCCTCCCGCAGCGAGGCGCCGCCTTCCTCCATCAGCCGGCTCACGTTCTCGACGACGACGATGGCGTCGTCCACCACCAGGCCGACGGCCAGCACCAGGCCGAACAGCGTCAATGTGTTGATCGAGAATCCCAGCAGGTGCAGCAGGGCGAAGGCGCCGATCAGCGATACCGGGATGGTGATGGCCGGGATCAGGGTCGCCCGCCAGCTGCGCAGGAAGACGATGATGACCAGGAAGACCAGCAGGGCCGCCTCGGCCAGGGTCACCAGGAGCTCGTCGATGGAGGCCCGCACGAAGCGGGTGGTGTCGTAGTTGATGCGGTACGCGACCCCCTCGGGGAAGTCCTCGGCCAGGTCATTCATGACCCGGTAGGTCTGCCGAGCGATCTCCAGGGAGTTGCCGCCCGGCAGCTCGAACAGGCAGATGTTGGCGGCCACCTCGCCGTCGTGCTCGGTGCGGATGCCATAGGTCTCGGCGCCGAGCCGCACCTGGCCGACGTCGCGGATGCGCACGATCGAGCCGTCCGTGCCGGCGCGCAGGACGATGTTCGCGAACTCCTCGGGCTCGCTCAGCCGCCCCTTGGCGCGCACCGACCAGCGTTGCTGCTGGCCCTTGGGTACCGGCACCGCGCCGATGGCGCCACCGGCGACGACCGTGTTCTGTGCCGCGACCGCATTGGCCACGTCGGTGGCGGTCAGCCCAAGGTTGGCGAGCCGGTCCGGATCCAGCCAGATACGGATCGCATAGAGCTGGCCGCCGGTGAGCTGCACGGTGCCGACGCCGGGGATGCGTTCCAGGCGATCGGCGATATGGATCTTGGCGTAGTTGGCCAGATAGACCGCGTCGTAGCGCCCGTCCGGGGAGACGATGTCCATGCACAGGGTGATGAAGGGCGCCTGCTTCGCGGTCTGCACACCGCTGCGTACCACCTCGTCCGGCAGCTGGGACTGGGCGATGCTGGTGCGGTTCTGCACGTCCACCGCCGCGATGTTGACGTCGTAGCCGATCTCGAAAGTGACCGTCAGCGACATGGAGCCGTCATCGCCGCTGCTCGATGACATGTAGAGCATGCCCTCGGTGCCGTTGATCTGCTCCTCAATGGGCTGGGTAACCGCCTGTTCCACGACATCGGCGCCGGCGCCGTCGTAGCTCGCGGTGACGGAGATCGTCGGCGGCGTGATGTCCGGATACTCCTCAACCGGCATCTGCGGGATGGACGCCGCACCGGCGAGCACGATCAGCACCGCGAGCGCGGTGGCGAAGATCGGCCGCTCGATGAAGAAACTGACGAACATGATCAGGACGCCGGATCGGCCGCGGCGCCCTTGCCACTGGCGTCCGGAGTCTCGCCCGACGCCCGAACCCTTGGTGGCTCGGCCGGGCGGCTCTTGACCAGGGTGCCATCCGAGACCAGCTGCACGCCCTCGACGACCACCCGCTCACCGGCCTTGAGCCCGGAGAGCACGACCCGCAGCGGGCCGGCGGTCTCGCCGACGCTGACCTTGCGCTCCTGCACCCTGCCGTCGCTCCCCACCACATAGGCGAGGAAGCCCCCCTGGTTCTGCACCAGCGCCTTCTGGGGCACCAGCAGCGCGTCGGGTTGCTCGCCGAGGTCCACCGTCACGCGCGCGAACCGACCCGGCAGCAGTGTCCCATCCGGGTTCGGGATCAGGGCGCGCATCTTCAGGGTGCCGGTGGCGGGGTCGACCCGGTTGTCGATGAAGTCGATCCTGCCCTGATGCGACGGGCCGTCGGCGTGGGGTAGCGTCACGCTCACCGCGACGGGTGCGTCGCGCTGGCGCGCGGTGATGGCGTCGATCTCCGCGCCGCCGGGTCGGAAGATGACGTAGATTGGATCGATCTGGACGATGGTAGCGAGCTGGCTGTTCTCGTTCGGCCCGACCAGATTGCCGATGTTTACCCGGGTGGCGCCGATGCGCCCGGCAATCGGTGCCTGGATGGAGGCGTACTCCAGATTCAGCTGCGCCCGGTCCTTGGCGGCCGTGCTGGAGGCGGCCCTTGCCCTTGCCTCCTTTTCGGCGGCCAGCACGGTATCGTAGGCCTCGCGGGAGACATCGCCCTTGGCCAGGAGCCGCTCATAGCGCTTGATCTCCGCGAGGGCCTTGTCCTGGGCCGCCTGATTCGTGGCCAGGTCGCTCTGCGCCACGCGCAGGTCCGCCTCGAGCACGGACGGATCGATCCGGTAGAGCAGGTCTCCCTTTGCCACCAGGTCGCCCTCGGTGAACAGGCGATCCTGCAGGAAGCCCTCCACCCGGGCCCGCACCGTGACGCTGTTGACTGCCTCGGTGGCGCCGATGTGCTCGCTGGTGCGCGGCAGGCCGCGAGCGATGACCTCGGTGACGGTCACCGTTGGTGTCGCCGGGGCTGGTGCGCTGCCGGACTCGTGGCCGTGTTCGCAGCCACCGGCCAGGGACAGTGCCAGCAGGGTGCCCAGGCCGGACCAGGTTGCGCGCATCGAGCTTGCTTGTTTCACAGGGGGCCCTCTGTCGATAACACCCCCTCGCGCGGGGTGATCCGGGTACAGCCTGGTTACAAGTTGCCGGGGCATGCCCAATCCAGCAACGAGGCATGGGCCCGGCGCGGGTGCACTCCCGAAGGACGGCGGCGCGCAACAATCGGCCGAGGCCGCGGACGGGCACCCCAAGGCGCGGGGCCGAAGGGCACATGCCGCGAAACCGATGGCGATTGGCCGGCCCGGTGCGGACCGTCACGATCACCGCGATGCGGTGCTCGCCGGCCTGGCCGCACTCGCCGTATCGGGCCCTTCCATTCGGCCCGGCGGTGCGCGCATCACGCGCGCCGCGACGCTGAAATAAATGATAATCCCTCCGCGGACCATGATCACACGGAATAAGAAAGGTATGTATTAACGCCACCCGACTCGTTTGGCCCACTGGTTCGCCTCGGCTCGATAGAGCTCGAGATCGGGGGGTGCCCTCCCGCCCTCCGCTTCGACCGCTCTGCGCTGCTCGCGCAGCGATTCCTCGAATGCGGGCAGACCCACGCGGGCGCGCAGCTCGTCGATGCGCGCGGGGTCTTCGAGCTCGCAACCGAGCTCCCCGCGCTCATTCCAATCGAGGACCGTGCCATAGACCTGCGGCCTCCCCTCGTTGAACCGGATTCGATCGGTCAGGAGAGCGACGAGCTTCGGTGGGGCGTCGCCAGATGCACGGGCTGCCTCAAGCTGCTGAAGAAACTGCCTTTGTAGCGACGGGGTGCAGATGGCGTGTTGCGCCACCAGCCATGCCGCGCGGCAACCCTCCAGACCGACCATCGAAACGCCGGGCCATCCATGTGCGGCGACGATGCGCTGGAGTGCTTGCGCGTTTTCAGTGTGAACACGCTGCATCGCCTCCTCGTAGAATCCGTAAAGCCTCCCTTCCTTCAGCAGCCGTTCTCTTGTCGCGAGGTCGCGCTGTTTCAATCCCAGCAACTCTGCAAGCAGGCGGGTCTTCATTGTGTCGTCCATTCTATGGCTCCCCCAATGAACGAGCCCCGGTAGGGGCTGACGGCAGCATGACATGGCGGACTGCGCCGAGCTTGAAGCGTGGTCCTGGGCTCTGCACAGGACGTGAGCGCGTGACGGCGGGCGGCGCGAGGGCTGCCCCAGGTGCGTCATCCGGATGCTTCTTTGCCGTTCTTCTTGCCGAACCAGACGACGCGCTCGCCGGCATCGGCCTTCAGCGGGCGCCCTTCCTCGACCAGGCGCACGTCCTTTCTCGCGCCGACGACGAGGACCGGTATGGCACCCGCGGGCAGGGCGGCCTGCAGCTGCTCGACGCCGAACTCGTCGGTGATGCCCGTGTCGTGGAACGCCCATCCCTGGTACCAGTGGCGTTGCAGGTCCTCATACTGGATCTTGCCATCGAGGGCGATGCGTCCACGTGCACCGGGGTTGGGCTGGCGCGGCTGCGCGGTCTCGCCGGAGGCGAGCTGAAATACCCGCTGTCGTCCGAGCTCGGGGGCGTAGTGCGC
>JAXGTD010000141.1:0-10051 GCA_040775095.1 Chromatiaceae bacterium | reverse complement strand
CAGCGCGGTGGTGATCGGGTACGTGACCTGATCCTCCACCACCTGCGGGGCCTGACCCGGATAGGTCGTCTTGACAATGACCTGGACGTCAGAGAGGTCGGGGATCGCATCCAGGGGGATGTGGCGCAGGGCATAGAGGCCCCAGGCCACGACCATCGCGGTGACGACCAGGACGAGGAATCGGTTGTCGACGGACCAGCGGATGACCCTTGCGATCACTGGACGTCCCCCGCGGACGTGGGCTCATCCACCGGTTGTTTACTTGTTATCCGTCTTAGCCCCGCCTGCAGGCTCGCCTCGGAGTCGAGCAGGAATTGCGCGGAGACCACGACGCGCTCGCCCTCCTCGAGGCCGGAATGGATCACGATCTGATCCTCGCCGAAGTCCTCGGCATCGACCTCCCGGGGCTGAAAACGGCCGTCACCCAACGCCAGGACGACGCGGGCACCCTTCCCGGTCACGATGACGGCCTCGCGTGGGACCAGGAGCACATCGGGGAGCGGGTCCACCTCGAGTCTCACCACCGCGGTCATCCCGCCTGGGACGTACACGCCCTCGTCGTTGTCGATCGAGACACGGAACTGCAACGTGTGGGTGTTCTGGCTGATCTGGCTCTCGAGGCTGGTTACCTCGCCCATCCATTGCCTGGCGCCAAGGTTTGGGAAGCTCACGTGCGCCATCTGGCCGTTGTGTACCAGGGGTGCATCGCTTTCGAAGACCTGTCCCAGCACCATCATCATCGATCCCGAGTGCCCCGTCTTGTGCTCCCCCGAAGGCATCCCCGCCGGGATCGGTCGTCGTGGCTTTTCCATGCTGCGTAGAAAGACGCCGGAGCCAAGGATGTGCCGATGCAGCGTGCCGCGGCTCACGGGCGCGGTGCGTACGCCGAGCTGGTTCACAACGGCATCGGAGACCGTGATGGTCGGTTGCTCGTCCCCCTGGGGATCGGAATGACGTGCCGCCATCGGCGACGCCTTGACACTGGGCTTTGCGGGTTTGGCGACCAGGTCCATGCCGCAGATCGGGCAGCGGCCAGGCTCCGTGCGAACGACGTTGGGATGCATGGGACAGACGTAGACGGGGTCCGTCTGCTCGTGGTTGTGTTCGTGCGTCGCCTCTGTTGCGGCCATCGGCATGTCATTCATGTCGGAAGCCGCGTCGGCCTGTCGAGCCATCAGTCCAAGGCCGGCGGTCAAGGCGACGATCAAGACGCGGGAAAGACGTCGCGGGTATCGCGGGTGGACGTGTTTCAATAACTTCATGAGAAGAGCTCTGGTATGAAGATCCATGGACGCCTCGCGATGGGGTCCCGTTCACGGACGGAACAGCGCCGGCCCGGTTGCGTAAACGCTCCGGGTGCAGGTCCGGGTGGCCGATGGAAGACCCGATTCGATGGCCAGAGCATGGATCATCAGGGGCTTGGTGCTGCCGACCTCGCTTCCGGCTGTTTACAATTGGGGCAATCGTACCGGACTGATCCGCAGACGCTTCTGCATTCGGGCCGCGCGTGAGGTGTGGAAAAAGATCGGGGAAGGGATTTCTCCCTTCCCCGAGTTCCTACTCACGGCATTCGACGGTTACTGCCGCATCGGTTTTAGAAGGTGGCAACCGTGTTGGAGTACGCGTAGACGGACTGGACATTCAACGTTGAGTTGACTGCCGCAACCCGGTACTGGAACGTCTCGCCGGTCTCGACACCATTGTCGAACAGGGCTCCTGCACCGTTTCTTCGCCCCATCGTCCTGAACAGCGTCCACGTGGCCCCGCCGTCGGACGAACGCTCGACGATGAACCCTGTCTCGTTCGTGGAATTGTCCACGAATGTTATCCGGATCCGGCCGAAAGAGGCCTGATACACGGCAACCACATTACTCGGGGCAGGCAGGTCTACCCCATAGCCGCTCAGTGATACCGTTAGCGTCGGGTTGTTCGGATCGTTTGTCGCAACGTCGAGACTGCCCGTGCGCGTCCCCGCCGCCGTTGGAGAGAACGTCACGTCGATGGTGCAGCTACCACCAATGGCAACTACGCCGCCACAGCTGTTGTTCTGGGCGAAGTCGCCCCTCACCGTCGGGGAGAATGTAAGTATCCCTGTCCCGGTATTGGATAGGGTGACCTGCTGTGGTGGGCTCGTTGTCCCGATCGCCTGATTGGCGAAGACGAGCGCTGGAGGCGAAATCCCCGCGACAGGGGGAGGCGGCGGCGGGATCTGTGCAGTCTCCGACACGGACTTGGCCGTGAGGCTCATAAAGTCGCCGCCGAATCCGATGGTGTTCTCCGCGACGATCCGGTACGAGTAGAATGCCGCTAGGTTCCCTGCCGTGGCGTCCGTGTAGGTTTCAGTCCCGTGGGTATTCGGATCGCCCAGAACGCGGTCCATTCGCGCCAGGTCCGACCAATTGCTCGTTCCCGCGCCATCGTCGCGCTGCACCACGAACGCCGTCTCGGTGATCGAGTTGTCGTTCCAGTCGAGCTGAACGCTTGTGGATGGGCCACTGCCGATCGCTGTCGCGGCGAGTCCATCCGGCGCGATCGGCGGGAGTGCCACGGCCTGGGGCCGCATCATGTCCATCTCTTCATGGCTCAGGATGTGGCAGTGCCAGACGTATTCCCAACCGAGGTTCACCAACTGGTTGGTGATCGGGTTGGTCGGATTGCCGTTGGCATCGACGTTGTTGAAGCCCATCACCGAGCCGATCGGCGCCGCCGGGTTCAGCGGTCGGATGCTGTTCGGGATCTCGAACGGCAACTGCGGGATGAGCGGCCGCAGTGCGACGATGGTGTCCTCCAGCGGACTGGTGCGCACCGTGTCTTTCCAGCCAAGCTCGTCCGGATCCGGTGGGCTGACGATATTGTCCCAGGTGACACGGTTGAGCAGCTGCACGTCGTACAGGTGGAAGTGCAGCGGGTGCGTATCCACGCCGTTGTGGGTGATCCGCCAGATCTGCGTCCCGTCATCGCCCGAGGCGATCGGCGCCATCTCCAGGCCGATCTCGTTCTTCGGAAGATTGGTGGCGTCGATCATTTCCGTTGGCGGATTGATGTACGGGTACAGCACGATGTTCTGCAGCGCCGGTGTGGCCGGGACAACCTCGAGACCCATGTTGGCCGTCATGCGGCCGAACTCGTCGAAGGCCGCCGCGTTCATCTCGTCGTGGATCGCCTTGGGCTCGACCTTGACCTGCACGGCGCCCTGGAGGCCACTGAGCAGCGTGTTGAACTTGAACAGGGTCCCACCCTGGTCCGGGATGCGCAGGAAGCCGTCGCAGAAGTTGCTGCCGCTCTGGTTGCAGTAGCCGGTCTTGACGAAGGGCGTGCCGTAGGCCGAGTTGTAACCCGCCTGCCCGACGATGATCGGGTGTTGTCCAGACTCGAACACCCCCGAGCCGTTGGCCTTGTGCAGGAACGCGCGCTGGAGCCTGCGCAGGTCGAACGCGTTTGCCGGGGCGGCGTCCGCGACCTTGATCTGCATTACGGTGCGGGTATTGGGTCCGAAACCCGGTAGCGTGATGGGCGCGCCAATCGGGTACTGGTCCGGTGCGCCGGTGTAGTAGTCGTACGTGGAGACGCGGGCCGGGTAGGCCGCGGGGGCGTCGTTGTAGAGGATCAGGGTCTTGCCCGCGTATTGCGAGAAGTCGACGATCACATCGGTCCTTTCGGCCGGGGCCACAAGCAGCGAGTGCTGGTCCACGTTTCCGACGTTGAACACGGTCGGGTCGATGATCCAGGTGGTCGGCTGGCTCGGGATTACCGCGGGGGTAGGCAGGAACCCACCGTCGTTGCCGATCAGGATCCAGTCCGGTCCGGCCGGGCTGACGCTGGTGTCCGGCGTCGGGAAGATGTTCGGATCGATCTGGGCCGCCGCAAGCTCGGCCGGGTTCAGCGCGACCTCGGTACCCCCGATCGCCTCCCCGCTGGCATTCAAGTCGGTACTGACCGCGTTCGGATCGGCCACGTACAGCTGCAGATTGAAGAACCGATCGTTCGCGGCGTTCAGCACGCGGAAGCGGTAGGCCTTCGGCTCGAGCGTCAGCGTGGGATACGCTGTGCCGTTCACCAGCGGCGTGTCGTTGAACTGCTCCATGCCGGCGGCGATGTTTGGCGTACCGGGGATCAGCGGCGGCTCGCAGAACGGATCGGTTTGATGGTCCCAGGTCGCCTGAACAGCAGGGTCGCAGGTACCGGTGTAGTAGGGGTTGGCGATGGGCCCATGCGGCGGATCTGCCGGCGGCCAGAACCAGGGGCCGTACATCCAGCGGCCGAACGCGCTCATGCCCGAGGCATCACTCGGATTCTGCGCCGGCATATAGACGTGGTGGTACCAGAAATCGCCGAGGCCACCCCAGCGGGTCGGGTCCCAGGTGGGGTCCTGCTCGGCAAGCTGCGCGGCGTCGGGCACGAAGGTCCGATCCTGGATCACGAGCGGGATCTGGTCGGCCGGGATGGTGCCGTTGCCGACCAAGGTCTGCTCGGTGGGGTCGGAGATCAGATAGCCCGCGGCCTCGCCCAGGTAGACATTCAGGCGCGTGGTACCGAATGCGTGGTCATGATAGAACATGAGCCGCGCGGACTGCTGGTTGGTCCAGTAGAAGGTCTGGCAGCCGTCGTTCTCGCCAGAGCAGTCGGGCACGCCAAGGCCCTCCTGGCCGGTCATATCGGGCACCTGCCCGACACTCTCACCCTGCGGCCAGGGGTTGACTGCCTCTTTCGGTGTGCTCCACTGGTGGGGTGTGCCGTCGCTGATCCAGGGTGTGGTGCCACCGTGCAGGTGCAGTGTCGCGCGGCTGTCCTTCATGCAGTTCGGATTGGCGCTCTTGCCCACCTCGGTGCACTCCGGGTTGCGGATGTCGTCCATGACCGACCCAAGATCAGTCTGCTCGGGCCAGCTGTCCAACGGGCCATAGCCCGCACCCATCATGGTCGAGTCCGTGGGGATGAAGAGGTCGCCATCGGCACCCGTGGGCAGAAGGTTGAAGAAGGTGACGCGCACCGGGCGGTCCTTCTGCGCTGCGATAACCGGGCCGAGGAAGTGGGGCTGATCCACGCCCATTGCCTGCGTGACCCCGTCGGGCATCAACACCGGGACGGTACTGCCGTCGGGCATATCCGTGTAGAGCGGAACGGTGCCGGGGACGCCCGGGGAGGCGAGCTGCACGTATTCGCGCAACAGTGTTCCGCTGGCGGGCAGGGAAGAGCTCATTTGCTCGCGGTGCTGAACGAGCGCGATGACGTAGTAGTCGGCGTCGTCCACAAACCCATTGGCGGTCGTGAATACGGTCGTGTCGGGCACCCCGATCGGCAGATATTGACCGAGCTCGTTCTTTGCCGAGTCGCAGTTGCTCGGATCGCTCGGGTTGGGCTGACACGGCAGCGGAAGCTTGTCTTGGAACTTCTTGATGCCACCGGCGGTGATGTAGCCAGAACCCGGGCTGTCGAGGACAATTGCGGTGACCCCGCCGGCGTCGATGGCGGCATCCGCGGTGGCCCCGGAGCCGGAACCCGACCCGTCGGAGAAGGTCACGGTTGGGACAGAGGTATAGCCGGCCCCAAAGGTATCGAGCTCGACGGTCTGAACGTACAGGGACGCGGGGTTGGCGGCCGCCCCGGTACCCGGATTGCTGACGGGCTCGAAGATCGTGCCGTCACGGATCACGACGTTTGGCGCATACGAGTATCCGGAGCCCGGCTCATCGACGATGATGTCGGTGATGACACCGCTCCCGCCCGGGGCCTGCCCACAGGGGGTGGTGTTCACATCGATGCCGTCGCACGCGACGTGGGCAACGGCCTTGACGCCGTCCGCCCCATCCGGCATGTCGAAGTCGACGGTCGGAAAGCTGTAGCCGCTGCCGCCGGATGCCAGGGTGACGGTCTCGACGCCGCCGTAAGCCGTGGCGGTGGCAGGCGTGGTGGCACCACCTCCCACAATGGCGACCAGAGGCTCAACATAGCCGGTGCCGCCGTTGTTGGTGACGGTGATCGAGGTGACCGATCCGGACGGCGTGACCTGCGCATGTGCACTCGCGCCGCTGCCGGTGCCGGTGACCGGATTGATGGAAACCGTGGTGGTCCCGTCGTAGCCGGCGCCGGGATTGGTGACGCGGATGCCGGTCACCTCACCGTTGCCGTCGATCGTCGCCGCGGCCATCGCGCCGGTTCCGGTGCCATTGATGGTCACCTCGACATCGGGCAGCGTAAAGGGGCTGTTGGCCCAGTTCGGGAACGGGCCGTAGTAATGCGGAACCTTGGTTTCATCCGTCGGGCCGCTTGGTGCACGTGGGCCGGGGAGGCGGGGGGCGGACAGGACCCTCTCGGCCGCGTCGCGCAGCGCGGCACGCTTGCCGGATTTCGTCAGCACCGGCGGCCGGTCCGGGCTGCTCGTTGCCGAGGCGATGCCCGCGATACCGACGCTCAGTGACATGGCGGCCGCTAGCATGAGGTGCATCGATCGCCGATGCCGGTGCCTCGTATGCCGAGGCGTCAGATCAGGCTGCTGCATGATGAATCTCCTCCTGTGGTTCCCGGGCTTTGGGGCTGCACGAATGCACCTTCGGCGGGCAATCAGCCGCCGTGTTGACCTGTTCGGTTTCTCTTGTGGGCGGCTGTCCCGCCACCGCATCGCCAGCCGCGACCACAAGGCGACGATTCGCTGGTTTACCTGGCGCGGCTGATCAACCCGTCACCCCCGATCCCAGCGAACGGGCCCATGCTCGGCGTCCCGCCTCTGCCTGCCGGCACCTCCGGCGATGTTCCTGCTTCGATTGCGTGCAGGCTCATCGCCGCCAGCGCGGCACCGGGGGCAAAATCCCTCTTCGCGCGGAGGAACGTGGATGCCGTGGGCCACGGTGTTTGCGTTGGCAGTTTTCGCCTCGCCTCGGCGCGTGTATGTACTCACAATCGGGTGTAAACGCGGTATGGGTGATTTCACCCAAATGTGGTGGTTATAATCACTACCGTGTGTCATATTCAGGAGCACTTGCCTTGTCTGATACGGCGTCTAACCCTTTCGCGTGCGGGTAGGTTGGACCTCCGGGACGGCCGCGGTTTCCTGGCAGGTTGCGCGGGTGCTCTGGTTCGGCATCCCGACAGCGAAGCGCGGCACCACGCGCTATGCATGGGGGGGTCTTGATGCGGACCGAAATGTCGAGCATTCTCCTCGCCGAGGATCACCGGATCCTGCGGGAAGGACTGCGTGCCATCCTGGCCGGCGAGCCGGACATGCGACTCGTCGGAGAGGCGGGCGATGGGCGCGAGGCGATCAGGTTCGCCAGGCAGCTGAAGCCAGACGTGGTGATTCTCGACCTATCGATGCCGCGGATGGACGGTCTGACGGCCCTTGCGGGCATCAAGCGCGTGGCACCCGAGGCCCGGGTGTTGGTCATGACGGCGCATCGTGCCGAGGAGTATGTCCTAAGGGCCGTGGTGGAGGGTGCTCGCGGTTACCTGCTCAAGGACGCGGCCGCCAACGAGCTCCTGCTGGCCGTACGAAGCCTCCTCGCGGGCGAGCCGTACTTCTGCTCCAGCGTGGCCACGCCAGCCCTTGCCGCATTCCTGCAAGACAGCAATGCGCCTCGGCCACGGTCCGCGTTGGACACCCTGTCCCCGCGCGAGCGCGAGGTCCTCAAGCTGGTCGCCGAGGGCTACCGTAACCGTGAGATTGCCGAGTTGCTGTTCATCAGCGAGAAGACAGTGGAGAAGCACCGGGCAAGCCTGATGCGCAAGCTCCAGATCAAGAGTGCCGCTGGCCTGACGGCATTTGCGATCGAGCGGGGCCTCGTTGTCCGTTGAGCAAGGGATGCCCGGGTTGGGCCCAGGGAAACGCGGACCGAGACTTTCCCCTTTTGGCTCGAGGCGGGAGCGCCATGTTCAGCGCCCGTCATCGAATGACGACTGGCACAGTCCGGACCCGTACCGTCAGGAATCCTGAGCGGACCGGCGGTGTGGCCACCTGGCGGCGCGGCAGGCCACTTGACCTGCCGCGCGACGGACGACGCGGGTGGGGTTACACCATCACGCCCGGGGAGAAGCTATAGCCGTCGAGGATATTGACGTAGTTGGCGCGCTCAAACTCCGCGGGGTCAGTCACCGACAACGCGCTTACCCGGCCGCGGAAGTCCTCGACAGAGTCGAAGCCCTGCTCCTGCATCCAATCCGTGATGCCGTTGAGGATGAGGGGGATCTGTCCGGCCCCATGCTTGAGCAGGGTGCTGCACAGGTGCACCACGTCGGCACCGGCGAGCAGCAGCTTGATTGCGTCGGTGGGCGTATGGATGCCGCCGGTCGCGCCCAGGGACAGGCCGTCGATGCGTCCGAACAGGATCGCCATCCAGCGCATCGCCAGCAGCGCCTCGGCGGATGTGGACGGATGCAGGCTGCGCTGCAGGCGCAGGCTGTCGATGTTGATGTCCGGTTGGTAGAAGCGGTTGAACAAGGCAACGCCGTTGGCGCCGGCGTCGGCCAGGCGTTGCACCATGTTGCTGACGGAGCTGAAGGCCGGGGAGAGCTTCATGTTCAGCGGTATGCCGACCTGCGCCTTGAGCAACCGCAGCAGATCAAGGTAGCGTTCCTCGACCTGGGCGCCGGTCTGGGTGAGATCGCCGGCGACGTAGTAGACGTTGAGCTCCAGGGCGTCCGCGCCAGCCTCCTGGAGCAGCTTGCCCTGCTCGATCCAACCGCCGGGCGTGACGCCATTGAGACTGGCGATGACAGGGATATCCAGCGCCTCCTTCAGTTGGCGCAGGTTCTCCAGGTATTGATCCAGGCCGGTGCTGTAGTCCTGCCAGTCTGGCAGGAAGCCGTCGTCCACCTCGGCGAAGCCGGTGTGCTGCTGCAGGCCGAAACGGGCCATGCTCTCGTTCTCGGCGGTGATCGCCTCCTCGAACAACGAGTACATGATCAGCGCCGAGGCGCCTGCATCCTCCAGCTCCTTGGCCATGTCGACGCTCTTTGACAGGGGAGAGGCGGACGGCACCAGGGGATTTTTCAGGGACAGTCCCAGATAGTTGGTCGTCAGATCCATATCGGTTACTCCGGATGGTTGAATTGGATCGACCGCCGAGACAGCAGACCCTCGGCATTGGGACGCCGCGAGGATCGGAATGCAACGCGCGGCGGCCGTGGCCCCCGGGCGTCGCGTCCCAGTCCATGCCCCGGTTCACGCGGGGCATGGGCCACCGGCATCTCGGCGGTCCGTTTTCGTGTCACGGCTTCGGCTTGCCTGCCTCTGACGATGGCTCGGTGTTCACCGATTTCTGCACCGCCAGATGGGCCAGTTGCTCGTAGAGCATGAACTTCGTGTCGACATGCTTCTGGGCCAGTTGCAGGAAACGCTCCGCCGCGGCCGGACGCGTACGCGTGAGCATGCTGAAGCGCTGCTCGCTGTTGATGTAGTCGCGGTAGGGGATGCTTGGCGGCTTGCTGTCGATGTGCAGCGGGTTTTCGCCGGCGGCGACCCGGCGCGGATCATAGCGGAACAGGGGCCAGTGGCCGGAGTTCACGGCCATGTCCTGCTGGCGCAGATTGTTGGACAGATCCACACCGTGGGCGATGCAGGGTGAATAGCAGATCAGCAGGGAGGGTCCGTCGTAGGATTCCGCCTCGAGAAATGCGCGCACAGTCTGCACGTCCTTGGCGCCGAACGCGATCTGGGCAACATAGACGTTCTCGTAGGCCATGGCCATCATGGCCAGGTCCTTTTTGAACGTCGCCTTGCCGCCGGCGGAGAATTTCGCGACCGCGCCCATCGGAGTCGCCTTCGAGGTCTGACCGCCAGTGTTGGAATAGACCTCGGTGTCGAGCACCAGGAGATTGACGTTGCGGCCGGTCGCGAGCACATGGTCGACGCCGCCGTAGCCGATGTCATAGGCCCAGCCGTCACCGCCGATGATCCAGACGCTGCGTTTGACCAGCTGCTCGCAAACGCCCCCCAGGGCCTTGGACTCGAGCGTGTCCATGGCGGCCAGCTTGTCCTTCAACGCGAGCACGCGTCGGCGCTGCTCGAAGATGCCGGCCTCGTCCGTCTGGTCGGCGGTGAGGATGGCATCGGCCAGGT
>JAXGTD010000140.1:0-10060 GCA_040775095.1 Chromatiaceae bacterium | reverse complement strand
TCGGATCAGCTCGCGAACCGAGAGCAGGGTCCACTGTTTCGTTTCATTATCGGCCATTCGGGTGACCGGAAATGCCGAGCCCGCAGCGGCCTGGTTCGGGGACGCGTTGGCCCAGTCTCTGCCCAAGCGCCGAAAGCAAGCCAGGTCTGGGCCCCCGATCACCGATCGGTTCGCCAACTGCCGCACCGCGCGCCAGCGCAAGAGGCTGGTTATCATGAACAGATCGCTGCACCCATAAGTGCGCCACGCCACCAGGCCGCCATTGGCGGCATACTCGGAGACAGCACATGGACTATCGCAAAAAGCTCCGCGTCGAGCCTCGCGGAAAGGTTCGTCTGAGTGAGATCGATCCGGCTTTCAAGGGAGCACACCCGTCGCACGCGCGGGCCGCGCCCGAGATCGACAGGCATGTCGCCCGGATGAATCAGTTGCAGTATCTGCTCTACGCCAACGGCGGGCAGTCGCTGCTCGTCGTATTGCAGGCGCTCGACGCGGGCGGCAAGGACGGCGTCGTGCGACACCTCTTCAGCGGCATGAACCCACAGGGAACCACCGCGGTCGGGTTCAAGCAGCCAAGCGCGGTCGAGGCCGCCCACGACTTCCTGTGGCGGGCCCACATGCGGGCCCCCGGCAAGGGCGAGGTCGTCATCTTCAACCGTTCCCACTACGAGGACGTCCTGGTCGTGCGCGTGCACAAGCTTGCGCCGAAGTCCGTCTGGTCGAAGCGCTACGCGCTCATCAACGACTTCGAGAAGACCTTGAGCGCGAACGGGACCCGGATCCTCAAGTTCTATCTGCACATCAGCCCCGAGGAACAGCTCGCCCGCTTCAAGGAGCGCCTCGACGACCCCGCGCGGCACTGGAAGATCAGCGAGACCGACTACTCGGAGCGGGGGCTCTGGTCCGAGTACATCCGGGCCTTCGAGGATGCCCTGGAGAAGACGAGCACCCCCCACGCGCCCTGGTTCATCATCCCGTCGAACCACAAATGGTTCCGCAACCTCGCGATCTCGCAGATCGTCGCGGACACCCTGGAGGAGATGGGGCTCGAGCTGCCGCCAACGCGGGTGGACATCCCCGAGATCCGCCGCAAGTATCATGCGGCCGAGGAGGAGGCGAGAGGGGAGACCGGCGAAAAAAAGGGCAAGGGAAAGGGCAAGGGAAAGGGCAAGAACAAGGACAGGTCCGGCCCGGATCAGGCGGCCGCGAGCGGGGTTTGACGGTGGCGCCACAAGCCGCCACCCTGTCGCCTCTGCAACCCGAGGTCGGCGGCTTGCCGCCTCCCCGAGGCAACAGTCGCACGGGCCATCGATCGGACGGTCCGTTCCTGGCTCACGCGGGGCACACGATGACCCCGCGTTTGCTCGCGGCGCGGCCGGGTAAACATTCGGGCATGGCCCGGGGACAAGGCGGGTGGCGAGGTCGGGTCTGCCAGGCCAGGCGACGGGTACCCCCTGATTTCGGGCCCTCGCGGGTTGCTGGCATCGTTGTTGGAGGTAGCTGGGCCCATGGTCGGAGCATCCAATCGGGGCGTTTCCAAACGCCATCTGCGCCATGTCTTCGCAATGGCCATGGCGCTGGCCGCCGGTGTCTTTGTCTTCCACACGGGCATGTTGCTGGAGATGGCCCGCCACCTGATCGCGGCGGATGACTGGCTGACGGGTCTGTATGGCGCCGCGAACGCGGCCCGGGTCGTCGTCCTGACCAGTTTTGTCGCCTTGTTCATCACCCATCTCGTCGAGGCCGCCACCTGGGGTCTGTTCCTTTGGCGCAAAGGGCTGGTCGCGAGCTTCACCGAGGGCGTCTACTTCTCCGCCGCCTCGATCACCGCGCTGGGTTACGGTGATGTGGTGCTGCCCTCGCCGTGGCGCATGCTCGGCCCCTTGGTGGCCATCAGTGGCGCCCTGATGTTCGGCTGCTCGACCGCCTTCCTCTTTCTGATCCTGCAGAAGGCGTGGGTACAGGATCTGTGAGCGGACGCGACTGACGGCATCGCGCCGCGGCGATCGGATCCGCCCCGGGGCCGCGCTCTAACACGCGCATGGGAGACGCGTGGGCCGGCGTCGCCCCGACGCTCGCTGCCCGTGCCAATGTGACTTGGCCTGGCGTCGCCGCCGGGGCATGCCGACCCTGGCCAGTGGTATTCTATGGCCCGTCGCGTCTGATCCTGGTGGGGCTGGTGCTCTCTTGGCATCTTCGCCAGTGGCTTGACCTCCGCGCCGGGCGTCGCGGTCTGTCCGGCTAAGGTTAGGCCGCGGGACGCGGGCGCACCCGGGTGCGGCGCTGGTTTGGCCAGGCAAGGGGGCAGAACGCAGAACGAGGCGGCCCGAGCTCGGGCCGCGGGCGTTGGCACCTTCGGGGTGGTTCACTCCTCCGCGCCGATGCGCACCGCCTCTGCAGCCCGGCGATCTCCCGCACGGGGAAGGCGACGCGATGCGCGCGCGGCTTCCCCCATGGCGACACATGGGCTCTAATGCGAGCGGATCCGTTCCCTCGCTGACCAGACTGGAGAATCACCGACATGCGTTGGTTGTTGATCGCCCTGACGGTGCCCGCCCTGCTGGCGGGTTGCGGGAAGCAGGAGGCCAAGCCCCGGGCCGTCCCCCCCGCGGAGGTCACGGTCCTCAAGATCGTCCCCCGCGACATTCCGGTGACCTTCGAGTACGTCGGCCAAACGGAGAGTACCCGCCAGGTACAGATCCGCGCCCGGGTGGACGGCTTCCTGGATCGCCGGGTCTACACCGAGGGCAGTCTGGTCAAGGCCGGCGACGTGATGTTCCAGCAGGACCCCAGGCCGTTTCAGGCCGAGTTGGATGCGGCCAAGGGGGCACTTGGCCAGCAACAGGCGCGACTGCAAACGGCCAATGACAACCTCGCCCGGGTTCGGCCCCTGACGGCCCAGAAGGCCCTGAGCCAGAAGGACCTCGACGACGCGATCGGCCAGCAGCAAGCGGCGGCCGCCGCGGTGGATACCGCCAAGGCCCAGGTCCTGCAGGCGCAATTGAATCTCGGCTACACGACGATCACGTCCCCCGTGACCGGCCTGTCCAGTTATGCCCAGGTCCAGGACGGGTCCTATGTCTCGTCCGCCAACAGCCTGCTGACCTATGTCGCCCAGATCGACAGCCTCTGGGTGGACTTCAGCGTGTCGGAGAACGACATGCAGCGCTTTCGTACCGAGCGCGACACGGGGGAGCTTCGGGTACCGGTCCGTGACGAGTTCCTGGTGGACGTGGTGCTGGCCGACGGCAGTGTGTTTCCCCATCAGGGCCATATCACCTTTGCCAATGCCGATTACAACGTGGATACCGGCACATTCCTGCTGCGGGCCACCCTGCCCAACCCCGACGGCGTGTTACGCCCGGGACAGTTCGTGCGGGTCCGCATCTCCGGGGCCGTGCGCCCCAACGCCATCGTGGTTCCCCAGGCGGCGGTGCTTCAAGGGGCCAAGGGCCACTTCGTCGTCCTGGTGGACAAGGACGACAAGGCCGCGATCCGCCCGGTCCAGGTCGGTCCCTGGCACGGCAATGACTGGTTCATTACCGGCGGGCTCCAGGCCGGCGACCGGGTCGTGGTCGACGGTGTGGTCCACATCACCCCCGGGGCCCAGGTCAAGGTGACCAAGACCCTGGATGGCGACGCGAGCGGCTCGGCTTCTGCCTCAGCCGCGGCAAACGCCTCCGCCAACGCCACGCCGTAGCCGCGGGGGCCCAGGTCATGTTCTCGCATTTCTTTATCGACCGGCCGATCTTCTCGGCCGTCATCGCGCTGATCATCACCATCGCCGGGCTGGTGGCGATGACGCAGTTGCCCATCGCCCAGTATCCCCAGATCACCCCGATTCAGATTCAGGTGACCGCGACCTACCCGGGGGCGAATGCCACGCTGGTGGCACAGAACGTAGGTGCGCCCATCGAGCAGCAGGTGAATGGGGCGACGAACATGCTCTACATGTCGTCCACCAGCTCCTCGACGGGCAACTATACGCTGACGATCTACTTCACCATCGATACCGACCCCGAGCTGGCCCAGGTCGACGTGCAGAATCGGGTGAGCCAGGCGATGGCACAATTGCCCCAGTCGGTTCAGGCCCAGGGGGTGGATGTCGTCCAGAAGACCAACACCTTCCTGATGGTGCTGGGGTTCTACTCCCCCGACGGAAGCCTCGATAAGGACTTCATTTCCAATTACACCAACACCCAGATCCTGAGCACCATCAACCGGATCAATGGGGCCAATCAGGCCTCGATCTTCGGCGTCCCCGACTACGCCATGCGCGTCTGGCTCAAGCCGGACCGCATGGCCCAGCTCGGTATCACCACGAGCGACATCGCCAACGTGGTTCAGCAGCAGAATCAGCAGTTCGCGGTGGGCCGGATCGGCGACAGCCCGACGCCCTATCCGGTCCCGCAGACCTTCCCGGTGACGACGGGGACCATCACGGAGCCCGTCCAGTTCGAGAACATGATCCTGCGGGCCGACAACCAGAACGCCGCGCTGGTGCGGGTGAAGGACGTCGGCTACGTCGAGCTGGGTGCCCAGAGCTACGCGCTCAACACCAACTATGAGGGCAAACCGGCGACCTTGATCGCGGTCTATCAGCAACCCGGCGCCAATGCGCTCCAGGTCTCGAAGGACGTGCGCGCGACCCTGGCGGAGCTCTCCAAGAGCTTTCCCGCCGGTCTGGATTACGCCATCGCGCTGGATACGACGAAATTCGTGCAGGCGTCCATCGACGAGGTGATCAAGACCTTCTACGAGGCGGTGATGCTCGTCGTGCTGGTCGTCTTCGTCTTCCTGCACAGCTTGCGCCTGACCATCATCCCGACCCTGGCGGTGCCGGTCTCGATCCTCGGCGCCCTGATCGGCATGCTGGTCGTGGGTTTTTCGATCAACATGCTGACCCTGTTCGGGATGATCCTCGCCATCGGGCTCGTGGTCGACGACGCCATCGTCGTGGTGGAGAACACCGAGCGCAACATGGTGCAGTACGGACTGACGCCGAACGCGGCGGCCAAGCGGGCCATGGAGGAGGTCAGTGGGCCGGTGATCGCGGTGGTGTTGGTGCTCAATGCCGTGTTTCTGCCGGTGGCCTTCCTGGGGGGTATCACCGGCGCGCTCTACAAGCAGTTCGCGGTGACCATCGCCATCTCGGTGGTGTTCTCCGGTCTGATCGCGCTCACCCTGTCGCCAGCGCTGGCGGCCCTGCTCATCAAGGCCAAGCAGGGCGAGAAGAAGGGCTTCTTCAAGTGGTTCGACGACACCTTCGATCGGCTGACCACGGGCTATGTCAGCGGCGTGAAATGGGTCATGCGCCACTGGTTTGTTGGGCTCACCGCGTTGGCCCTGGTCGTCGGCGGGACGGTCTGGCTGTTCCGTTCGCTGCCCACGGCCTTCGTGCCCGAGGAAGACCAGGGCTATATCTTCGTCGCCTACTTTCTCCCGGACTCCGCCAGCCTGAGCCGGACCGGCGACGTCGGGAGCCAGGCGGCGGCCATCATGAAGGCCAATCCGGCGGTGGCGAACGTCTCTCAGGTAGACGGATACAGCCTGATCGACTCACAGCTCAAGACCAATTTCGGTGTGTTGTTCGTCGCGCTGAAGGACTACGAGGAGCGCCAGACGCCGGCCCTGTCCGCGGATGCGGTGATCGCCGACGGTCGACGTGAATTCTTTCCCATCCAGGGGGGGCTGGTGGTGCCGATCAACCCCCCCGCCATCCCGGGGCTCGGCGTCACCGCCGGGTTCCAGATGTGGATCGAGCAGAAGGGGGAGGGAAGCTACGGCCAGCTCTACGAGGTGGTCCAGAAGATCATCGAGAAGGCCAAGACCCGACCCGAGCTCGCGGGCATCAATACCACCATCCGCGCCAACGGCCAGCAGATGTTGGCGGAGGTGGACCGGGAGAAGGCGGAGGTCCTCGGCGTGCCGGTGCAGGACGTCTACAGCACGCTGCAGACCATGTTCGGGTCACTCTACGTGAGCCAGTTCCCGAAGGACTCGCGCCTCTACCAGGTCGTGCTCCAGGCCGAGCCCAGCTATCGGATGACCCCGGATGACATCGGTAAGTTCTACGTCAAGAACAACGAAGGAAAGATGATCCCCCTTTCGGGTCTGGTCACGACCCGGTACGTGATTGGCCCGGATCTGGTGACGCGGTTCAACAACTACCCGGCCATCGCCATCAATGGGGCCCCGGCCCCGGGGGTCAGCTCCGGGGCCGCGTTGGCCGCCATCCAGGCCGTGGCCGAGGAGGTCATGCCCTCGGGCTACGGCTTCGAGTGGGCAGGCGAGGCCCGCGAGGAGGTCAGCTCGGGCTCGACCTCGGCGATCGCCTTCATCTTTGGCCTGATCTTTGTGTTCCTGATCCTGGCCGCCCAGTACGAGTCCTGGTCGCTGCCGATTGGCGTCATGATGGCGGTCCCGTTCGCCATCCTGGGGGCGCTGGTCGCCATCGCACTGCGCGGGCTCGATAACGACATCTACTTCCAGATCGGGCTGCTGACCCTGGTTGGCCTCGCTGCCAAGAACGCCATCCTGATCGTCGAGTTCGCGGTGGAGCTCAACCGCAACGAGGGCAAGTCGTTCTTCGATGCCGCGGCGGAGGCCGCGCATCTACGCCTGCGGCCAATCGTCATGACCTCGTTCGCCTTCATACTCGGCACCCTGCCTCTGGCGATCGCAACCGGGGCCTCGGCCAACAGCCGCCACTCCATCGGCACCGGTGTCATCGGCGGCACCCTGGCGGCGACCGTGATCGCCATCTTCTTCATCCCGATGTTCTACTGGCTGTTGGGGACCCTGAGCGCCCGGCTATTCGGTGGGGCGGGTGGCAAGAATGCGCAGTCCGGGCGTGACGCGGTGGCAGGTGAAGGGCCGCCGGCCGGGGTGACGCCCGCCGCCCCCGCTCAGGGGACAGCCCCGGCCAATCCGGCTGGAGACGCCTGAGATGCGCTGCCCCAGTCTGCGTCTGCCACTGGTTGCATCCATGGCCGCGACCCTGCTGGTGGCCGGCTGCATGGTCGGACCCGACTATGTCCGGCCTAAGGTCGATGCCCCGGCGGAGTACCGCTTCGAGCCCGCGACCACCAAGGCGACGGCCAATGTCGAGTGGTGGCGCCTCTTCGACGACCCGGTGCTCGACGACCTGATCATCGAGGCCTTGGGCCACAACTGGAGCGCCCAGATCGCCGCGGCCAACGTCGAGGCCGCCGCCGCCGTTCTCGCCCAGGCGCGCTCGCCCCTCTTCCCTCAGGTGGGCTATAACGGCGAGGGGGCGCGGGAGCGCGTCTCCGAGGACACCGCCACCGCGGTCCCGAGCACGGTCGCCAACCCCCAGAACCAGTTCCAGCTTCTGGCAGGGGCCTCGTGGGAGATCGACCTGTGGGGACGTATCCGCCGCCAGAGCGAGGCGGCGCGTGCCAACCTGCTGGCTACGGGGGAGGCGCGCCGCGGGGTCATCCTGTCCCTGGTGGCGTCGGTGGCCAGTAGCTACATCGAGCTCCTTGGACTCGACGACCAGCTGCGCGTCGCGAAACAGACCCAGGCCGCCTATGCGGAGTCGCTGCGCCTGTTCCAGCTCCAGTTCCAGTACGGCCAGGCCTCGGAGATGGCAGTCGCCCAGGCCGAGTCCCAATACGAGACAGCCAGCGCGCAGATTCCCGCCCTGGAGCGCCGGATCGCGCAGACGGAGAACGCCCTGTCGCTTCTGCTCGGTCGCAACCCTGGCCCCATCCCCCGCGGCCGCAGCATCCAGACCCTGGTCCCGCCGCCGGTCCCGGCCGGGGTACCCTCCGACCTGCTGGCACGCCGCCCGGACATCCTGCAGGCCGAGCAGCAATTGATCGGCGCCAATGCCCAGATCGGGGCGGCCGAGGCCCTGTACTTCCCGAGCATCTCGCTGACCGGCGCCCTGGGCGGGGCAAGCTCGCAGCTCTCCGGTCTGTTCAGTGGCCCGGCCAACACATGGAGCTACGCCGGTACCATCGCGGGGCCCATCTTCACCGCAGGCGCGGTCAGAGGGCAGGTGGCCCAGGCGGAGGCGCTGCACAAGGCGGCCCTGGGCAACTATCAGCAGGTCATCCAAACGGCCTTCGGCGATGTATCCAACGCCCTGATCGACCGGCAGAAGCTGGTCCAGCAAAACCTCGCCCAGGAGCGTCTGGTGAAGGCCCTGCGCAACTACGCCCGCCTGGCCAAGCTCCAGTACGACGGGGGCTATGTCCCGTACTCGACCGTCCTGCAGGCCGAGCAGCAGCTATTCCCGGCGGAGCTGAACCTGGCCGCGACCCGTGCCGGCAGTCTCTCCGCGCTGGTCAGCATCTACAAGGCCATGGGGGGCGGCTGGGTGGATGAGGCGGCCAAGGTCGCCCCCGCGCCGGTGCGGGGCAAGGGGCCCTTTGCCCCACCCATCCCCCTGGCCCCGGGGGTCGCGCAGCCGGCCCGGCCCGTGGGGGAGGTCGCGCCGGGCGCCCCATCGGTGTCCTCCCCTTGATGGGTCGCGCCTTGGCGATGGCCACACCGCCCGCCCGCGGCCGCCGCCGGAGGAACGGCACTGGCCGCCGGACAGCCGCGCCGCGGTGGCGCCGCAGCAGCCGGGGACCCGCTCGAGAATGATTGAGGCGTCGGACAAGCACCTCGTCGTGCTCCAGATCCTGCGTGAGATCGCCGCCGGCGGCTCCGTTCGGCTGCGGGTGAGCGGCGAGTGTATGGCCCCGTGGGTGCGAGCTGGCGCCGAGGTGAGGGCGGGCCGTCCGCGCCGCATCTACTGGCCGGGCGACGTTGTCGTGCTCCAGGGGGAGGACGGTTTTCTGCTGCACCGGGTCATCGGTGGTTATCGCCGACGTGGGGTCTGGAAATGGCTCACCCAGGCGGACGCCGCGGCGCGTCCAGATCGGGCCGTGCGCGCCGAGCAGATTGTTGGTCGGGTCGTGGGGGGCGAATGTGCGCCGGCCCTGATCCGCGTGCCGCTGCGCCATCGGCTCTGGGCGGCTGCCCGTTTCATTCGCTTCGTGTGCCGTTTGCTTGACACCACGCCGAACGCACGCTGACGACCGTCCAACGACTCTTTCTAGGTTCAGACCCCGGCGGCGTTCCAGTTGTTGAACGCCAGTAGCCAGGAGGAGATGCCAGGGTTGGCCGCGCCGCGCGCGCGAAGCAGCTCCCCGATCTCGATCATCAACGCGCGAAACTCGCGCACCTCGCTCTGCCAGATCGCATCGGGCAACCCCGGGTTGTCGCCCATGGTCCCGGCGGCCAGGGAGCCGGCACCGGCCCACCAGTCGTTGGCGTCGAGTCGGTGCAGGGCCTCGAGCGGAGAGGTCCGCAGCAGGGCAGGGAGCGCGCCGACCTCCGCGGCACGCGGATGCCCGATGCGCGCGAGCAGCTCGGCGAGCCGGGACAGTGCGGATGACAGTTGGGGCTCGAGCTCAGACACGGCGCCTCCTTCCGGGCGATCGGCGAGGCGACCAACGGGGCCGCGAGCGCCACAAGCAATTGGATCACGCCGCCGCGGGAGGTTCCAGGCGCGCTAGCGAATCGGGCGTCCCAGCGCCACGCGGGACCGGATCGGCGCGCACGAATCGCTCCGGGCCGGACCCCTCAGGTCTGTCCCGGCGTGAGTCCGAGCAGACGCAGGGTCTTCGCATCCGGCTGCCCCGCGAAATAGACGTCGATCAGCCGGTGAAACACCGAATCGGCCGGCGAGACGTGGGCGAAGAGCGTGGCGCAGGAACGCAGCTTCCAGTCATCGGGCGTGCCGAAGACCTCGTGCGCCGATGGCCCCTCGAGCGCGAGCAGGGCCTCGACACAGCCGATCAGGCGCGCACCGAGAAGAGGATGGGCAAGATAGGCCCGCGCCTCCGCGATGCTGCCGATCGCGTAGCGTTGCGACATCGGGCTGAAGCCAAGCCCGGCGATCTGCGGGAAGATGTACCACATCCAGTGGGAGCGCTTGCGACCGGCCTTGATCTCGGCGAGGGCCGCCGGGTAGCTGTTGGTCTGCGCCTGCACGAAACGCTCCAGATCGTACTCATCGCCCATGTTCGTGTCCTCCCCGTTC
>JAXGTD010000139.1:0-10374 GCA_040775095.1 Chromatiaceae bacterium | reverse complement strand
TGCTGCGACTGCTCGGCAGTGGCGCGCGCTTTGAATCCATCACCCGCGGGGTCGTCGATATTCGCGACCTCTACTACTATCTGAGCCTGGTTGGCGTGTTCCTGGCGCTGACCATCTACAGCCTGGAACGCCTGCGCTGGGCGGCGAACAGCACGGCCAGGGCGAGCCACCATCGCTGGACCCTGGTCACGGCCCTGGCCGCGGCCAATCTGCTGGCCGGAAACCTGTGGCTTCAGCCAATGGGCGGGGCACGGGCGGATCTGACCGAGGGTTCGCTCTATACGATCTCGGATGCGACACGCACCTATCTGAGCCAGCTCCAGGAACCGCTGCTGATCCGCGGATATTTCAGCGCCGACACCCATCCGCTGTTGGCCCCATTGGTCCCCCAGCTACGGGATCTGCTGCGCGAGTACCAGGTCGCGGGCGGGGGAAAGGTCCGGGTGGAGCTCGTCGACCCGCAGCAGTCGCCGGAGTTGGAGCGTGAGGCCGGTGAGCAATACGGCATTCGGCCGGTCGCATTTCAGACCGAGACCAAATACCAGTCGGCGGTCGTCAACTCCTATTTCGACATCCTCGTCAAGTACGGGGACCAGTACGAGACACTCGGCTTTCGCGATCTGATCGAGGTCAAGGCCCGTGGTGAGGGCGACCTCGACGTGCGTCTGCGCAGCCCCGAGTATGACCTGACCCGCACGATCAAGAAGGTCCTCTACGGCTATCAGGGTGGCGGCGACGTCTTCAGCGGCATCGGTGAGCCGGTGCGGGTACGTGGGTTTATCTCCGATCCGCAGATGCTCCCGGAGCCGCTGCCCGCGTTGCGCGCCGACCTGGAAGCGGTGCTGCGCGAGCTGCAGGCCAAGTCAGACGGGCGTTTCTCTTGGGAAATCAAGGACCCGGGCCAGGATGGCGCGCTGGCCAAGCAGATCGACGAGCAGTTCGGCTTCCAGCCGCTGGTCATCGGCCTGTTGGATCCGAGTCCGTTCTACTTCTATCTGGTGCTGGAGCACGGCGCGCAGGCGGTGCCGATCCCGCTGCCGGAGACCCTCGATCGGGCCGGTCTGGAGCGCGCGATCGAGGCCGGCATCCGCCGCTTCGCACCCGGGGTCATGCGCACCGTGGCGCTCTACACGCCGCCGGCCTCGTCGGCGGGGTTCATGGGCGCGCCGGCGGTTGGTCCAGGCTATTCGCTGCTCAAGGACAGCCTGCGAGAGGGGTTCTCGCTGCGTGAGACCGATCTGGCATCGGGACAGGCACCCGCGGACGCCGATCTGCTGCTGGTCGTGGGGCCGGAAGATCTCGAGGAGCGGCAGCGCTTCGCGATCGATCAGTTCCTGATGCAGGGCGGCACCGTGGTGGTGGCCGCGTCCCGCTTTCACATCGACCTGGGTGGCAGCGCGATCAGTGCCCGGCCGCAGGCCACCGGGCTGGAAACCTGGCTGGGCGGGCTCGGTCTGACACTGGCGCCGAGCCTGGTATTGGACCCGCAGAACACGCCATTCCCGATTCCGGTCCAGCGCAGCATCGGCGGATTCCTGGTCGAGGAGATCCAGACCCTGGATTATCCGTATTTCCCCGACGTCCGTGCCGATGGTCTTTCCGACGCCAGCGGTATCACCGCGAATCTTGGCCAGGTGACCATGGACTGGTCATCGCCGATCGATGTCGATGCCGAAGCCAACGCCGGGCGCACCGTCACGCCGCTGATCGAGAGCTCCCCCGGTTCCTGGACCAGCGAGGCGACGGACATGCAGCCGGATTTCGATGCGCACGCACCGCTGGGGTTCGCGCGTGGTGACGACACTGGCCGACGGCTGCTGGCGGTCGCGGTCGAAGGGCGCTTCGAGTCCGCTTTTGCGGGTAAGCCCTCGCCCTTGCTGACACAGGTGCCAACCGACATGAAAGGGGGCGAAGACGCGTCTGCCGAGGGGGACGCGCGGGGCGCTGTCGATGCGGATGCCCCCGACGGCGATCAGGACGCCGATGCCCCGACCGAAGAGGCTGGCCCCGTGGTGTCCGCGGTAGTCGAGCATTCCCCGAGCTCCGCGCGGCTGATCCTGATCGGTTCCTCGACATTTCTCAGCGATACCGCGATCAGTCTCGCCACGGAGGCCACCCAGAGCCGATACCTCAAACCCCTGGAACTGGTGCAGAACGCGGTGGAGTGGTCCCTCGAGGACCGAGGCCTGCTGGCGTTGCGCGGTCGCGGTCAGTTCAGCCGGCTGCTCGAGCCGGTGGGCCGTCAGGGCCGGATGCTCTGGGAGTACCTGAACTATGCGCTCGCGCTGGGCGGGCTGGCGCTGGTGTACTGGCTGCACCGCGTGGTTCGCCGGCGCCGTGAGCGGGTCTACGCCGAGATCCTGGCAGGGGCGAACAAGCCATGAACCGATCGACCACGAAGAACCCGATGCGCTGGCTCGATCCAAGCTGGCAGCAGGCATTGAAGACGCCGCTGGTGGTTGGCCTGGGCGCGCTGCTGGCCCTGCAGCTCGTGATGGCGCTGCTGGTCGGAGGGGGAGGGGGCATGGCCCCGATGGCGGCGGACACGCCACTCTTTGCGTTCGATCCGGACAGTGTCACCGGCATCGAGATCCAGGTTGGTGATGGAGGCGAGACCCTCAGGCTCGCGCGCACCGGCGAGGGCTGGACCCTGCCTGGGCTCGACAACTTCCCGGCCAGTGACAGCCGCGTGGCGCAGCTCCTCGACACGCTTGCCGGCCTGACCCGACCCCTGCCGGTGGCCACCACCGTCGCGGCGCAGGGCCGTTTCAAGGTGTCCGACGATCGGTTCGAACGTCGGCTCTTCCTGCGCGGCCGCGACGGTGACCTCGGCACGCTGACCCTCGGCGACTCGCCCGGCTTCCGCCGCCTGTTCGCCCGTGTGGACGACGAGCCCGCGGTCTACGATCTGCGCCTGGCCCAATCCGACCTCTCCGCCGGTGTCGACGACTGGATCGACCGCGGCCGGCTGCGGCTCGACCGGGCCGATATCCAGCGCATCGCGGGCCCTGGCTGGACCCTGGTCAAGGGCGATGAAGGTTGGCGCCTGGATGGCAGTGACGCAGCGCCGGACACCAAGGCGCTCAATGGTCTGCTCGACCAGATCGCTTCCCTCGGCTATCACAGCGTGCTTGGTACCGAGGCGGCGCCGCGTTTTGGGCTGGAGGCACCCGCGCTGACCCTTGAGATCGGGCTCGCCGGTGGTGCTACACGCGACTATCGCATCGGTCGGATGGCGCAGAGCGACGACTTTGTGCTCAAAGAGGCTGGGGACCCCTATTATTACCGACTCAGCGCGTTCGATCTGGGCGATCTGTTGGACCTGACCGCCGCGAGACTCTTGGGGACTGTTCCGGCGGGCCCGGGGGACGACACGGCGAACGAGTCGGCGCCGGCACCCACGGCAGAGGCAGCGCCGGCACCGACGGCGGAGCCGACACCGGTCCCGACAGCAGAGACGGCACCGGCCCCAGTAGAAGAGGTGGCACCGGCACCGACAGCAGAGCCAACACCGGCCCCAGAAGAAGAGGCGGCACCGGCGCCGGCGGCGGAGACGGTACCGGCGGCCCCAGCGGCGGGGACAGCTCCGGCACCGACGGCGGAGGCGGCCCCCGCCCCGGTCGGATCCGCCGCGGCACAGCCCCCTGCTGAAATGCGCGATACCGAGGACGCGAATACCGCATCGGCCACGGGGGCCGGCGCGGAAAGCAGGCAGTGACGGGATCGGGCGCGTCGCAAGGACGCGCTCGTCGATCCCATCGCGCGCACCCGCGTGGTCTTGGCGCGGCTGAAGGAACCCCGAACCCGTCAGCGAATCCGCTGGAATGCCCGGGTGCGGCCGGTCATTGCCGTGTCAAGGCGGCCTTCATCGCAGCCCGTTCCCGCGCCGTGTACTGATGGGCCGCGCAATTTGCCAGCCGCAAGTGCTTGAGAACGGGGGAATCCTCGTCTGGGCCACGGGGGCGGCATTTTCAGTCACCCTGATGACTGAAAATAGAGCGAACCGGAAACCGCGTCCTTGCTTCGCGAGCCGATCCCCCGACCGGAATGCATTTGATCGGCACCTCCCCGCGTTGCAGCCGGCGGATTGCGCGCCGCGCTCGTCCGGGCAGGCACGGCGGCGGCGTCGTCTCAGGGCTCCGAGAGCTTGAACGGGTGCGCGTAGTGATAGCCCTGCGCGAATTCGAACCCAAGCTCGGCGCAGACCTGCGCCTCCTCCGCGACCGAGACGCCCTCTGCGAGCGTCACGATGCCAAGCTCCTTGGCGATATCCACCAGTGTCTTGACGAACTGGCGACCGCGCGGCGGTTGAACGTGGATATCGCGGATCAGGCCGATATCGAATTTCAGGAAGTCAGGTGGGGTCTGGACCAGCTCGACCATGCGCGCCTGGCCCGCGCCAAAGTCGTCGTAGGCAAGCTTGATCTGCATATCCTTCAGGGCCGCCTGCAGCCGTTTCATCAGCGCGGTGTCGGTGACGGTCTTTTCGTGGACCTCTAACGTAAAGGGTGCCGACGGTTCCTGATCCCGAAGCTCCTGCAACGCGGCCAGGAGTCCGCTGAGCTCGATCTCCGAGGGGTGCATATTGATGAACAACATGCCGCGATTCTTCAGGCGCCTGCTCTCCGCGACACCGACGCGTCGGAACAGTTGGCTCAGCGCCACCTCCAGACCGAGGTGCTCGGCGATGTTGAACAACTCGAGTGGGCTCTCGGGGAGTCCCTCGAAGGCGCCGCGGCCGAGGAGCTCGTGACCGAACAGTGCGCCGTCGCTCAGTCGCACGATGGGCTGGAAGCGCGCGGAAACCGCGCCAAGCCTGAGCATCGAGCGAAAGTCGCCGGCACAGCTCAGAAACAACGGCGGTGGCTCGCGGTCGTCGACGAAGCAGGTCAGATCCGTATCATTGTCCGGTTCGGGTGCCCGCTCGGCATCCTCACCCGCGACGACGAAGCGAAACTCCAGCATGCCGAAGTGGATGATGTCACCGGCATGCAACTGCACGTCGTTCTGGGAATTGCGCAGCGGTTGCCGGTTCACGAACGAGCCATTCGTACTGCCGAGGTCGATCATCCGAAGCGCACCATCCACCTCGTAGATCCGGGCGTGATGCCGCGACACCTCTTTCGACGAGATCGTCAGACTCGCGTCTTCGTGGCGACCGATCGTGAACGGGAGTGTCTCGATCGGTACGCGCCAGGTGCGCCCACGTCCCAATGATCCTTCCAGAAACCATTGCGCGGTCGGCTTAGGACCCCGTTTAGGCGTCATATCCATCACCTTCATGGGGCGACGGGCGGAGGATTCCCGCCACGTTCGCCAGTCTCCGTTGAGGGATCGTAGCGCACCATCGGACCAACCCCGCACCTTACTCGTGCAGGATGCGGTTCGTGTCGGCAGCGCCCGGCCGCCGGGTCACAACCCCGACGCCGGCAGCCGGGGCGGGCATGACCCGTCCGACGGCACAGGGCATGCGTAAGCTGTCCGCTACCCTTTCTCATCATACCCTCTGGCGGGGGCGCCGGCGCGGGCAGCGTTTCCCGCCTCCCGGCGCATCGATCCCCGAAGAGATCCGCTCAGGGTGGGTGTTCAGCGACGGCAATCAGCCACCAGTCTTGTTCATGTGCCGAAAGATGACCGGTCTGGCCTTCAAGTCGAAATCGTGGCCTTCGGGCTTTATCCTCATCGCGTCGACGATGGCCGCTCTCAAGCGCACCGGGTCCGCGGGATAGGCCCGCACGATGGCACGCAGGTCGAGGGAATGCTCCTGCCCGAGGCAGAGCAGCAGCAACCCCTCGGCCGTCACGCGTACGCGATTGCAGTCGCCGCAGAAGTTGTGGCTATGCGGTGAGATGAAGCCAACGCGGGTGTCGGAGCCGCGTATACGGAAATAGCGCGCCGGTCCGCCCGTGCTCTCGGTGGTTGGGATCAGTGTCAGCGCGCCCTCCAGGTCCGCGCGGATTCGGTCACTCGAGTAGTAGGCTTGCGCACGATCGTGGTCGCCAACGGCACCCAGCGGCATCTCCTCGATGAAGCTGATGTTGAGGCCCTTGTCCATCGCGAATCGAACGAGATCGATGACCTCGTCATGATTGCGGTTTCGGAGGATCACGACATTGAGCTTGATTCGATCGAATCCGGCCGCGATTGCCGCGTCGATACCGCGTAGCACCGGCGAGAGCTCTCCATTACGCGTCATGGCGCGAAACCGCTCGGGCCGCAGACTATCGAGGCTGATGTTGATGCGGCTCACGCCCGCCGCCCGGAGGTCGCCGGCGAGCCGTTCCAGGCGCGTACCGTTGGTGGTAATGACCAACTCCGCGAGACCTGGGAGCACGGTGATACGGCGAATCAGATCCAGCGCGCCCCGGCGCACCAGCGGCTCGCCCCCGGTCAGGCGGATCTTGCCGACCCCGAGGTCGACGAAGGCCGCGGCCACCTGGGCCAGCTCGTCGAGCGTCAGCAGCTGATCGGCCGCCGCAAAGCGCTCGTCGGACTCCATGCAATAGACACAGCGGAAATTGCAGCGGTCGGTCAGCGAGAGGCGCAGATAGGTGATGCGCCGTCCGAATCGGTCAACCAAGGCGTTGCCAGGCTCCTGCGCGCCATGCGCCGGGCGCTGTGCTGGAGACGGCGGGCAATCCGGGGCCGAGTGCCGCGGCGGATCGGCATTGGCATTGGGCGGGGATGTCATGCGGCGATACTCCGAGGATGGCGATGGGATGCCAGCGCCTGCCATGGGGCTCGCGGCGACGCCCCGTGACCCATAAGATATCGTCGCCTGCCGCCATCTTCCAGCCCAGATACGTCGGGTGAATTGCCGACGACCGGTTTCGTGTGCCATGCCCCGCGAGGGCCACCGGGTTCAGATGCCCGCGTCCGCGAGCCGATTGCCTTCCAGCAGGCGCAGCAGGCTGGCCGCCTTGTCGAAGATCTCCTGGTATTCCTGGTCGGCATCCGAATCAGATACGATCCCGCTTCCGGCCCAGCATCGCAAGCTGCCCGCGCCTTGCACCAGGGTGCGGATCGCAATGTTGGTGTCCATGGCGCCATCAAAGCCCAGGTAGCCGATCGCGCCACAATACACGCCCCGGCGATGGGGTTCCAGCTCCTCGATGATCTGCATCGCCCGAATCTTCGGGGCGCCGGTGATCGAGCCGCCCGGGAAACAGGCCCGCAGTAGCGACAGGGCGTCTTCGCCCGCTGCCAGCTCGCCGACGACCGTGCTGACGAGATGGTGTACGCTCGCGTAGCTCTCGAGTTGGAACAGCTCGGGCACGCGGATACTGCCCGGCCGACAGACACGGCCGAGGTCGTTGCGCAGCAGGTCCACGATCATCAGGTTCTCCGCCCGGTCCTTGGCGCTCTGTAACAGCGCCCGGGCCAGCTCGGCGTCCATCCCGGGGTTGGTCCCGCGCGGGCGGGTCCCCTTGATGGGCCTGGTCTCGACCTGTCCGTCGCGCAGCTTCAGGAAGCGTTCGGGCGATGAGCTGAGGATCTTCGCGAAGGGCGTCGACAGATAGGCGGAGAAGGGCGCGGGGTTGGTCGCGCGCAGCTGCCGATAGGCGGACCAGGGATCGCCGGTGGCCCTGGTTGCAAAACGCTGGGCCAGATTGACCTGGTAACAGTCGCCCGCGCGGATGTAGGCCTGGACGCGCGCGAACGCGCGCCGGTACTGCGCCCGACTCAGATTGCCGTGCACCGCGCCGGCCACCTCGAAACCGCCGGGCGACCTGGTCGGGGCCGGTCTCTTGAATGCCGCCACGAGCTCGCGCCAGCGCGGACGGGTGCGCGGGTCGCGACCGGCGCCCACCAGCCACGCGAGCCTCTCGGCGTGGTCGACCACCACCGCCCAGTCATAGAGGCCAACGGCCAGGTCCGGGAGTCGCTCGGCGTCGCGCGCCAATACCGGAAGGCGCTCGATACGCCGGCCCAGATCGTAGCCAAACCAGCCCGCGGCGCCGCCGCGGAACGGCAGCCCGGCGATGGGGTCCATCGGTTGCCCGAGCATCCGGCGCACCAGATCGAAAGGGTCGTCCGGTGACAGGGACATGCCCTCGCGGGTGCGGATCTCGGTCAGCGCACCGCGCGTGCTCAGCGTTAGGTACGGATCGGCCGTCAGGATATCGTAACGGCCTGCATCGCTAAGTGGCCAACCGCTGTCGAGGAAGACGGCCCAAGGCTGGGGTGCCAGGTGCGCGAACAGCGCGGCGCTGTCGGCCGGATAGGGGATGTCGGTCAGCAGAGGCATAGGATAGGCGCGAGCTCAGTGAAGCGGCGTGAGCGCTGTAGCAGGCTGTCGCAAACCCCCACCGATGTCCAGGCAGGACCCGGTCGGGCCATGACCGGCGGCTTGCACGGGTGCATCGAACCACCTACCGGCCCAACGGGGGTGGGTCGTCGGGGCGCATGATCGCGCGCCCGCGCGCCGACGCAACGCACTCGCCGAGGGCGCGCCGCCGCGGCTGCCCGCGCCGCGCGACAATGCTACTTCATTTATCAGTAATATACTGTATGCTTATGATTGTATTGGATTCAGTGTGCTGGTCAATTCTTGTCCAATGCAACAGCACGCCACGAATCCCGTGGTCTGAGAGGAGGATTTGGGGCGTTTTGCACAGCTTTATCCACAGTTACAGTGGATAGGTCAAAATTTCTTAATATCCATTGATAGTTGTCGTTTGATTGACAGAGCCTGCTTTAAGAAGCGCCTGCAGAGTGGTGCCCATGCGCGACGCCCCGGGGCCCAGCCCTGCTCGACCGGGCATGCGCCGGGCCCGCCTGCACCAAGGGTGTCCCGTTGGTGGCGATCGCAACCGCCAGGGGGCGCATGTCGACCACGTCTGTCCTCTCTGATTCCCCAACTCGGCCAAGAGCCAAGGTGTCGTAGATGACCAAGTCGGAACTGATCGAACGTCTCGAGCATAAACAGGCGGATTTCAGCGCGGAGGATGTCGACGCGGCCGTGCGGGTGATACTCGAACAGATGAGTGAGTCGCTAGGCCGTGGCGAGCGCATCGAGATCCGGGGGTTTGGCAGCTTTTCTGTCCACTTCCTCTCACCGCGGATCGGGCGTAACCCCCGAACCGGTGAACCCGTTGCACTGGGTGGGCGACACGTGCCGCGTTTCAGACCGGGAAAGGCCCTGCGAGACCGGCTCAACCCCGCTGGCGCGGAGCCTTCAGCCTAGCCCGCCGTGCCGCCTGATCGTGACTGCTCAGAGCCCCGCGAGAGCGCCAACGCATGGCCCGCGGGCACGGGGAACACGACTGAGCGCGGTGAACCGTCACCGACCCTGCCGGTTCATCCCCGCGGGCGCGGGGAACACGGCGGCGTCGAGGCGTAGCGCAGAGGCTGGGTCGGTTCATCCCCGCGGGCGCGGGGAACACCGCCCCGGTACCGTGCTGACGAGATCCTGTGACGGTTCATCCCCGCGGGCGCGGGGAACACGTGGCCGTCTGCAGCTTGGTCAGCAACGCGTTGATGCCGGTACCGGCCACCTCGGGCGCCTTGCCGAGCCCGATGAGCGTGGCCGACAACGCCGCCACCTGCTCAGCGCTCAGGCCGAACTGCCGCCCTTGCCCGCCGACGCGCATCGTCGCCTGCACGATCTCGCTGGCCTTGGCCGCGGTGTTGTTGCTGAGTTGATTGATGGCATCCCCGAGGCCGCCGATCTGCCCGATCGGGATCGCGTAGACATTGGCCAGTTTGGCGAACGCCTCGCCGGCCGCCCCCGGCAGCATATCGAAGGCAGTGGCGGCCTTCGCCACCGTCTCCACGTAGGCCGGCAGCGCCCCCGCGTCCAGCCCCAATTGGCCACCGGCGGCGGCGATCTCGGCGAGCTGCTCGGCCGTGAGCGGGAGCGTGCGCGTCATGCGCTCGAGCGTGTCGGCGAGCTGCCCGGCGCCATCCGGCGTCGGAAAGTCCACCACCTTGCGCACCTCGGCCATCGCCGACTCGAACGTCATGGCGGCCTGCGCGGCGCCGATCAGCGGGCGCGTCATGGCCTGGCCGGTGCGCCCGAGGGCGTCGCCGACGAAGGTCATGTTGGCGGTGGCGTTGAACGTGCCCTTGAGGTTGCGTTGCAGCCCAGCCAATGGCTTTGGCAATCGGTCCACCAGCCCGACAATCACGCTGACGTTCAGATTTTTACCGCCGGCCATCTGCTAGACTCCAGGTATGCCCAAGCGCACCATCGACACATTCACCGCCGTCGCGCTGGCGCTGAGCATCCTGCTCGGCACCTGGTTTGGCGCCGCGATGCACTCGGCCTTGATCGGCGTTATCGCCGTCGTCTTCCTCTGCGCTATGGCTCTGGTCCTTGGCGGCATGGTGATGTACGCCCTTGGCCCCGGCGCCGAGCACGTGCGCCGCTTC
>JAXGTD010000138.1:0-10481 GCA_040775095.1 Chromatiaceae bacterium | reverse complement strand
GGATCTGGGCGGCAAACAGCGCAATGGCCGCAATAAAGTAGAGCCTGGCGACGGATTGAGACTGATATTTCATCGATGCTTCTCCTGGGGTGGATGGCTCAGCCTTGCTTGTTCGGTGGCCAGCCCGCGGTGTTGATCTCGGAGCTGTATTTCAGGAACTCCGCGATCGCGTCGAGGTCCGCGTCGCTGAAGTTGAACTGTGGCATGCTGCGCCGTCCGGCGATGCCATCGGCCGGGCGGCTCTGGATGAACGCCTTGATCGCCTCCTTGTTCTTGCCGAAACGCACATAGACGTTGCCCAGCTCCGGGGCGAAATAGGCGCCTTCACCCAGCAGGGTATGGCAGCCGATGCAGTTGTTGGTCTCCCACAGCTCCTTGCCGCGGGCGATGCGCTGTCCAACCTCGGTGGTCGGATCGAGTTGGTGACTTTGGTCCCGGCTGGGCAGGGCTCGCGTCGTATCGAAGGTCAGGGCGAGAAAGAGTAGAAAGAAAAACACGGAGCCACCGTAAAAGATGTTCCGTGCCATGGATTTGGTAAAGACTTGCGACATGGTGTGGCGTCCTCGCGGATAGGAGATTGCGCGGCGGCATTACAGACGCGCGGGGTTCAGCGGGCCTTGACCCATGTCAAACTGACCGTTTCGGGGCATCTTTCAAAATCCAGGGCGCCCGCGGAGCGGAGGGCAGCACCGGCATTTTGGTGCACCGAAGCGCGTGAAAATGCCGGCGCTTGGAGCCCGCGCCTGTGGATCGCCGTCCTGAAAGTCTCAGTGATGGGATTTTTCAGGGTCCCCTCGGGGTGAGCGGGGGCCTCCGATGACCCTGGCGCGCCCGTATTGACCGTCTTCCTGCATTCTGGACATGCCCATGACCATTCGACCGAGCGCGATGACTGCACCCTGCCTCGCCCTGTTCCTCGCGGGGGTGGCGAGCGCCCAGGGGGCCGCGGATCGCCAGCCAAGGGGTGACTGTTCGGCCCCGCGGGCGGCCACCGACCTACGCCACTGCGACCTTGCCGGCGCCGATCTGGCGGGGCTGGACCTCAGCGGTGTGCGATTGGACAAGGTGCGCCTGGAGAATGCCAACCTCTCCGGGGCCGTCCTGGCTCGGGCCAGTGCCGTTGGCGCCAATCTCCAATGGGCCAAGCTGGACGACGCGGACCTCCGGGGCGCCGATCTCCACGATGCGAACCTGTTCCACGCGGTACTGGACCGCTGCGTGCTCGAGGGGGCGAATCTCTCCGGCGCGAACCTCTTTGGCATCAACCTGAACGAGGCCCGCGCCGCCAACACGGACTTCTCCTCCGCCTACATGAAGGACATGCTTGCCGAGGGCGCCGACCTGAGCCACGGCCACCTCGATCGGGCATTCATGTTTCGCGGTGTGCTGATCGGCGCGCGCCTGACCAACGCGAGCTTGCGTCAGGTGGTCCTGACCGGCGCGGCCCTGGAGGGCGCGGACCTCAGCGGGGCCGACCTCAACGGCTCGCTGCTCAATGGCGCCGCCCTGGACGGGGCGGTCTTTCGTGGTGCGCAGCTCGAGGGCGCGCGTTTTCCGAATGCCGTTGTGACGGGCGCGGACTTCTCCGGGGCGCTGAACATCCCCGCGCACCTGGCCACGATGCTCGAGGCGGCCGGCAAGAAGTGAGTCATCGCTGAGCCAGGACCGGCCCGCCGGCGGACCACACCATGGCGGCAGCCGAACTCTCGCCCCGGTGCTGGATCGGGTCGCCGACAACACCCGGCCGGAAACCAGAATGAGCGCGGGCGCCGTCGATGGGCGCCTGGGATGGGGGACTTGATGTCAGTCAAAGCCTGGTTCCACGCCCGCGCTCTAGCATGACGGCATCCCGGGGGCCAAGCGCCCCGCTCAGCCTGGAGTCGACATGTCTGTGCCCGCGGCGATCGCCACACCCCTGTCCGCTTCCCGGCCCGGTGTCCGTCACCCGCCCGGGGACCTGGCCATCTGGATCTTCATCCTGGCGGAGCTTGGTGTGTTCGCGGTCTTCTTTGCCGCCTATGCGTTCGCCCGCGTCGGCGACGTCGCCCTGTTCAACGCCTGCCAGGAGACCCTGGACCGACGCGCGGCCCTGATCAACACCCTGGCCCTGATCACGGGGAGTTACTTCGTGGTGCGAGCCGTGGCCGCGATCCGCCTGGGCAACCAGGGCGGCTGCGTGCGCTGGTTGGTCGCGGCCATCGGCATGGGGCTGGTGTTTCTCGTGGTCAAGGTCTCGGAGTACGCCCACCACTTCGCCGAAGGCATCACGCTGAGCACCAATACTTTCTATATGTTCTATCTCTCGCTCACCTTCTTTCACTTCATGCACGTCATCCTCGGCATGGTCATCCTCGCGGCGGTGGCGCTGAAGGCGCGCGCCGGGGGCTACTCGGCCGCGCGGCATGACGGGGTGGAGACGGGGGCGTCCTATTGGCACATGGTCGATCTGGTATGGCTGATCATCTTTCCTCTGATCTACGTGATGCGCTAGGCACGGCGGCGGCGCAACGTCGCTGGCTGCGGCCCTGCACCTGGGTCTATCTGGCGCTGCTGGGCCTCACCCTGGTCACGTTCGCCATCGGCGCGGCGGGGATTGGCGGTCTGACCGTGTCCCTGTCGGTTCTGGGCCTGGCGCTGATCAAGGGCCAGATGGTGGGCGACTATTTCATGGGCCTCAAGTTCGTCCAGGGCCCCTGGCGCTGGGTGATCGCCCTCTGGCTGCTGCTTCCCGGGGCCCTGATCGGCCTCGCCTTCACCCTGGCCGCTGGCTGACCCCGGAGCTCCTATGCACGCGACAATGCCAAAGATCGCCCCGCCGCCCATCTTCTACCGCCCGCAGGGACGGGAGGTGACGCTGTTCGAGCACGCGTTCAACAATCGCCTGCCGGTGATGATCAAGGGTCCCACGGGGTGCGGCAAGACACGCTTCGTGCGCTACATGGCCGAGCGGTTGGGCAGGCGGCTGTACACCGTCGCCTGCCACGACGACCTGACCGCCGCCGACCTGGTGGGCCGTCACCTGATCGGTGACGGCGGGACCTTTTGGAGTGACGGCCCCCTGACCAGGGCGGTCCGGGAGGGGGCGATCTGTTATCTGGACGAGGTGGTCGAGGCGCGCAAGGACACCACCGTGGTCCTGCACCCGCTGACCGACGACCGCCGCATCCTGCCCCTCGAGCGCACCGGCGAGACCCTCCATGCCCCGGAGGGCTTTATGTTGGTGGTCTCGTACAACCCGGGCTACCAGAACCTGCTCAAGGGTATGAAGCCGAGCACCCGGCAACGCTTCGTGGCCCTGGGTCTGGGATTCCCGAACCCCGAGCTGGAGTCGGAGATCCTGGTGGGTGAGACCGGCATCGATGCAGGCCAGGCGACGCGCCTGGTGCGCCTGGCGGGGGCGCTGCGGGCACTGAAGGATCACGATCTGGAGGAGGGGGCGTCCACCCGCTTGCTGGTCTACGCCGCGACCCTGATCCGCAGCGGCATGCCCGAGCCCGATGCCTGCCGGGCGGCCCTGGTGGAACCGCTGACCGACGACGCCGAGACCATCGCGGCGCTCACGGAGGTCATCGATGCCACGCTTGGTTAACGCCGGCGATGCCCCGGAAGAGGTCCCGGGGATGGGGCTGGCGGTCAGCGCCGAGGCCCTGTATCTGGCCAACCTCCTGGTTGTGCCCGGCATCGGCTTCCTGATCCTTGCCTACCTGCGATTTCGTTCCCCGGTGGATGGGCGGCCCCTGGCCGCGGCCCACCTGGCTCAGGCCTTCGTCGCGAGCCTCTGGGGCGGTGGTCTGCTGGTGCTGGTCAACCTGCTGATCGTGCTGCTGGGCGGCTACCACAGCACGCACACCTGGGTGCTCCTGATCCTGTACTTCACCGTCTGCCATTCCACCCTGGTCCTGCTCGGCGTCGTCGGGCTGGCCAAGGCCATGGCCGGGCAGTGCTGGCGCTATCCGCTGATCGGCCGGCCCCTCCCGCCCGGCTGCCCCGGGGGGTCGGCATGAGGACTGGACTGCAACGCGCCCGCGCCTGGACCCAGATCGGCTTCTTCAGCCTCTTTCTGCTGGCGCCGCCGCTGGACATCCTGCGCATCGACCTGACCCAGGGGCACGCCATCCTGCTCGGCCAGTCCTGGACCCTGGGCATCGACGACTTCCTGGCCGGCCGCAGCGGCATTGGCGATGCGACCCTGAACCTGTTCCTGCGCGGCTTCCTGCCGTTGTTCGGCGGGGCGGCCTTGTTCATCTGGGTCGCCTGGCGCTACGGGCGGCTCTACTGCGGCTGGCTCTGCCCCCACTTCTCGGTGGTGGAATTCATCAACGGGCTGATGCGCCGGGCCTGGGGCAGCCCGAGTCTGTGGGAGCGGCGCCCGGGCCGCACGGGGGCCGTCCCTGGCGTATCAGTGGCCGATGGAGGGGTTCCCGGTCGGGCCGCGGCCCGGACGAATCGCTGGTATTGGGTGCCGACCCTTGCTGCCGTGGCGGGTTTCGCGTTCCTCTGGGCACTGGCCTTTCTGACCTACCTGTTGCCGCCCTTCGAGGTCTACCACAACCTGCTGCATGGCAGCCTGACCCGTAACCAGGGGATCTTTCTCACCGCGGCAACCCTGGCCCTGTCCGTGGAATTTCTGCTTGCCCGGCACTTCTTCTGCCGCTATGCCTGCGCGGTGGGTCTGTTCCAGAGCCTCGCCTGGATGGCCAACGATCGGGCCATGGTGGTGGGTTTCGACACCCGTCGCGCCAGCGCCTGCGCCGACTGCGACAACGTCTGCGATCAGTCCTGTCCCATGCGGCTCAGGCCCCGTACCCAGAAGCGCAAGATGTTCACCTGCACCGAATGTGGTGAGTGCATCGCGGCCTGCACCGGGGTACAGGGGGGCGACCCGCGGCAGAGCCTGTTGCGCTGGGTGGATGGGGATGCCGCGTTGCCGGTAGTGACCGGTCGCCCGGCCGTGCCGGCCAATCCACTCGACGTGGGCTCCAAGCGCCCATCGCGGGGCTGAGCGCATGGAAGAGCACGTCGGCGCACTGTGGCACAAGGCCGTTACCCGATTCGCCCTGCATGTGGCGGGAAGCCACTACCCCGCGGCCGCGGTGCGACTCCAGGACCTGGCCCCGACCCTGGGGATTGTCTTTCGCGCCCTGGGCGGCGACGGCGGACTGCAGGTGGAGAGCGCCGATGCAACCGCCCACGGGGCCCGGCGCGGTTTCCTGCAATGGCTGGCCGGGACCGGCGAGAAGGCCGAGCTGGCCTGGCGCGATGAGCGCTCGTTGCGCCTGCCTGCCGCCATCGACTGCTTCCCCCAGGCCGCGCTCAACCGTGATCTCTATCTGTGGCTCACCGCGCTGGCGGTCGGCCAGCCTGGCGAGGCCGCGGGGGATCCGGACAACCCGATCCAGACCTGGATCCTCGCCAACCAGTGGCTGACCCGTCATGTGCTGACGGAGTTGCCGGGCATGGGGCCGCGCTATCGGCGTCTCGTCGCGGGCCACATCGCCCTGCGCCCGGACCCGATGCGCCTTCCCGCCGCGGAGGCGGCCCGGGAGCGGCTGATTCGCCAGGCCCTGGTGGACCCGGGCAGCGTCAGCGAGGTCCCGCTGGCCAGGCGCCCGCCACACCCGGTGCCGCTGTGGCTGCACCCCAATCCGGAGCAGCCGAGTGGGGCCGCGAAGGTCGACCCGGGCGAGGAGCAGCAGCGCTCGCGTGACGATCGGGTCGAGTCCCTGGGCGAGCGCCGCCGACGGGCCGCCGAGCGGGTCAGCATGCCGGAGAAGGACCAGGGGCTGGTGACCATCCGCATGGAGAACATCCTGACCTGGGGCGAGCACGTCCAGGTGGATCGCGGCACCGACGAGGAAGACGACCTGGAGCGGGCCAAGACCGCCGCCGCGGACATGGACCGCATCAGTGTCGCCCGTGACCGCCGCGCCTCCGGGGCACGGCTGCGCTTCGACCTGGACCTGCCGGCGGAGTCCGAGGACGATCTGATCCTGTCCGATGGCACGCTGCTGCCGGAGTGGGACTGGCGGCGCCGGTGCCTGGAGCCCGACCGCTGCCGGATCGTCTCTCTGCTCGCCGCCGACGCCACCCCCTGCCCGTTGCCCGCCCATCTGGGACGCACCGCCAAGCGCCTGCGCAACCAGTTTCAGGCCCTCGCCCCGGCGCGGGTCTGGCACCGCGCACAGCAGGATGGGCAGGAACCGGACCTCGATGCCTACCTGCGCTTCGCCACCGACCGTCGGGCCGGCATCGGGGCCCAGGGCGACGCCCTGTATCGCGACCTGCGCAGCGGTGCGCGCGACCTTGCCTGCCTGCTCCTGGCCGACCTGTCTTTGTCCACCGACAGCCACATCGACGACCATGCCCGGGTGATCGATGTGATCCGCGACAGTCTGTTCCTGTTCTCCGAGTCGCTGTCCGCCACTGGCGACCGCTTCGGCGTCTTCGGCTTCTCGTCGCGCCGCCGCGATCCGGTGCGCTTCCACTCCATCAAGGGCTTCGACGAGGCCTATGGGGCACAGGTGCGCGGACGCATCGCCGCGATCAAACCGGGTTATTACACCCGTATGGGGGCGGGGATCCGTCACGCGACCAACCTCCTCTCCGGCCAGCCCGCCGGCCGGCGTCTGCTGCTGCTCCTGTCCGACGGCAAGCCAAACGATCTGGACCGGTACGAGGGACGCTTTGGCATCGAGGACACCCGTCACGCGGTGGCCGCGGCCCGCCGTCTGGGGCTGACCCCCTTCTGCGTGACCATCGATGAACGTGGTAACGATTACCTGCCGCACCTGTTCGGCAGCGGCGGCTATGCCGTGATCCATCGCCCGGCCGAGCTGCCGGCCCGATTACCGTTGCTCTACGCCCGGCTGACCGCCTGATCGCGGCCCTCGCCGCGCCGGCGCTTTACCGAAGGCCCCCGGCCGGACCCCTGTCGCAAGCCTGCGCTTCACGCGCGTGGGTGAGGTGGACCAGACATCGGGGCGTCGTTCGGCACCCGCGATCGGTGGTGTGGGATGGCGGGTTTGCCCCAGACGCAAAAAAGGCCGGGCAGCTCAGCTGCCCGGCCTTCGTTACGGCCTGCAAATCAAGGATCAGGCCGCCTGCCGCCCGGTGTCAGCATCGGTCGCCTCGATATAGCGACCGGAGTCGGTGCGGATGTCGATCTTGCGCGGCTTCATGGCCTCGGGGACCTCGCGCATCAGATCGATGTGGAGCAGACCGTTCTCCATCCTCGCGTCGACCACCTTGACGTAATCGGCGAGTTGGAACTTGCGCTCGAAGTTGCGATTGGCGATGCCCCGGTAGAGATACCGCCGCTCCTTGTCATCCTCCGCGCGCGCGCCGGAGACGGTGAGCATGTTCTCCTTCGACTCGATGCTGATGTCTTTGTCGGAGAACCCGGCCACGGCCATGGTGATCCGGTACTTGTTCTCGTCCTCGACCTCGACATTGTAGGGCGGGTAGCCCCCGGCCTCGGTGCGGTAGGCGTTCTCAAGCGACGAAGCCATCCGATCGAAACCGATCATGGAGCGGAACAAAGGAGAAAAGTCTAGCGTTGTCATTGACATACCCTCTAATGAGCAATATGGGGAAAAGGCGTTCTCGCGAACCGCCGTCCTGTGCAGACCCCGTGTGGGCGCCTGCGTTATGTAAAGTAAGACAAGGCCAAGCAGGTTTCAAGTGGGTGCGAGAATTTTTTTTCCAGCCCGTTGACGACGCGGATCGATGCGGCCGGAAAGGGGCTGCCGGGGTGCGGCCCCGGGGAAACGGCCCCGGTTGTCTATACTTGAACCTTGGGCAGAGTTGAGCCTGATTTCGAGAATGCAAACGGGTTCGAGAATGCAAGCGGGGGGGAGATGCCAATCACCGACCCGACATCTGAACAGATCGCCAGCGCGGTTGAACGCTCCCTGAGCCGATTTGGCACGGCATCCGACAGCGTGCTCCAGCACCTGATCGCGCTGCAACAGCAGTTCTCCCACGTCCCGGATCGGGCGATCTCTCTACTGGCCCGGGCCCTGGACGTGACAAGCGCCCAGATCCTTGCCGCGGTGGACTTCTACGCGTTTCTGCACCTGTCCGCGCGGGGCAGTTACGACATCCTCTTCAGTGACAACATCACCGATCGGATGCTCGGCAGTCAGCGCCTGCTCCAGCTGCTGTGCGACCGCCTCGGCGTGGATCTCGGCCGCACGCGCGCGGATCGGCGCGTAAGCATCGATTTCACCTCGTGCACCGGTATGGGCGACCAGGCCCCGGCGATGCTCGTCAACGGGCTGGCCGTCACCCGACTGGATGAGCAGCGCATCCGCCGGATCGCGGCGCTGGTCGATACCCGCGTGCCGGTGCAGCACTGGCCGCGGGAGTTCTTCGCCGTTTCCAACAACGTGTATCGACCGGGGCTGCTGCTGACCGAGCTCGAAAGCCAGGATGCCGGGCTCGCGGCGCTGCTGGATCGAGGACCGGCCGCGACCTTGGCCGAGATCGAGCGCGCGGGACTGCGCGGTCGCGGCGGGGCCGGCTTCACGACCGCGCTGAAGTGGCGTATCTGTCGCGAGGCGCCCGCGCTGGAAAAGGCGGTCGTCTGTAATGCCGACGAGGGCGAGCCGGGCACCTTCAAGGACCGTGTGCTGCTTTCCTCTTACGCCGACTCGGTGATCGAGGGCATGACCCTCTGCGCGGGGATCACCGGTGCCCGCTCGGGCTTCCTGTACCTGCGCGGTGAGTATCGCTACCTGCTCGAGCATCTCGAGTCGGTGCTGCAGCGCCGGCGCGAGCAGGGACTGCTGGGTGTCGGCATTGGCGGTCAGGCCGGTTTCAACTTCGACATCCGCATCCACCTGGGTGCCGGCGCCTACATCTGCGGCGAGGAATCGGCCCTGATCGAGTCGTTGGAAGGCAAGCGCGGCGTGACCCGCAAGCGCCCGCCGTTTCCGGTCACCGTCGGCTACCGGAATCAACCCACTGTCGTCAACAATGTCGAGACCTTCCTGGCGGCGGCGCGCATCGCCGAGCACGGGGGATACTGGTTCCGCAGCGAGGGTACCGACCGCTCGGCCGGAAGCAAGATCCTCAGTGTCAGCGGGGATTGCGCCAGACCGGGCATCTACGAGGTGCCCTTCGGCACCGCGGTGCGCGAGGTGCTCCACGCGTGCGGGGCCGTCGACACCCAGGCGGTGCAGGTCTCGGGGGCCGCCGGGGCGACGCTGGCGGAGGCCGAATTCGATCGCGTGCTGGCGTTCGAGGACCTGTCCACGGCCGGCTCCTTCATGGTCTTCGACCAGCGCCGCGACCTGCTCGACATGGTGCGCAATTTCGCCGACTTCTTCGTCCACGAGAGCTGTGGATTCTGCACGCCGTGCCGAGTGGGTGGTGCGCTGCTGCGGGATCTGGTCGAGAAGGTCGCGACCGGCCACGCGTCGAACCACGACCTGGCCGAGATCCGGCATATCGGCGAGGTGATGCGCCGTGCCAGCCATTGCGGCCTTGGTCACACGGCGCCGAACCATGTGCTCAATACGCTGGACAAGTTTCCGCGGATCTATCGGCGCCACCTGATCAGCGACGCCTACGCGCCGGCGTTCGACCTCGACGCGGCCCTGGCCGAGGCGCGGCGGCTCACCGGGCGGGACGACGAGGCTGCACACCTGCGGGAACACGCGACGCCCCGAGGATCCGGCCCCGCCAATTCACCCCGAGATGCACACCGATGACGACCCGCAGCACCTTTCTACTCGACGGCCGGCCGATCCCGTTCAGCCCTGGTGACAGCATCATGGACGCGGCGCTGGCGGCCGGGAGATACATCCCGCACCTGTGTCACAACCCGGAGTTCGCGCCGCACGGGAGCTGCCGGGTGTGCGTGGTGCGCGCCAACGGGCGCGATGTCTCCGCCTGCACGGCACCCGCGGCACTCGACATGGTGGTCGAGAGCGAGACCGACGACATCCGCGCCCTGCGCGTCGCGATCCTGCAGATGTTGTTCGTGGAGGGCAACCACCTGTGTCCGGCCTGCGAGAAGACCGGTGCCTGTCAACTGCAGGCGGTGGCGTACCACTGCGGCATGCTCGAGCCGCGCTTCAAGCACTTCTTCCCGCACCGCGCGGTCGATGCCTCGCACCCCGACGCCATCCTGGACTTCAACCGCTGCATCCTCTGCGAGCTGTGCGTGCGCGCCAGCCGCGACCACGACGGCAAGCGTGTATTTGCCATCAGTGGGCGCGGGATCGGCAGCCGGCTGATCGTTGATTCCCCCAGCGGGCGGCTTGGCGACAGCGCCTTCGCGGGCACCGACAAGGCCGCCCATGTCTGCCCCGTCGGCGCCATCCTGCCGCGGCGCAATGGCTACAGCGTCCCCATCGGGGAGCGGTTGTACGACCGGGGACCGATCAGCCGGATCGGCGACGCCGTCGGGCCCGGGCCCGAGAGCCAGGAGGTCTGATCGATGCGCGCGACGCCACCGGCATCGGGCCAGCTTCGGG
>JAXGTD010000137.1:0-10511 GCA_040775095.1 Chromatiaceae bacterium | reverse complement strand
GACCCGGGTGCGGCCCGGCAGGCGCACGAAGCGGTCGTCGATACCCTTGCGGCTGAACAGCTCAACAAAGGGCTCGGCATTGGCGCCGCCGAGCAGACCCGTCACCGCCACCCGCTGGCCGAAGTCGGCCAGGAACGAGGCCACGTTGACGCCCTTGCCGCCGGCATCGGACTGCTCCCACTCGACGCGATTGACCCGGCCCGCGGTGAACTCGGCGATGCGGGCGGTCTGATCGATGGCCGGGTTCAGGCTCAGCGTGGCGATACCCGGGCTGCCCTGCATGCTGTTGTCATTCATGGTGTTGGCCTCCATCAACGCAGGCCGCGTACGGCGGCGGCGGTGGAACAGGAGAGCGCCCGCTGTGCGAGAGCGCGCGCCTGCGCCATCGACAGACCACGGATCTGCGCCTTGACCGCGGCGATGCTGGGGATGCTGACGGACAGCTCCTTGACCCCAAGCCCGGTCAAGATCACGACCCCGCGCGGATCACCGGCGATGCCGCCACAGACTCCGACCCAGATGCCGGCCTTGTCCGCGGCGTGCACGGTACGCTCGATCATGCGCAAGACGGCTGGATGCAGACCGTCCGCCTGGCGCGACAAGAGCGGGTGCATGCGGTCCACGGCCAGGCAATACTGGGTCAGGTCGTTGGAACCGACCGAGAAGAAGTCGGCCTCGGCGGCCAGCTCATCGGCCATCATCACCGCCGATGGCACCTCAATCATGATGCCGATCTCCACCGGATCGGCGCCGACCTCCAGGCGCACCTCCTCGGTCATGGCCTTGGCGCGGCGCAGCTCCTCCAGGGTCGAGACCATCGGGTACATGATGCGCACGGGCCCCTCGGCCGCGGCACGGAAGATCGCCCGCAACTGGGTGCGAAACAACGCCGGTCGGTTCATGCACAGTCGGATGCCGCGCTCGCCGAGAAAGGGGTTGTCCTCGGCCGGCATGGCCATGTAGGGCACGGCCTTGTCGCCGCCGATGTCCAGCGTGCGGATGATGATGGGCAGACCGTTCAGTGCCCGCACCATCTCGCTGTAGGCCGCGGCCTGTTCGTCCTCGGTCGGGGCCTGGTCGCGACCCAGGAACAGAAACTCGGTGCGCAACAGACCCACCCCCTCGCCACCGGCCTCCACCGCGGTCGCGGCCTCGGCGGGGGCGGCGATGTTGGCGACCACCTCGATGCGTGCGCCGTCGGTCATGATCGCCGGCTGGTAGCAGGCGCGCCGCTCGGCCTCGCGCTGAGCGGCGAGGTCAGCGCGCACGCGCTCGGCATTGGCGCGGTCCGCATCGGTCGGCACCAGCACCAGCGTGCCGCTGTTGCCGTCGAGCACCACCGGGCTGGCGTCGGCGATGTCCAGCACCGAGTCGCCGGCCCCCACCACCGCCGGGATGCCCAGCGAGCGGGCGATGATGGCGGTGTGCGAGGTTGGCCCGCCAGCGGCGGTGCAGATGCCGAGCGCCAGCGCCGGGTCGAGCTGCGCGGTGTCGGACGGACTGAGATCGTCGGCGACTAGGATCACCGGCGTATCGGGCAGCTTGGGCTCGTCCTCGATACGCTCGGCAAGCATGCGCAGCACACGACGTCCGACATCGCGCAGGTCCACCGCGCGCGCGGCGAGCAGCGCGTCCTGTTGTGCCGCCAGGGCCTTGGCCTGTCCGGCAATGCTCTGCTCCCAGGCGTAGCCGGCGGAGCGCGCGTCGTCGCGGATCAGGGTCTTGGCGGTCTCGATCAGGCCCTGATCACCGAGGAACTCCGCATGGGCGCGGAAGATGGCGGCCTTGCCGGCACCGCTGCGGGCCTTGACCTCCTCGTACAGCTCGGCCAACTCGCGTTTCGCGGCCTCGATGGCGCGCTCCAGCCGGGTCAGTTCCGCGGCGGGGTCACGGGCCGTGGCTGCGACGACGATCTTGCCGCGTTGATACTGCCAGATCGGTCCCAGCGCCAGCCCCGGCGAGGCAGCGACGCCGGCCACGGCGGGGCCTTCCCATTCGATCCGCGGTAGCTCGGCGCTGCCGACGGCGGACTCGTCCTCGTCCTCTTCCAGCCCGGCCTCGATGGCCTCGCGCAGCGCGGCCAGCGCCGCATCGGCATCGGCACCCTCGGCCATGATGCGGATGGTCGCGCCGGGCTCGACGCCGAGATTCAACAGCGCGATTAGGCTCTTGGCATCGCCGGCGCGATCACCGTGACGAATGCGGATAGTCGCGTCGAAGCCCTTGGCGATATCCACCAACGTGGTCGCCGGACGGGCGTGGAGGCCATGCGGGGAGCTGATGACGGCGTCGAAATGGTTCGGCAGATCGTCGGGCAGTGGCGCCGCGGCGGGACTGGTCGCCGCGGACTCGCCGGCGGACAGGCGCCGCGCGATGTCTGACGGGTCGGCGGTGTGCGCCAGTCGGGCCGCCTCGTCGGCATCGCCAAGCACGTCGGTCAGGTTGGTCAGGATCTGCAAGTGCTCGTCGGACTTGGCGGCGATGCCGACCACCAGATGCACGCGGTCACCCGGATTCCAGTCGACACCGTCCGGCACTTGCAGCACCGCCACACCGGTCTGTTTGATCAGGCCGCGGTCCTTGGGCACGCCGTGGGGAATGGCGATGCCGTTGCCGAGAAAGGTGTTGGCCACCCGTTCCCGCGCCAGCAGGCTGTCCACATAGCCGGGTTCGATGAAGCCGGCGTCGACCAGGATCTGGCCCACCTGTCGGATCGCATCGGCCTTGTCGACCACGCGGGCGCCGAGGCGCACCGCCGAGAGGTCCAGTGAGAGCATGTCGTTCCTCCGTTGGATTGTTGTGTTGAGTGCAGGGGCCAACGAGGGGCCTAGAGCGAGACGCCGAACTGCATGCCAATCACGGTGGCGTTGGGGATGTCGCCAGTGCCACCCGGCTGCACGACGTACTGGATGTCGGGCTGGATGTAGGCGAATTTGGTGACCTGGAAGCGGTAGCCGAGCTCCAAGATCCATTCGTAGTTTGGATCGCCGTTGCCCAGGGCGACTTGCTCCGCGGCATAGTCATCGGAGAGTTGGCCGTAGGTCGTGCCGAAGATCAGACGGTCCTGAGCGCGCCCGGCGAATGGCCCCACATACTGCGCGCCGAGACTGGTCTGGAATGGAACCAGCGCCGGCTCCTGCTGGCCCGTATAGGCCAGGGTTCCGAACAGGTAGAGGCCGCGGTCGGAACCCGCGGACGCTTGAGTGATCTGTTGATCGGCCTGGGCGTAATAGCGAAAGAAGGGATTGGTCGTGCTGTCGCTGTTGAAGTCCGGCATCGGGAAGGAAACGGCGTTTACACCCAAATTGAAATGCCCTGGCTTGCCGTTGGTCTTCCAACTCCATTCGAGCTGGCCCATCACCGAGACGCCGTCGCTCGACCGAATGGCCAAGTCAGTGCCGTGGAAGTCCGGGTCCCACATGTTCTCGGTAAGCTGGTAGACGCCGAGCTTGGCGCGAAAGCTCTCGCTCGGCGTGTATTGAAAGCGGGCACCCCAAACGGCGAAGGGATAGGAGGTCATGACGCCGTCGAACAGCACTGCACGGATCTGGCCGTCGATACTGTTGGAGAGGTAGTAGCCATAGAACGGCGATCCGGCGAAATCGTCGGTGGCCGTGATGCGCCCGAACTTGAAGGCGTACTTGCCGTCGTCCCAATCCTTCTCCAGACTGACGTTGTAGAGGAAGTAGGTCTGACCGCCAACCAGCTGCATGACGCTGTAGATGCCACCTACATCCTCGTCGATACTGGCGCCGGCACGGTCGATGCCGCTGAGGTTGAAGGTCCAGCCGGTCCAACCCGCGGCCTTCTGTAGGTCGATGGTCATGCCGGCATAGAGATCCGTGGCCAAAGCCGTCCCGGAATTGATGCCGCCGCTGACGTTGCCGGCGACGATGCCGTTGAGGTAGGCGAAAAAGCTGTAACCCTTGTCGGCCAGCTCCGTGCGGTTGCCGTCCCAGTCGCCCGTCAGGTAGTCGCCGCCAAGCCAGCCGCCCCGGGTGGTCGTGGTCTTACCTGTCGGCAGCGGCACCTCATCGCCAACGTTGCCGTCTTCCGCCAAGGCACCCGCGACAGGGATCAAGACGGCGGCGCAGGTGGCCAGGACAGATGTGGTATGAATTCGTTTCATCGATATGCCCTCAGTCTCGTGTGGTGTCGATTGCCAACCGGCGGCCGTCGGCATCGGACAGTCCGGTCCTCGGTCCGGTAGTCTCGCCACCGGTCCCTCGCCCATGCAGCCGCCTTCCGGTAGCTGACATCGGAACACCGCCATGTGAACGGAAAATGAAAGTTCTCGGCCGCATCTTTGTAATATTTGTCACAGTCTGCCTAACCTGCCAGTCTGGCCTTGCCGAAATCGGACCCGAGAGCCCGGCAGCGCTGCGCGTCCTGACCCGCGACACCAGCGCAATCGGCGGTCCGGCGCTGCGCCATGGTGCAAGCTACGAGGCGGCGACAGGCACGCCGGTGGAGGTCACGCAAATCCCCTTCGCCGACATGTATGAGCGCATCATGCTCGGCTTCGTCACGGGCGTGCTGCCCTATGATGTGCTGCTGATCCCATCGGCCTGGCTGCCGGATTTCGCGCCCTTCCTGTCGCCGGCCCCGCAGGCACTGATGGAAGGCCCGGCCTTTGCCGACATCCTCCCCATCTACCGTGACGCCTTGATGCGTTGGCGCGACCGCTGGACGGCGCTGGTCATTGACGGTGACATGCACATGGGCACCTTCCGTCGCGACCTGTTCGCGGATTCGAACAACCGGCAGGCCTTCCAGGCGCGTTATGGACACCCCCTGGAGGCGCCGCGCACCTGGCGGGAGTACCGCGACATCGCTGAGTTCTTCAGCGGCCGTTTCGCACCTGACGGGACCGCACTGGCCGGGACCCTGGAGGCCTATGCCCGAGGCGGCCAGCGCATCTGGTACCTGTTCAGCCATGCCGCGGCCTACGCCAACCACCCGGACCACCCCGGCGCCATGTTCTTCGACCCGGACAGCATGGTGCCGGCCATCGACAATCCGGCCTGGGTTCGGGCTCTGGAAGAGTTTCTCGATCTGCGCCGGTTTGGTCCTGCTGACGCATCGACTCTCGACAGCGAGGCGGTGCGTCGCCGCTTTGCGGACGGCAAGGCGGCCATGGACATCGATTGGGCCGACACCGGCGCCCTCGCCGGCGACCCGCGCCGCTCGCGGGTCGCGGGCAAGATTGGGTTCTTCCCGCTGCCGGGGAGCCGTGAGGTCTGGAACGCCGGCACCCAGCAGTGGGATCAGTTGAGCGAGCCCCGCTCGGTAAGCTTCTTGGCCTTTGGCGGATGGATCGGCGTCGTGCCAGCCGCCAGTCTGCGCCCGGATCAAGCCTGGTCCTACCTTGCCTGGTACGCCAGCCCCGCGCACAGCGGCACGGACGTCCTCGACGGCAGCTCCGGTATCAACCCCTATCGGCGCTCGCAGCTGGACGACCCGGAGCCCTGGCGGCAACTGCTCGGCGACACAGCGGGCGAGGCCTACCTCGACGTGCTGCGCACGAGCCTGGCGACACCGGATCCGGCTCGGGATCTGCGCCTACCCGGCTATCGCGCCTATGTCGCGGGCCTCGAGCATCAGCTCGATCGGGTCATGGCCGGCGAGGCCAGCGCGGCGGAGGCACTACCGGGCGCCGCCCGCGACTGGGAGGCGCTCACCGATCGTCTCGGCCGCAACAGCCAGCGTCGCCACTACCGCCAAGCGATGGGCCTGCCGGTGCAGCAGGAATGAGGCTGGCAGGGGTCAGAGAACGCCTGCTGCTGATCCTCGGATTGGCGGGGGTGGCATTGTTGGCCGCCAGCGCAACCGCGCTGATCGCCCTGCTGGAGATACGCGACGAGGTCGCGGCGATCACGGAGCAGGCCCTGCCCGCATCGGGGGCGGCCCTGATCCTGGCGCGGGTCGGCGAGCGCCTACAGGACCGCACCCCGGCCCTGCTGGCCGCAAAGGACGCCGATGCCCGCCAGCGGCAAGCAGACCTGGTCAAAGCGGACTTGCTGCTGCTGGCGAGCGAGACGGAACGGTTGCGCCAGCTGCAACCGGGAGGCACCGGGGTCGAGGAAATCGCCCGGCTTGCTCCCGCCCTGGCCGGCAACCTGCGCGAGCTGGCCGGCCTACTGGAGGCGAGCGCAGCCCAGAGCTTGGCCCTGCAACGCCAGCGCGACCTACTCGTCAGCTTGCGCGAGCGCGTTCAGCAAATCCTGGGGCCATCCATCCTCGCCGTCGCCGACGTGGTCGACCGCCCGGACACACCGGCGGGGCTGTTCCGCCAAGCGGCGGTCGTCCAGGGTCCGCTGCTGGAGGCGGAGCGTTTGGTCGGCTCCGCCTTCGGTGAGCTGCTGGTCGGAGCGGCGACACCGACGCGAGGCAGGCTGCGGCAGGCGCGCAGCGCCTTTGAACGCCTCCGCAACCGCTTCGCGTCGGTGATCCTGGAGGTCCCGGCAGGACTTCGTCCCGAGCTGCAAGACGCCATCGCCGAGTTGGATCGACAATTAGCACCCGAGGGCGTCTTGGGGCTGCGCGAGAGCGAGCTCGCGGCCCTGGAACGGGCCGACGAGCTGGTCGCCGGCAGCCGTGTCATCGCCGCACAGCTCAAGGAGCGGGTCGATGCCCTGGTGTTGTCCGCCAATCAAAACATCGTCCAGGCGGCCACCGCAATGGGCGATACGGTCCTCGCCAACACCATCCTGTTCGTCGGCGTGAGCGTCTCGGTGGTCTTGTTGGCGACGCTGCTCTCGTATCGCTTTGTGGTGCGCGACATCAGCTTGAACCTGCGCGCGGTCACCCGGGCCATGCAGCGCCTGGCCGCCGGCGAGCGCGCGGCGCAGGTGCCGGCCATGGAGCGACCCGACGAGATCGGAGACCTGGTCCGTGTGTTCAATGTATTCAAAGACCAAGCGTTTCGCGTGGAGATGCTACATCGGGAGCTGCTCGACCAATCCCAACTGCTGGTCACCACCTTCGAGAGCATGAACGACGGGCTCACGGTCTTTGATGAGGCCGGCCGTCTGGTCGCCTGGAATCCCCGAGTCCTGCGCATCTACGACCTGTCCCAACGCGAGATCCGCCTCGGTGCGCCGCTCGCGCAGATCCTCCGAGCACTGGGCCGACAGGGGGCGCGGATCTGCACCACGCGGGGCGAGGAGATATCGCTATCAGAGCTGCCCCCGGACGGTGACAACCGGGACGCGCAACTTGAGGTCCACTGTCCGGACGGGCGCGTGGTGGAGCTTCGCCGCACCGCGGTCCCCGGTGGCGGCATCGCCACCCTGCATATCGACGTGACCGAGCGCCGGGCGATGGAGGGACAGTTGCGTCAGGCGCAGAAGATGGAGGCCGTGGGTCAGCTCACCGGCGGCATCGCCCACGACTTCAACAACATCCTGGGGGCTATCGTCGGTAACCTGACCTTCCTGGAGCCGGCGGTACGAACCCACGCGAGCATGCACGAACGCTGGAAGCGGGCCATGGGCGCGACCGACAGAGCCGTCCGGCAGGTCGAGCACCTGCTGGCATTTTCGCGCCGCCAGCGGCTCGCCCCAGAGGTGGTCGACCTCAATGCACTGATCGGCGGCATGCTCGATCTGCTCGAATCCAGCCTCGGGCATAGGGTCACCATAAAGACCGCGCTGGCCCCGGATCTGCCTGCCGTGCGCGTCGACCCCGGTCAACTGGAGAACACCCTGATCAACCTGGCGATCAACGCCCGCGACGCCATGCGGGGCGATGGGCAGATCACCATCACGACAGCGCAAGCGGGCGCGCAGGCGGTAGAGCTCGACGTCGCGGACACCGGTTGCGGCATCGCGCCGGACGTCATAGAGCGCGTCTGCGAGCCATTCTTCACCACCAAGCCATCGGGTAAGGGCAGCGGCCTCGGGTTGAGCATGGTCTACGGCTTCGTGCGGCAGTCCGGTGGGGACCTACGCATCGACAGCACGCCCGGGAGCGGCACCACCATGCGCATCACCCTGCCGCTCGCACCCCAGACAGTCGATGCTGCGGGCCCGGCGGTTGCCTCGGCCGCCGACGCCATCGCTGTCGACCTGCCATCTCTGCCTCGGGGTGACGGGGAGACGATCCTGGTCGTCGATGACGACCCGGACCTGCTCGCCATCACCGCCGACCAACTGGCCATCCTCGGCTACCGGATCATGCAGGCGAGTAACGGCGTCGCGGCGCTGGATGCCCTGGAGCGCGAGCCCGCCATCCGCCTGCTCTACACGGACGTGGTCATGCCACCACCCTGGGACGGTGTCGCCTTGGCCCGGGAGGCGTTGGCGCGACGGCCGCGCCTCGCCGTGTTGTTCACCTCGGGGGAAGATCGGGAGCTCATCGAACCGCCGGCCAAGCTGTTGTCCAAGCCCGTCCCGCTCGACCGACTGGCACAAGCGGTGCGCGAGGTGCTCAACGGTCAGACCTTTTCGACGTCCGCGTCGAAGACGTAGCCCACGCCGCGCTCCGTGCGGATGAGCTTCGGCGCCTGGGGATTGGGTTCGATCTTCCGGCGCAACCGCAGGATCAGGACGTCGATGGTTCGGTCGAAGACCTCCGCATCGTAGGTGTGGGTGCGCTCGAGCAGGTGGTCGCGGCTCAACACCCGGTGCGGCGCATCGATAAGCGCCTCGAGCAGCAGATATTCGGCATTGGTCAAGGAAACGGGGTTTCCGCTGGGATTGGTCAACACCCGGGCGGTCCGATCGAGCAACCAGCCGGCAAAGCGCCGGCAATCATGCCCCAAGGATTCAGACGGAGGGGCCCCCAGGGGCTTTCCCGACGTGCGCCGCAACACGGCCTTGATGCGTGCCACCAGTTCCCTGGGATTGAAGGGCTTCACCACGTAGTCATCGGCGCCCATCTCCAGGCCGACGATGCGGTCGATATCGGAGCCCATGCCGGTCAGCATGATGATGGGGATCGCGGAGGCCGCGCGCAGGCGCCGCGCGATAGTCAGACCATCCTGGTCGGGCAGCCTGATATCAAGCAGGATGATGTCCGGCGTCCGTTGCCGCAGCGCCGCGGTGAGCTCCGCCTCGCTGCCAGCCTCGGTCGCGGCCCAACCCTGTTGTCGCACCTCGTGGGTCACGATGTCCCGGATGTCGGCATCGTCGTCGACAATTAGCACTTGAATCATTGTGGCGCCAGCACCGGCAGCGGAAACAACCCTGAGGAAAATCGTGAAGGCGCGCGCTTCGAGCGCCCTCCCGCCAGCGCCAGTGTAGCGGATGCCGCGAGCGTTATTGCGACAGGGCCGCAACGGATTCCCCAGTTGACACCGCCCCGTGGTCGCGACAGTGCCCGAGACGGCGAGATGGATCTCGACCATTGGCAGCTTGGCACGATATAGCCCGAGCCGAGCGACTGCTGATGGTCGGTTGCTGTGCGTCGGTCCGATCAAGCGACGGTCGCTGAGAAACCAGCGACCAGGTGCCCCATCCCGCGCCCCCGCCTTCAGGCTCACCTCACCTTGAAAACCAGCCCCCCTCTTCAGGCTCATCTGTCATTGGACAAGGCTGTCAGTCGCCCAGCGATCAGACGTCGTCTAGTATGATGGGCTTTTCCGCACCTCGCGGCCGTATCTGTTCGCGTCTTGCCTCCGAAGCGTATGAAGACCCTCACCTACATTGGCACAGAGGGCTCCACTCCAATCGCTTGCGCGCCAGTCAGCCGCGGGAATACTCGGAAGCGCGTCGGATCTGTTCCTCGGTCGGTCGCACCCCCGTGTAGAGAACGAGCTGCTCGGCGGCCTGGAGTGCGATCACTCCGGACTTGACACCCCTCCTGTACTGGCACGATACGACGTTCACGCCGCCACCCCAAACACACCACTCACCGACTGCTGCCAGACATGCTGGTAGACCAGCTTCGCCGCCTCCTGCTTGTTCTCTTCGGTAAACGGGGGTGACGGCAGGTGTATGTAAAGGTTGTCGAGGATGAAGGTCTCGACCTCGGCCTGGGTCTGTTCCTTCTCGGTCCAGCGCTCCAAGGGCGCAAGCAGCTCGCGCAGTGACGCCAGCAGCGCCTGGCTCGCCTGCTTGACCTTCTCGCGTTCGGCCTTGCCGAGCTTGTCCTTCTTGAGCAGGTCAAACAGGGCCAGTTCGTCTTCGTCCAGACCTTCCTCGGCCGCCCGCCGCTGTTCCGCGTCGAGGCTCTCGACCAGCTCGACCAGCTTGGCGAACGTGTCTTCGATGGTGGCGCGGTCCTTCTCCCGGTTGTAGTCGGCAACGATCTCCTGGTAACGCTTGTAGTAGTCCATCCGCCGCGGATTGCGCTTGAGCATCTCGGCGAGCTTCTGCTCAACGATCTCGCGGATATCCTTCAGCGCCGTGGCCTTGCGTCTGACTTTCTTCGCGAACTCGTCGCGCAGCTTCTCCAAGTCGATGCGGCTCAGGTCGAAGGTCAGACCCTCGGTCTGGTCGCCGCCCGGCTGCTGGGCCTGTATGGCCTCATTGACGATGCGGTGCAGCGCCTTGAGCAGCTCGGTCACG
>JAXGTD010000136.1:0-10534 GCA_040775095.1 Chromatiaceae bacterium | reverse complement strand
TCGGCACTGCCTGCCATGCTGGCGCTCGAGCGGAAAAGCGGACATGCCGTCGACGAGCGGATTGAATTCGTCGGCCTGTTCGAGGATGCGGTGCGTTTCCGCGATGAGGCGGCGCGTCTGCGGCCAGACCTCGTCGTGCTCGAGTGTCCCAGCATCCAGGCCGACCAGATCAGTCATTTGGCGGACCTGGTGACCGGCGCCGGCGGGGCGCGGGGTGTGGTCATCTATGGCTTTGCGACGCGCGCCGTCGTCGAGCGCCTGGAGGCGCTGCATCTGATCGCGCGCCCGGGCCCGGTCGATGCGACGGAGCTCAGACGCTGGTGCCGGATGCTGCATGCCGGGGCCTGGGATGCCCCGCCCCCCGCCGACGTGCTGGCCGACCTGAACCTGGGCGGACCGATTCCGGCTCGGCGTTTCGACATGGCCTCGCTGACCCGGCTCGCGACCATGTCGCAAACGGTTCACTGCGAATGTCCACGTCACCTGGTCGCGCTGATCTCCAGCCTGGCCGCGTTCGAGGCCTACAGCCGGGAATGCGAGAGCCGTCACGTCGATGACGCGGCGCTGCACGCCTTTCTGCACGCGGCCACGGCCCAGGCGCGGGCGACCATGGAGGCGGCCCTGGCGAGGCTGGTCGAGGCGGAGGGCATCGTGCTTTGATGCCAGCGCGTGCGGGCGGGGCCCATCGCTGTGCTGGTAAACTCTCGGTTTAACCGCGTCACAGTGCAATGGTCTACAGATGATATCGCTCCTCGACTACGGCGCCGGCAATGTCCGCAGCGTCCGCAATGCCATCGCCCGCCTCGGCTATCAGCTCACCGAGATCGAGCGCCCGGATGACATCCTCAGGGCAGAACGGCTGGTGTTCCCGGGCGTGGGCGCGTTCGGCTCGGCCATGGAGCGGCTCGAGCAGCTCGGCTACCGGGAGCCGCTGCGCGAGTATCTCGCGCAGGGCCGCCCCTTCCTGGGGATCTGCATCGGTCTCCAGTGCCTGTTCGAGGAGAGCGAGGAGTCCCCGGGTGTCCCTGGCCTCGGGCTGATCCCGGGCACCGTCCGGCGCTTCGCCGGCGCCGGTCTGTCGGTGCCGCACATGGGTTGGAACGGGCTGCGGATCCTGCAGCCGTCCCGGTTGCTCGCCGGCGGCGCCGATAAGCTGTATTTCGTCCACTCCTACCACGCCGAGCGTACGCCGGAGAACGCGGACTGGGTATTGGCCGAGACCGACTATGGCCGGCCCTTCGTCAGCGCCGTGCAGCGCGGCGAGGTCACCGCCGTGCAGTTCCACCCGGAGAAGAGCGGTGCCCCCGGGTTGGAGATTCTGCGCCGCTTTCTGTCACAGGAGCGCGCGCCGGGCGAGGCTGGAGCGACATCCGTCGTTGCGCCGTCGGCGGGCGCAACCCGTTTCGCCAAGCGCATCATCGCCTGCCTCGACGTGCGCACCAACGATCAGGGCGACCTGGTCGTGACCAAGGGTGATCAGTACGATGTGCGCGAGGCGGGCGAGGTCCGCAACCTGGGCAAACCGGTTGATCTGGCCCGGCGTTACTACGAGGAGGGCGCCGACGAAATCACGTTCCTGAACATCACCGCCTTCCGCGACTTTCCGCTGGCCGACCAGCCGATGCTCGAGGTATTGCGCCGGACCTCCGAGAATGTGTTCGTACCCCTGACCATCGGCGGCGGTATCCGCGCCTTCACGGATGCCGGGGGGCACGCCTACTCCGCCCTCGATGTCGCGGCAGAGTACTTTCGTTCCGGTGCCGACAAGGTCTCGATCGGATCCGACGCGGTGCTCACGGTCGAGCAGTACCTCGCGCGCGGTGGCAAGGATGGCAACAGTGCGATCGAGCAGATCGCCCGGGTCTATGGCAACCAGGCGGTCGTCATCTCGGTGGATCCACGCCGGGTCTATGTCCATTCCCCGGCGGACACGGACCATCACTGTGTCGAGACCACGACCCCGGGGCCGCATGGCGAGCGATTCTGTTGGTTCCAGTGCACCGTCAGCGGCGGGCGCGAGGGCCGCGATGTCGACGCGGTGCAACTTGCCCGGATTTGTGAAGAGCTCGGCGCCGGCGAGATCCTGCTCAACTCGATCGACCGGGACGGTACCGGGATGGGCTTTGATCTGGAGCTGATTGGCGCCGTGCGCGCGGCGGTCGGGATCCCGGTCATCGCTTCCAGCGGGGCGGGTACGCCAGAGCACTTTGCCGAGGTATTTCGCGCGACCGACGTCGAGGCCGCCCTCGCCGCCGGCATCTTCCACCGCCGCGAGGTGCCGATCGAGGCGGTCAAGGCCCACCTGCGCGTGCAAGGGATCGAGACCCGGGACGGTGGGTCGGCTTGACGGTCGGCCATCGCGAAGCGGGTCATGTCGCGCCTGTCCGGGCACATTGGTCCGGATCCGGCGTCTAACTCCGCTACCCGTTACCCGCGCCGCGTTTCCCGTGCGGGTCATGGATGGCAATGCCATCTCTTGCGGCCCTAGGCCGTCGAGCATCGAGCGATTCGGGGATCGGATTGCCGGCTGATTCTTGCCACGGATGGATGAAATTTGGCTGCTGACCTTGCATCGCTGCAACGACGACACCGCCATGACCGCTCGCCCCACCGACCCTCGCTCCGCCCTGACCGCGTGGCCGATCCTGTCGGCGATCCTGCTCTGCGCGGTGCTGATGCCTGGATGCGCGATGCTCCCCCCGCGGGGGGCTGGCGGTGCGCCGGAACAGGATCTGTCAGCGGGTACTGATCGCGACGATCTGCTGACCGGCATCGCCGCCTGTCACCTGTTGCGGGTCGCGCAGACCGGGGACATCGGCGCCACGGATGCGGTGGTCATTGCCGCGGTGGAGCGCTATGGCTTCACCGTCGAAGAGATGATCCAGCGTTCCAACGCGGTGATCGCCGGCGTCCAGACGGCCGCCGACCGAAGGGCGTTTCGCGAGCTGGCCAACGCATCGTGCGATCGCCTGGCGACGCTCGTTGGCACCGACCCGGGTCTGGTGCGCTTCGACGAGGCCGGCCAGATCGGCACCACCTGGGTGGTCGTCGATGGCGAGATCTACGACGGTTTCGCCGACCAGGTCATCGGTCGCTTGCGGGAATCCAAGGCCGTTGGTCTGATCATCCGCAGCCCTGGCGGATCGCTCTACGAGGCACGTCGACTCGGCCGCTACCTGCGGGCCAACGGGCTGCGGGTGGGGGTCGATGGCCTGTGCACCTCGGCCTGCGTGGATGTGCTTGCCGGCGGTATCGCCCGTTTCGTGACCAGCGACGCCCGGCTCGGGATCCACCAGAGTCGGGTGCCCGCGCAATTGAGCAGCCACGAGGGTGGCCAGTTCTCGGTGGTTGCCGCGGCGCTGTATTTGCGCGAGATGGGGGTCGACGACAGCGTTGCCCTGGCGGCGGCCGCGGTGCCCAACGATCAGATGTACTGGATCTCGCTGCGCGAGGCGCTCGACACCGGACTGGTGACCAAGGTGGTCGAGCGGCTGTGACCCGGGCCGAGACCCTGGCGATCGGGGCGCCCGATGGCCCCCTCGCCAAGCGCGCTCGGTCGTGTCGGGCGCATCGGCTCAGAACGAACCGGGGCAGGCGAGCGTCGCGTTGGCGTCAAACAAGCCCCAGCTGTCGGGTCCGCAGCCGTCGCCCACGTCCTCGGCGCCCATGAGCCACCAATAGGTGACGAAGCTCGGGTCGGGGAACGTCCCCTGGATCAGGGACTGCAGATAGGCGCACTGATTCGACAGGGTCGCCGTCGCCGGCTGGACATCGCAGGACCGCGGCCAGCCCGACTCGGCAAAATAGGCACCCGCAAAGCCCTTGCTCTTGGCGAGCTGGTCGAAGTCATGGGCGGCGTCGAAGGGGAAGTTGGGATTGGTGCTGCCATCCCAGAACGGGTACTCGGTCCGTTCGAGTGTGAACCGGATCTGCGGAAATGCGTCCACGGTGGCCGCCTTGACCTGCGCGAGCTTTGCGTCGGGGCTGGCGGTGGCGTCCTGGTAGGGGATGACGAACTCCACGCGATAGGCCTGGCCTTCAAACGCGGGGATCGCGCTGCCGATCTGGGCAAGGTAGTCGGCCATATCCGTTTGGCTCAGTCCGGATTCGGTCGGGTTGGCGCACTGTCCGTTCAGCGGATTACAGGCATCGAGCTGGACGATCCAGTGGGGAATGTTCGACCAGGACGCGAACTTGTCCCGGGTGGTCTGGACGTCGAACTGGCCCGCGAAATACTGCGACGGGACGTAGACGGAGACCTTGTCTCGTTCCGCGGCAGAGAGCTTGCCCGCCTCGGCGTCGATCGCCTCATAGACCTCGTCGGGCCAGCCCCCGACGTTGTTGACCCGGAACTTGCGTACCCCATACTGAAACAGCGTGCCGATCATGGTCTGCTGATCCTCGAACCCGGAGAGTCCGAAGATGTTTACGCCGACATGATCGCTCGAGGCGCCGCCGCCGAGCAGCACCAGCCCGCTTCCGAGAATCTTGTCGCGGACCACCTCGTCATCGCCCGGGCAGGCACTGGCATCCTGTTTCTGTGCCGCCCGCTCGGCCTTCTCAAAGGCCTCGGTGTGCTGGTCGTCGCACCCTTGTTGGAGAGTTGCGATCTTCTCGGCCGGCAGATTCCGCAGTTGTGCGAGGTTCGAGGACCAGAGCCGACACTGTTGCCACTCCAGGGTGGCCCTCGCCTTCGCGGTGCCGCAACGCACATCGGGTGTCAGCGAGGCGGCCTTCGTGACGGTCATTCCCAACAAGAAGGCGCCGATCGGTAGCGCAACCAGGACTGGCCAGGATCTCATTGCATACCTCGTGGATTGGCGCAAAGGGACGGTCCCCGGTACCACCGATGGGTTGATTTAATCCATCGATGGGGAAAAATCAACTCGCAATAGGGCACTGGGCCTGTCCGATCGCATCCTGTTGAACGATGTTGTGAGCGCGAGCCCTCGGCTGGACCGCCTCCCACCCTCCCTGGCACTGGGTCCCGGCCTCCTGCCGGGACGACGGGTGAGTGAAACCCACCGCTGGCGGTCACCCGTGAGGAGGTGCCATCCACCACCGCGTCATTGCGTCAGGACGACGCAATCCGGTGCCGGGGAAGGGTACCTCGCGGCCTCAGATGCGTTTCGATGCGAACGTCTCGAACGACATACCCTTGCGGGGCGCGACCGATCAACCAGGGGCCCGGGAGACGCGAGACCTCAGCCTTTCTCGGGGGGGATGTCCCCGACGTAATGCCATTTGACGAAGGTGGTTTCTCATCGCCCCGCGCTAACCACCCATTCCAGCTTGTGTTTTCGTGACCTTGCGACATAGTTGGGTACTGTGGCACACGCTTGCCACACGCGGGCGCGTCTCACTGAATGCCGGGCATTTGCGGAGAGACACCGATGGGTACGGGCGATCATCTCGGTAGCGCGCTTGGTGGGGACGCTCCCAACAGACCTCCCAACCCTCCCGACACGGACCCGCGGGATGGCCCGCATGAGCCGCCACCCTTGAGCCACGCGCAGGTCGCCGATCTGGAGCTGGGCGCGATCGCGATCGGACGGCGTCGGATCGGCCAGCCGAGCGACATCCCGCCCGACAGCGAAACGCCCGGGTCGGGCATCGGGCGCCTGCACCGCGCGCGCCTGATGGGGCTGGCCCTGTCCGGCGGTGGCATCCGCAGCGCGACCTTCAATCTCGGTGTGTTGCAGGGGCTCGCGCGCCTTGGCCTGCTCAAGCACTTCGACTACCTGTCGACGGTCTCTGGCGGCGGCTATATCGGCAGCTGGCTGCACGCCTGGGTCTGCCGCGAGTCCCGCAAGGGTGGCGATGCGGGGGCCATGCAGCCAGCAGACGATGCACCGAGCGCCATCGAGCGGGTCGAGGCCATGCTTGGTGGGGGTAGCGGGCCGATTGGCGCCGAATCCCCCGAGGTCTCGTGGCTGCGCCGTTACAGCAACTACCTGACGCCGCGCGCCTCGCTGCTCAGTGGCGACACCATGGCCGCGTTCGCAACCTGGCTGCGCAACGTCATCCTCAATCAGTCGATGCTGCTGCTGCTCGCCCTGGCGGCCGTTGTGCTTCCGTGGCTCCATGCCATGGCCCTCTATGACGCGGATCGTTGGATGTTGGCCCCAGTGCCAGGGCTGATGCTCGGGTTCGGCCTGGTCGCGTTGGGCATCGGCAGCTGGCTGGCAGGTCGGGTGACGGCCCGAGCCTTCACCGCGTCCTCTCCCGGTGACGGGGTCAACGAGGGCCTTGCGGGGCGCAAGCCTCCCGCACCTGATGGGCCATCTGGAGGGGGCAGCGGCCACGGCACCCGTGCGGGGGCCACCTGGGTCTGGACCTGGCTGCTGCTGGGCTGTCTTGCCCTCGCCGGTGCGATCTCGGTGCCGCGGCCCGATGCCTGGCGATGGATCCTCGACTGGCTCGACCGGCCGCTGCTGGTCGCCATCGGGGTTTGCGGCATCCCGTACGCGCTCCCGTGGCTGATCGGATCCCGCCGCCGGCTGGTGTCAGGCCGCGGCCGAAGGCGCGTCTTCAACCTCGGGATAGACCTCTTCGCCGCGCTGGCGGGCGGGGCGGTGCTGGGTGGGTTGCTCGTGCTCCTCGCCGCGCGGGTGAACGATCGGGTCGCGTGCGATGACTCGGCGCTGACCTACCTGCTCTCGGCCACGTTCGTTCCCCCGCTCGTGGTGGCCGCCCTGTTCCTGGCGGCGACGCTCCATATCGGTCTGGCGGGGCGCGTATTTCCCGAGCTGTTGCGCGAGTGGTGGAGCCGCGTCGGCGGCATCCTGGTCAGGGCCGCCCTGCTGTGGACCGTCTTCACCGGCCTGGGCCTGTTCGGCGCCTACGCGGTCATCGAGGCGGGCGCCTGGGCCCAGCTCGGGGGCCTGGTCTGGCTCGCGACGACCGCCGGCGGCGTGCTTGCGGGGCACAGCGCCGGGACCTGGGGCGGCACCGGCCTGCAGCCGCGCGAGCTGCTGGTCCGGGTCGCGCCCTCCGTCTTCCTGCTGGGACTGCTGCTCCTGGTCTCGTGGACCCTCTACGGTGCGATCCTTTGGCTTGGCGAAAAGCAGACGCCCCCGATCGCGTCCGACCCACCGGTGTGCAGCGCCGGTCCCATGGTCGGTCCCGCCACTTACCAGCTCAAGATGAGCGCGGGCGCCAGGGCCGAGGGCTCTCTGGCCCCCATCGATCGTTCGATCCGTTGCGATGCCCACCGCTACGCCGACTCCGCGGCCAGGGTCCTGCTTGCCGATGACCTTACCTGGCCGCCGATCCCCATGTCGCTCTCGGGGCAGCCCTGGTGGCTGCGGATCCTGATCCTGTCCGCGCTGGCCGTGGTGCTGGCGTTGGCCCTCGGGGTGCGCATCGACATCAATGTCTTTGCGCTGCACATGCTCTATCGCAACCGTCTGGAGAGGTGTTATCTCGGCGCGAGCAATTCGGCGCGCGAGCGCGGCGTCGAACCTTGGACCGACCTGGCCCGAGACGACTCGCCTCGACTCGACGCGCTGAAGTGGCAAGCCGCGCAACCGGACCCAGATCGCTTCATGGGCCAGCGGCCCTACCCGCTGATCAACGCGGCCCTGAATCTGACCCAGGCCCGCAACCTCGCCTGGCAGGAACGCAAGGCGGCGTCGTTCGTCTTCACCCCCGATTGCTGCGGCTACGAGCTGCCAGCGCGGGGAGACGGTGTCGTTGGCGGTTACCGTCGGACCAACCGCTTCCTTTGCGGGGCTGGCTGGCTCTCGTTGAGCCAGGCCATGACCATCTCCGGGGCCGCCGCGAGTCCGAACGCCGGTTACCATACCAACCCCGCCATCGCCGCGCTGATGACCATCTTCAACGCCCGGCTGGGTTGGTGGATGCAGAACCCCGCGCGGACGGAGAGGCCCGGACCGCTGCAGGCACTCGGGGACTGGATACAGCGGTTCCTCACCGCGCCCACCGCGTCGGAGTGCCCCACAATGTCGAATTGGGAGCGCACGGGACCGCACCAGGCGCTCCATTATTTGGGTAAAGAGCTCTTCGCCTCGGCCTCGGAGACCGACCACTTCGTCTATCTGAGCGATGGTGGCCACTTCGAGAACCTCGGTCTGTACGAGCTGGTGCGGCGCCGCTGCCGTTTCATCGTGGTTTGCGATGCCGGCTGCGACCCGGACTACGGCTTCGAGGATCTCGGCAATGCAATCCGAAAGTGCCGGTCGGATCTCGGGATCCCGATCGACATCGACACCCGGGCGGTCCCGCCAGGCGCGCAGGGCAGTGGCGCCGCCCATTGCACGGTCGGGACCATCCATTACGAGAAGAAGGACGGCACCGCTGTCGCGTCGCCCGGCTACCTGGTCTACCTGAAGGCCTCGCTCACAGGCGATGAGCCCGGCGACGTTCGGCAATACAAGGCATCCCACCCCAAGTTCCCGCACGAGACCACCGGCGATCAGTGGTTCACCGAATCCCAGTTCGAGAGCTATCGGGCACTGGGTGAGCACATCGTCCTTCAGGTGTTCGGGGACGCGCGCGCCGACGAACGGCGTGAGCGCGAGCGGCGCGGCACCCGCATCGGCATGGACGTCGACCGCATGCTGCACGCGGCCTGCAGCGGTCAGCGCGAGCACGTCGGGGGCGGCTTGTATGGTTGTGGCGGTCGGCTCCGGGACACCGGTTGCGATCGCCAGGTGCTGTTCGAACGCCTCGCGGCACGCTGGTACCCACCGAGCCGCTTTGCCGGCAAAGAATCGGCGCATAAGGAGACCATCCGCGATCTGCTCGCGCAGATTCGCCGTGACACGGCCCTCGGGTTCCTCGATGGACAGCTCTACCCCGAATGGGACGGCATGCGACGCCAGGTCCCACGCGAAGGCGGGAAACACCCCGATTCGCCCCTGCCGCCGAACGAGGATGACCTGCGCGCCGGCTTCTACTTCTGCGGCTCCCTGATCCACATGATGGAGGCCGTCTACAGCGATCTTCACCTCGAGCAGGAGCACCAGCGGCCCAGCAACCGGGGCTGGATGAATCTGTTTCGCCAGTGCGCGGGCTCGGGCATGTTCCGGGTCGCCTGGGCCATGACCGCCCCAATCTGCAGCGCGCGCTTTCAGCAGTTCTGCCACCGCCACATCGGCCTGGACATCGGACGGGTGGTGCTTGGCGCCTGGACGCCCGTCGATCGGGCGCTGGCCCAGGCGCGCCATGAGCCGACAGGATTCCCCAACCCTATCGAGCGCCACGAGATCGAGGCGCTGGCGGACGCCGACCTGGGGACCCCCCGTTCGGACCTCTACCTCGTGCCGCTGCGGCTGCGGGTGGAAGACCCGCAGACGACGCCCCCGACGCGCGTACTCTATCTCGACATCGGCCTCGCGCTGATGGGGACGGGGTCTGGTGGCAGGCGCGACCGTCCTCCCCGGCTGATCTATTTCCGGATCCGTGACCACCTGCGTCGGATGGGACTGGGCAGACGTGGGCTCGAGGCAATCTGGCGGGAGGACTGCCGCATCCGCGTGGACGCCATTCCCGAGCTCGTCTCCGAGATCCTCGCGGACACCGACCGAGACGGCGCGTTGCGGCTGTGGCAGTCGGTGCTCGCCGCGGTGCCTCACCGCGAGATCCAGACCGCCGAGCGTTTGCTACGGATACACGAGGCCCTCGACAGGATGGCCAGCGGGTGTGTCGGGCTCGTCCATCACGGTGAGATCGTCGAGCGGCTGGTTGCCCTGCTGCCGAGCGCGCGGGACGGCGGCGGATTGACGGAGGCAGATGAGAAGCGGTTGATCGACCTGGAGAAGCCAATGAGTCCCTGGATCGAGAGCTGGGACCCGGACCGGCTCGACGTCGGCTCAGTGGCCGGCCAGACCGAGCCCGGCGCGAACGCCCTGTGCGGTGCCGTGCTGCGGGAGATCAAGTCCATCGCCGATGAGGGCAGGCGCGAGCCCGGCGCGACCGTCGAGACGCTGCGCGAGCGCTCGGCGCTCCTGTTGCGGTGCGCGGCATCCCAATACCGCGATGCCCTGGTCCAGCAGCCCGACAACGAGGAGGCGCTGCGGGGCATCGCGCGCGTGCTGGAGCGCAGGGCAAGACGCGCCGGGCAGACCGGGCGACATCAGGAGGCGAAGGCCTGGTGGGCGGATGCCATCGCGATCCTGAACAAGGTGATCGAGGCGAATGAGTACGCCAGCCTGGCCTACTACAACCGGGCCTGCTACCGGGCCCTCTCGGAGAGCACGCCGTCGCGCAAGCGCCTGCGCAGGATTCGCCAGGACCTGGAGCATGCGCTCGCCATTCGGCCAGACTTCCAATCCGATATCGACCGCGACCCCGACCTCAAGGTGGTGCGCGAGACGCCTCGGCATGGGCTGTGACCCCAATGGACGGGTTGTCGCCCGCTGGGATGCCTGGAAGGAGATCCTCCGCGAATACCGGGGCGACTCAAGCTGACCGCGGCCTGTCCGCGCCGCGGGCCGCACGGACCCTGGTGCCTGCCGTCGAGACGGAGCGGACAGACGGGAAGCCGCCGGCGGTGCGACGCCGGATGAGG
>JAXGTD010000135.1:0-10635 GCA_040775095.1 Chromatiaceae bacterium | reverse complement strand
TTGTGGGGTGCGTACTGATCAGCCCCACCTGACGGCCGACATACTTTTCCAGCAGCTTGGCGGGCGTCAGGAGATCGAAGTCGAAGTTCTGCTCGATTACCCGCGGGCCCGACCCATCCTGCGCATCGAGGCCGCGAAGCAGCGCCGTCTGGGGCCGAATTCGCGCGCTGACATCGCGAAAGGCGAGCGCCACCCGGCCCACCGGAAGGGTCACCTGCCGCTGGTCCTTCACCAGCGCCAGGTCCTGGTTGTAGATGGTCACGGCGACCGCGCGTTGGTCGTCGAGCGTCGTGCCCAATTCGCTGTCGTGATTCGCCTGTCCCATCACTGGCTCCATGAAGATCATGAAAAAGAGCATGACTGGCAGCATCGGTCCGCGCTCTGGCATCGTCGCTGTCTCCCTCGTTCCGGATTCTCGGGTTGGCGCAAGCCGGCAAGTGGCCGCGACCCCTCAGCCGGTCAGCCAATCGCGGGCCGCGTGCAGTTGGGCATCGGAGAAGACGCGCACCTCGCCGGGCATCGCAAAGCCCAGTGCCTTGGTGGCCAGACGGATCCATTCCACATCGGTGACCAGTGCGATCCGCTCCCAGGCGGCCATGTGGCTCAGGCCCACCTTGGCATCCTCCCACAGCGCACCGGCCTCGAATCCATCGAAGTCGGCACCCAGGTGGTAGAGCAGGCGGACCTTGTCGGCGCGGGCCAGGGCCGCCTCCACCGCGGGAACCAGTTGTTGTTCATAGTCCGCTGCCGTGACCTTGCCCTGGGCAGTGAAACCGATCACGTTCTCCGGCAAGTCAGTCATCATCTCGATCATGCTCGTGCTCCGCTGGTTGGTCGTCTTGGGTTCGCGTGGAGAAATGCGTTACAAGCCTGCGGTATCCCCAAATAATCGCTCTGAAAGACAGGGGGGTTACAGCCTTTCTCATGGACAGGTCCGCCGCGCACATCCACTACGCTGCCGTCCTCCGTCGGGTCGCCCGCAAGCGGGCGAACGCCGACTTTGCAGATGCGGTCTGGGAACCGACACACCGCCCCGAGGGGGCTGTGAATTTGTGCGGATACCGCGGGGTACAAGGCCGCCCGCGCCTCCCCGGCGCGGCATGATCGCAAAGGACGATGTCGGATCTTCTCCATTTGGTCACGATGATCGCGGCTGGCCACGATGTCCCCCGATACTGGGGAAACAACCGCGATCCAAGAGACAGCTCGCCCGGATTTGCATCATTCGCGGCCAGAGCCATCGGGACGACGCGGCCATCTCGCCCTGGCAGCATACAGGTTGGTCCCGCGGCGTCGAGAGGGAAGTCCCGGAGCCACCGGAAGAGGCTGGGGGTCGTTGCCCCATCGCGGGGCTTGCCAGGCCAGACACCCGAACGCCGGAGCCCCAGGTCGGGCATGGGACTGGTGCTTTGCACCGCCGCTGACACGCGGCTACCCTTGGCCATCCGGGCCACGCGAACGGCCAGCGATGGCCGCCGCGCCTGTCTCACCCCGAGTACCTGACTCTACGCCGATGGACTTGAGCGAGCTCCTTCAGGACCTGTGGCTCTATCTGCTCATCGGGGTCGAGATCACCGCGGTCGGCCTTACCTGTATCCACATCGTGCTGAGTGGCCGCGACGTCTCGTCCACGGTCGGCTGGACCGGGCTGGTGCTGCTCGCACCGCTGGTCGGGCTGGCACTGTATTGGGTCTTCGGCGTCAACCGCATCCAGCGCAGGGCACACAGACTGCGCGCCGCCACCTCGCGGCAGAGCGAGGCGGCCAGCGTCGCGGCCGAGGCACGCGCACACCACCTGCTCAGCCGATGCTATCCCCAACTGATCCCGCTGGGTCGGCTGGGCGATGCGTTGTGCCAGTCACCACTGGAGTCGGGCAATCGCCTGACGCCACTGCGCGGCGGCGATGCCGCCTATCCGGCGATGATCGAGGCCATCGGGCGGGCCGAGCACAGCGTCGCGCTCTCCACCTACATCTTCGACAACGACGCCGCCGGCGCGATGTTCCTCCGCGCGCTGACCCGCGCCCGCCACCGCGGCGTTGCGGTCCGTGTTCTGGTCGACGGGGTCGGGCAGCGCTACAGCAGCCCGCCGGTGCCACGGCTGCTGCGCAGGGCAGGCGTGCCGACGGGTGTCTTCCTTGAGCCTAGCCTGCCAATCCGCAACCAGTATCTGAACCTGCGCAACCATCGCAAGATCCTGGTCGTCGACGGGCGCATGGGATTCACCGGCGGGCTCAACATTCGCGAGGGCTGCCTGCTCGCCAACGACCCCCGGCACCCGGTGCAGGACCTGCATTTCTGTCTCGAGGGGCCGGTCGTGCGCGGACTGATGCAGGCGTTCGGACTCGACTGGGCCTTCACCACCGGCGAGCACCTCGGGGGAGATCGCTGGTATCCGGTGCTCGAGCCGGTCGGCGACACGCTCGCGCGCTGCACCGCGGACGGCCCGGACGAGGACTTCGACGTGATCCGGCGCCTGATCCTCGGGGCATTGGCCAAGGCCCGGCGCCGGGTACGCATCGTCACACCCTATTTTTTGCCCGATCAGACGCTGATGGCCGCGCTCAACGTCACCGCGCTGAGCGGAGTGGCGGTGCAGATCCTGACACCACGGCGCAGCAATCTGCGCTTCGTGCAGTGGGCGGCGGCCGCACAGGCCGAGCAGATCCTCAACGGCGGTGCCCGGCTGTTCCTTTCCGCCCCGCCATTCGATCACACCAAGCTGATGCTGGTCGACGACATCTGGTGCTACCTCGGCTCCGCGAACTGGGATCCACGCAGCCTGCGGCTCAACTTCGAGCTCAACGTGGAGTGCTACGACCCCGCGCTGGTGGCGACGCTCGACGGCCTCATTGACGAGAAGCTCGCCTCGGCCCAGGAGCTTCGCCCCGGCGACATGGGCGCCCGCACCCTGCCGGTGCGGCTGCGCGATGGCTTCGCGCGCCTGCTCTCGCCCTATCTGTGAGGCGATGCGCCACCGAGCCCGGTCTCTTACTGATGGTAGAGCGTATCCGGGTCGATCAGCGGTTCGGCGATGACCTCGACCCGGTCGCCACGGACGGCATTGTAAAAGCAGTTGCCGCGGCCGGTGTGGCAGGCTGGGCCAGTCTGGTCCACCAGCAGGAGCAGGGTGTCGCCGTCGCAGTCGAGCCGCATCTCCCTGAGCATCTGCACCTGCCCGGAGGATTCCCCCTTGCGCCAGAGCTTGCCGCGCGAACGCGACCAGTAGCAGACGCGCCCCGTGGCCAGCGTCTCGTCGAGCGACTGCAGGTTCATCCAGGCCATCATCAGGACCTCGCCGGAGTCATATTGCTGCGCGATGGCCGGGATCAGCCCGTCGGCACTGAGCTTGAGCGAGGCGCGGACCGAGGCCCAGGGCAGCGAGTCCCCCACGGCGGCCTTCTCGTTCGCCTTGATTGCGTGTTCCAGGGTCATGCTGTCGGTCTCCGGAGGCGTTAAGATGCGGCGATTATCCTAGTAAAAAGAGCAGTTGGACGCTCGTCAGGGTGCGTTCCGCGTGGCGTCCAGCAAGGCAGAACGAGGCGGAATCGTCATTCGATTCCAACGCGTTGTAACACGGCTGGGCGCCGCGCGGGGCGTGCCCTGGCGAGCGTAGCGCCCTTCACCCGGCCGGTGACGCTCCAACGTCTCGAGAACCCAAACAAGCTCAGATGTTTGCATCGGAGGCTAAGCGGTCAACTACTCTTTGACTCGGATTATACCCGCCATGCGCCGAATGCCGCGCCTGCACCCCCGCGCCAGGAGAAACCCATGTCCAGCCTGCTCATCACCAATGCCGACATCGTCAATGAGGGGCGCCGCTTCGAGGCCGACGTGCTGATCCGCGACGGGCGCATCGAGGCCATCGGCGGCGACCTTCAGCACAGCGCTGCCCAGCGGGTCATCGACGCCGCGGGGCGACTGCTCATCCCCGGCATGATCGACGATCAGGTGCACTTCCGCGAGCCGGGGCTGACCCACAAGGCGGATTTCACCACTGAGTCGCGGGCCGCGGTGGCAGGCGGGATCACGAGCTTCATGGAGATGCCCAACAGCCGGCCACCGACGCTGGATCTCGACGCGCTCGAGGCCAAGCACGCGCGCGCCGCCGAGGTGTCACGGGCCAACTACAGCTTCTATCTTGGCGCCAGCAACGACAACATCGATGCGATCCGCGCGGTGCGCGTGGGTCAGTGCTGCGGTGTGAAGGTGTTCATGGGCGCATCCACGGGCAACATGCTGGTCGACGACGAGTCGACCCTCGATGCGATCTTCGCCGACAGCCCGTTGCCCATCGCGACCCATTGCGAGGACACGCCCACGATTCTGGCCAACGAGGCCGCGTTCCGCGCCCGTTTTGGCGAGGACGTCCCGATGAGCGCGCATCCATTGATCCGCTCCGAGGAGGCCTGCTGGCGATCCTCGTCGCGGGCCGTGGAGCTGGCCCGCCGTCACGACGCCCGACTGCATGTGCTGCACATCACCAGCGCCCGCGAGCTGGACCTGTTCGCCCCGGGCCCGCCCACGGGCAAGCGCATCACGGCCGAGGCCTGCGTGCACCACCTGTATTTCGACGACCGCGATTACGACCAACTGGGTACGCTGATCAAGTGTAACCCCGCGATCAAGCGTCCCGAGGATCGCGCGGGCATTCTCGCGGCGGTCGCCGACGGGCGCATCGACTGCATCGCCACGGACCATGCGCCGCACACGCTCACGGAGAAGGCCGCCGGCTACTTTGCCGCCCCCTCTGGCCTGCCGCTGGTGCAAGATGCGCTGCCGTCGCTGTTCGAGCACGTCCACGCCGGCAAGCTCTCCATCGAGACGCTGGTTACGCGCACCAGTCATGCGGTCGCCGAATGCTTCGGCATCGAAGGGCGCGGCTACATCCGCGAGGGCTGCTGGGCGGACCTGACCCTGGTCGACCTCAACGCGCCCTATACCGTCGAGCGCGACCAGGTACTGGCGAAGTGTGGCTGGTCACCATTCGAGGGCCGCCGTTTTCCCTCGCGGATCATGCTCACCCTGGTCAATGGCGAGATCGCGTACGAGAACGGTCGCGTCCTCGACAGCGTGCGCGGTCAGCGATTGGCATTCCGCGCGGTTCGCTGAGATCAACAGCCATCACCCGGCCACGACCAAGTTGCCGGACACGTCTTGGGGGAATCGCCGACTACAGGCGTTTGCCGTCGGGGCCACGGAAGGCCCGGCATTTTCAACCACGCAAAGCGCTGGAAAATGGAGCGAGCCGGAAACCGCGTCTCCGGTGCGGGAGCGGGTCCAATGCAGGAGGACATCTGACCCACGTTTCCGCATGGGAAACGTTGATATAAAGCCCTTCCCGACTGGGCCAGAGACGGGCTGTTCTTTTCAATGCGCTGCAAGCGCCAGAAACGGGAGTGCCTCGCAAGTGGCGCATCGTGGTGCGGACACTGATTTTCTGATGGGCAGATCAAGCCAATGTCTCCTTTCGGAAACGCAGATTAAAACGCCTGCTGTCCGGGCCATGGCAGACCCGACATCTTCAGTCGCTCAAGTGACTGAAGATGGAGCAAATCAGGAACTGCATTTTCGATGCACGAGGGCATCCAGTGCCAGGATGATGTTTGATCAGTGTCTCCTTTACGGGGCAGGCAGGCGCGGCCATTGCTGTCCCTGCACCGGCCGCGTCGTGGCGAGACGGGCTTTGCCGACCGGGGCGAGCCAGGGTTCACAATGCCGGCCTCCGCGACACACGGGCCCGGCAGCGCGTTCCGTATTGCACGCGATTTCCATTTACCGTCAAGAGTCTCTATACTCCGGCGCATCGCTCGCCTATCGGCATTCGTTGCCGCCATGCCTGCGATCCACAGGGCTTTATGTCTTGCCCGAAGGAAAGCCGCTTCGTTTCAGGGCCAGGGAGGTCCACGCACCCGCCCCATCAGCCTGGTCTGCGCCCTCCGCGGCGCGGTCGCGCCGAGCCGGCAAATTGCGTCGATGAGACGGTGAATTTCAGGACAATCCATCCTGACCCCCTCCGGAATAGGCTTTGCCGCACGCGTTACGCGGACAGGCTCATTCGCATCGATATTTCAGACCAAGGCAGAGTATCTCCATGAACAAGATCATCAAGAACGTCAGTATTGCAGCCGTCGTCGGCCTCGCCGGCGCCTCCTTCAGCGCCAACGCGTTCTGGGGCGGCGGTCCCGGTTATGGCAACGGCATGTGGGACAACATGGGCGACATGTTCGGTGACGGCACCGGCGACTTCAACATGAACATGAGCGGCAGCGGCCGCGGCTATGGTCGTGGTTACGGCCGCGGCTACGGTCGTGGTTACGGCTACGGTGACTACTACGGCTACGGCGCCCCCTACGGCTACGGCGCCCCTTATGGTTATGGCGCCCCCTATGGCGCGCCTTACGGCTACGGCGCCCCTTATGGCGCGATGCCGCAGCCGATGCCTGCCCCGGCCGCCCCTGCCGCTCCCGCGCAGTAAGCCGTTCAAGACCGGAGCCGCTGACAGGGACCTACAGCGACCGCCTTCGCGGCGGATCCAACGTACAAGGACGTACATCCCCCCAAGGCGTTTCCTGAACGCCAGAGACTGCCCAGACGATCACGCCGGCAATCTCCCCCCAAAGTCTATGGCAAGCGAGTGCCACATCGCGTGCGCCGCGCCTTGATCCCGCTGCCCATCCCGGTAAGACTTGCGCAACCCAGGGGGAATCCTTCGCCACCGTTGTGGTCCGCGCGGATTCCATGCAAGTCATTCTCTAGTCTCGCCCCATCGAGCCATGGATTCGCTTTTCCGACGGCCACATCGATCGCCCGCCCCGCATCCAAAGCCCGGGCCCAGTCGCTGGACGGTGCCAGACCTCATCGATTTCGATTACTACGTCGATGCCGACGAGCAGGCCCTGCGCGCCAGTCCGGCCGCACGCAAGCGTCTCGCGGAACGGGACCGAAGGCTGTACCTGGAGCACATCAAAGAAACGGTTGATGTTGGCCCGGAGCACTCGCCGAAGCACCGCAGTGCGGCCCTGCGCTGCTGGCTGCGGGAACGCCGCAAGACCGAGGACCCGGAATTGCGCGAGCTGCTGCCGGGGATCTCATTCCATCGCGGTCAGAGGCTGGTCACCATCGGGCTCGGCCTGCTCGGCGCGATCGTCGGCGCCACCGTCGCCTCGGCCCTGCTCCGGTACGACGGCTCGCACCCGGTCAACGTCTCCTGGTACCTGTTTATCCTGGTCCTGCTGCAGATCCTGCTGGCGGCGGCGACCTTCACGGCCTGGTCGATGCGCCGATCGCGGCCCGTGCAGACCGCGATGCGCGACTTCTCGTTGCTCTCGCACCTGGTCCGCCCGCTGTTCGCGCGCGTCGCCGGCTGGATACAACGCCAGCGCCTGGCGCATGCACCACCGGAGATACGCGATCAGGCCAGTGCGAGGGTCGGACTGGTCCAGGCGCATTATGCGCTGTACGGACCGGCCTCCTATCTGCCAATGCTGATCCCGGCGCAGGTATTTGGCATTGGCTTCAATGTCGGCGTCATCCTCGCCACGATCTTCCTGGAGTGGTTTACCGACCTCGCCTTTGGCTGGGGATCGGCGCTCGACATCCACCCGCAGACCATCTACGACCTGGGTCGCGTCCTCGCCCTCCCCTGGAGCTGGGCATTCGGCGAGGGCGCCGGTTTTCCCACCCTGGACCAGGTTGCCGGCTCACGCATCTACCTCAAGGACCCGCTCACCGTGCTCGACGCGGAACACCTGCGATCGTGGCGCTGGTTCCTCGTGCTGGCCGTCGTCACCTATGGTCTGCTGCCTCGGCTGCTCCTGCTCGGTCTGTCGGCCTTCACCCAGTGGCGTACCCTGGCGGCGCTGCCCTTTACCCATCAGCGGACCCAGGCCCTGTACGCGCGCATGGTGACACCGAGCCTGGAGACGGCCAGCACCGGCAGCGGGACCGGGGCGGCGATGCCGATCCCGGGCCCGTTGAAGCCGCTGCGTGCACCGACCGCGGCGCCCAGACCACCCGCGGGGCCCGAGGGAGACGAGCCCCGGACGACGTCGGCACCAGCCGGCAGCGCCGACGCGGCGGCCGGCCCGGAACCAGCGTCGGCGCTGGCGCCGCCACGGGCGCGCGAGCCCTCTTCCGCCCCCCCGACGCGGGATGTCCAGGCCCCGGCATCAACCGCCCCGGCCAGCACCAAGGCCGTCAAGCCCGATGGAGCAACGCCGCCCGAGCCCGGGCCCGCGACGCCCCCACCCACCCGGGAGGAACAGGCCGCGCCGGCACCGGAGGCGACAGCGGCGCAAGGGCAACCGCGAGCCCCCACCCAGCCGGAGAGCGTCGCGACCGCCCCGGCGCATGCCGGGGAGGCACCCGTCCCGGCCACGGCGATCGCCGCCGATGCCTGCGTGCTGTTGATCCACATCGACATCGCCGACGTGCTGGACGAGTCCGATCACGGGCGATTGCAGCAGCTCCTGCTGGTGCACACCGGGTGGCGCGTCGCGCACGCCGCCACCTTCGGGGGCGGGAGCGCCATGGCCAGGCAGGCCATCGGACTGATCGAGCAAGGCGACTGGGCGGCACCACCCCCGCGCGTCGTGCTGGTCCAGGACGGCTCGCAGCCGCCCATCACCGAGAATCTGCGTTTCCTGCGTGCGCTGCGCGCCGCGGCCGGCGAGCAGGCCCCGATCCTGTTGGCACTGGTGGGCGATCCCGACGGTGAGGACCCGCTGCCGCCGCTGAGCGACTTCGAGCTCGCGGACTGGAAACGCAAGATCGAACAGATGGGCGACCCATACCTGCGCCTCGAGATGCTGACGACACCCGACCTGTCTGCCGACCCTGAGGCATCCTGATGAGAACGCAGATCCCGACCCTGGCGATCATGGGTCACCCCAACGCGGGCAAATCGTCGGTCGTCGCCACGCTCACCGAGAACGATCGTATCGCCATCGACAAGCGCGCGGGGACCACGACCCGTTCCGACGAGTATCCGGTGATCATCGATGGGCGCACCATCATGGAGTTCATCGACACGCCGGGGTTCCAGAACCCGAGCGACATCCTGGAGTGGTTCCAGGCCCACCCGGACGAGCCGGACCTCGCGCGCGCCTTTGTCGAGGCCCACCGTGGCGATCCCCTGTTCAGCCACGACTGCGCACTGCTCGAGCCCGTCGCCAACGGCGCCGGCATCATCCTGGTCGTCGACGGCTCCAAGCGCATCAAGGAAAAGGACCGCACCGAGATGGAGCTGCTGCGCCTCACGGCGCGTCCCCGCATGGCGATCCTGAACAACCTGACCAATGTGCAGAAGCATATGCCGGTGTGGCAGGACGCGTTGAACAAGGCATTCAATTCGGTGCGCGAGTTCAACGCCCACCGCGCCACCTATGCCGAGCGCATCGCGCTGCTCAACGCGCTCAAGAGCATCGACCAGCGTTGGGAGGCGCGCCTGGAGCAGGTCGTCGACACCTTCCAGCGTGACTGGGATCGGCGCATGGGACAGACCGTGGACACCATCGTCGAGCTTCTCAAGCGTGCCCTGACGCTGCGGATCACGCGCGTTGTCCGGGTCAGTGAGCTGACCTCCGATGCCGCGCGCCAGGAGAACCAGGATGCATTGAACGCGTCCTTCCAAGACGCCCTGCGCAAGCTCGAGGTCGACGCCCAGCAGGAGATCCGCGCACACTTCCGGCACAACGTCTGGGACCTCCCGCCCGATTCGCTGCTGTACAAGGACCTTTTCTCCGAAGAGGTCGGCACGGCACTGGGCCTGAGCCGAATGAAGATGATCCTGACCGGGGCCACCGCGGGGGCGACCGCCGGTGTCGGGATCGATCTGGTCCTGGTCGGCGGCTCGCTCGGTTTGGGCACGCTGCTCGGGGCCGCGGCCGGCGGCACCTTCGGCGCGTTCGGGAGTGTCGCCCTGGCCAAGATCGACATCCAGCGCACGCTCGGGGTCGAGCGCTTCTCCATCGGACCGGTCACCAACCCGCGTTTCCCGTTCATCCTGATCGACCGCATCGTGCTGTACTGCGCCCGCGCCATGAATTGGTCGCACGGGCGCCAGGCCGCCGACGAGGACGCCGTCAATCGCGTCGCCGAGAAGGAGATCAAGCACAAACGCGGCTTTACCGAGGCCCTGTCGACGGACGAGCAAAAGGCGCTGGCGAAGTTCTTCGCCTCCGCCAGAAAGGGTCGCGAATCCAATCAGGAGGCGTACTGCCGCGAGATCCTGACCCAGCTGCTTCGCCGCCTGTCAGAGAACGAGGTCGACAGTCGCGTGGAGCTCTAGGGAGACACGGATCGAATCCTTCCATGGATTCGATCAGCTCGCACTTTGCGAGGCGCGGCTCGCAAAGTGCTCCATTTTCAATCGCTTGCGGCGCCCGAAAATGCCGAGCCATCCCTGGCCCGGACGGGAAACGCTTGAAATCAGCGCCTCCTTAGCGGACATCAGACCGGGATCGCGGATGACCAGGACCTTCACCGACGCGGCGGCACTTGCGGCGCTGATCGCGGCGCATCCGATGTGCGCCGTCTACTTCTCTGCCCCGGGCTGCGCGGTCTGTCACGCGCTCAGGCCCAAGCTGGCGGGCCGACTGGCGCAGGATTTTCCGGCGATCGCGTTCGCCGAGG
>JAXGTD010000134.1:0-10870 GCA_040775095.1 Chromatiaceae bacterium | reverse complement strand
GGGGCGCGGGGGGGCCGCCCCCTGGGGGCCCCCGCGGGCCCCCCAACCCAACGCCGGGTGGCCGCCGGGTGGGGGGCCCCACGCCGGCTTGGCCGCACGAAGGAGGGCGGCTCTCGATGCCCCGTTGCGGGGCACGGTTTCGGTATTGACGGGGGCCATGCACGCGACACGGAGCCGCGTGCATGGCCCGATCATCAATGGACGTCAGGCTGGTTGGTCGTCATCTGCCGGCCCGAGACACTGCTCGGACTCGTACCACATCACGTTGATGACGCCAAAGGCCAGGGCCAATAGCACGCCAAGGATCCAGGCGAAGTACCACATAGGGGGCTCCTAAAAAAGTTGCGAGAGTCTCGACGCGAGGTGCCAGTGGCAAGGGGGCAGTGGGACCCCGCGAGCCACTGGTGAGTCTGCACTCAGTAGGCCAGCGTATCCTGCGCCCGGATCTCCTCGATGGACACTCGCCGCCACATCTTGGCGTAGGTCCAGGTGGTGTAGCCGAGGATCAGCGGGACGAAGATCACCGCGGCCCAGAACATCACCGTGAGCGTCAGGTGGCTGGAGACGGCATCCCAGGCAATCAGGCTGCTGTTGGGGTTGGTGCTGGATGGCATGATGAACGGGAACATCGCGGCGCCGGCGGTCATGATGATGCCGGTGATGCCGAGCCCACTCATGATCAGGCCGAGGCCGGGGCGGTCCTTCATGGACAACACCACGGCGAGCCCGAGCCCGACGAAGCCGAGGATCGGGAACACCAGCGTCAGCGGATAGACCTGGTAGTTGGTCAGCCAGGCACCGGCCTCGGCGACGACCTCTTTGGTCAGCGGGTTCGGAATGGCGTCGAGCGCGGGCATCGAGACGACCTTGAAACCGGTGATCCCAAGGCTGAGCCAGATGCCGGCCAGCGCGAACGCACCGATGGTGATCAGCCCGGTGATCTTGGCCCAGTGCTTGGCACGTGCAACGACCGGCTCGGTGGTGCGCAGCTGCAGCCAGATGGCCCCGTGCGTGGCCAGCATCGCAACACTGATGACGCCGGCCAACAGCGCGAAGGGGTTCAACAGGCCGAAGAAGCCGCCCGTGTAGTAGGGGCGCAGGAACTCATCGAGGTGGAACGGCACGCCTTGGAGCAGGTTGCCGAAGGCGATGCCAAACACCAGGGCCGGCACGACGCCGCCGATGAACAGGCCCCAGTCCCAGGCACTGCGCCAGCGCGGATCGGCGATCTTGCTGCGGTAGTCGAAGCCGACCGGCCGGAAGAAAAGGCCGAAGAGGGCCAGCAGCATGGCAAAGTAGAACCCGCTGAACGCGGCGGCGTAGACCAGCGGCCAGGCGGCGAAGATCGCGCCGCCGGCGGTGATCAACCAGACCTGGTTGCCATCCCAATGTGGACCGACGGTGTTGATGATGACGCGTCGCTCGTCGTCGTTCTTGCCCAGGAACGGCAACAACGCGCCCACACCCATATCCATCCCGTCGGTAACGGCGAACCCGATGAACAGCACGCCCACCAGAACCCACCAGACCAGTTTGAGGATCTCGTAGTCAATGATCATGTCTCTTGTATCCCTTGTTGATCGACCGCGGATGCACCGGGGCCGGGGCGGCGCGGCTGTCGGTTGGGTCTCAACCAACGCCGCGCTTTGCGGTCCGGTGTCTTGGCGGTCTGCGTGATGTCTTAGCGTTCCTGCTTGGCCGGGGCCGTTGCAGGGGCCGCACCACCGCCGTGACCGGCGTGCTTCTCGTGATGGTAACGGCCGGTGTGCAGCGCGCTCGGTCCCATGCGGCCGAACTTGATCATCAGGTACATCTCGATCATGAACAGCGCCGTGTAGAAAAGGATGAAGGCGCTGAGGCTGATGATCAGGTCGGTGGTTGTCAGGCTGGACGCGGCAATGCTGGTGGGCAGCACCTCACCGATGGCCCATGGTTGACGCCCGAACTCGGCGACGAACCAGCCAGTCTCGACGGCGATCCAGGGCACCGGAATACTGAACAGGAATGCGCGCAGCAGCCAGCGCCTCTGCTCGATCACGCGCTTGGCGTTGTAATAGAAGCCGAGCACGATCAACATCAGCATCCAGACGCCGCAGGCAACCATGACGCGGAACGTCCAGAACACCGGCGCCACCTGTGGGATAGAATCCTTTGCGGCCATCTGGATCTGCTCGTCGGTGGCCTCCGCGGGATTGTCAATGTAGCGTTTCAACAGCAGGCCGTAGCCCAGGTCATCCTTGTGGTCGTTGAATATGGCGCGATTGCTCTCGGTGTCGTCGCCGTTACGCAGGCGCTCCAGATAGTCGTATGCGATCATTCCGGAGCGGATACGGATCTCGTGCGCGCGGATCAGGTCGTTCAGGCCGACCACCTCGGTGTCCAGGGAACGGGTTGCGATCAGCCCGAGCAGCCAGGGAATCTTGACGGCGTCGTGCGTCTCCTGGTCCTCATTGCTCGGAAAGCCGATCACGGTGAACGCGGCCGGTGCCGGCTCGGTATGCCATTCGGCCTCGATGGCGGCCAGCTTGACCTTCTGCACGTCGCCGACCTCGTAACCGGACTCATCGCCCAGCAGGATGACTGACAGGATCGAGGCGAGCCCGAAACCGACGGCGACCGAAAACGAGCGTTTGGCAAATGCGATGTCGCGTCCCTTGAGCATGTAGTAGGCAGAGATGCCCATCACGAACATCGACGCGGTGACGTAGCCGGCGGCCACGGTATGCACGAACTTGACCTGTGCGACCGGGTTAAAGAGCAGATCCGAGAAGCTGGTCATCTCCATGCGCATGGTCTCGAAGCTGAACTCCGATCCGACCGGGTTCTGCATCCAGCCGTTTGCGATCAGGATCCACATGGCCGACAGGTTCGAGCCCAGCGCGGTGAGGAATGTCACGGCCAGATGCTGGCGCTTGGTCAGGCGCTCCCATCCGAGGAAGAACAGACCGATGAAGGTCGATTCGAGGAAGAATGCCATCAGGCCTTCGATGGCCAGCGGTGCGCCGAAGACGTCACCGACATAATGGGAGTAGTACGCCCAGTTGGTCCCGAACTGGAACTCCATCGTCAGGCCGGTGGTCACACCCAACGCGAAGTTGATGCCGAACAGCTTCCCCCAGAACTTGGTCATGTCCCGGTAGATCTCGCGTCCGGTCATGACATAGACGGTCTCCATGATCACCAGGATCCAGGAGAGCCCGAGGGTCAGGGGGACGAATAGAAAGTGGTAGAGCGCGGTGGCGGCAAACTGCCATCGCGAGAGCTCGATCATCGTGCTGTCAAGCATCGGTGGTTTTCCTTGATAGTCGTTTGTCGTCGGCAGGGTTCGCCGAGCCCCGGTTTGGTGGCTCGGCGTCGCCTGTCACCCATTCCTCATGCGCACGTTTCCGAATAACCGCCGGGCGTGGCGGGCGACCGACGCCGCGCCAATTGATGCCATAGCCAATGGCATCGAATGGAGGTGCCAGCGAGAACCTGCACCCGGATGGCGATCGAAGCGCGGCGAGCATGCTAGCGATGCGTCCCGCGCGGGGGACATGCGATATCGCAATCTGTCAGTTCTTTTAAGGTTTTTTACGATAGGGCGCGTATGCGGAACCGCGCTGGCGGGGGGATCCTAACATGATTCCGACGAAAATGAAGTGGTCCCATCCTGTCACCCCACACCTCGCACAAGGGGTATACGCGCCAGGGAACGGGCTTGGTCAACGGAGCAGCTTGCGGAGTGCATGGAACAGCCGCAGACCATAGTGGAGAGGCAGTTTCCAGCGTCGGTCGACCTGGTAGCGCCTGGCCATGTAGGCCGGCGACGGAAAGGTGTTCTGCCATAGAAACCGCAACCGCAGGCCCCAGCCCGGGAGGGAGCGCATGTGCGACGCGAATCGATCAAGACGGCGGGGACGCTTCAGAAGACCCAGTGCCGGCCCGTCTTCGACCGGGGTCGCTCGCAGCCAGTTGTGCATGAGGACGTTTCGGCAGCCGAAATAGCCCGCTGCCGCTTCGATCGCATCGCGGCATACCGCATCCAAGCGGGCCTGCCCCGACAGGTCAAAGAACAGCTCGGTCTGCCGGGCGTCCATGGCGTCCACGAGCAGGTGGACATCGTACAGCCAGATCAGTCGTTCCTCGTCGGCGTGATGCGCGAGGCGGTGGACGCAGGCCAGCAGCAGCGCGTCGGCCGGGCCGAGAGCTCGGGCGTTTGGTCCGAGTTGTGGTACTGCCACCGCCCGCGCCGTGCAGGCGCGATGGTCGAACATGTTGCCGTGAGCCACCAAAGGATGGTTGCTGATGCGCCAGTGCACGTCGTAGCAGTGCCGCAGACCGGCCGTGGATGTCCGGATATAGGAGCGTTGGTGCGAGAGCAGATCGCCGTCGATCGCGACCGGAAGCGTGTAACCTGCCGCATCAAGCGCGCGATCCAGTGGTGCACGCTCCGCATCCGAGATCCAGAGGTCACTGTCGGCCCGGGGTCGCAGGACCGGATCGGGGTAATGTGTGTGACTGATCCCGGCGCCCTTGACGAGCAGCGGATACACGCCGGCCGCCGCGAGCAGATCCAGGGTGTGGGTCAGGTCCCGATCGTTCAGCACTGCCGCCGCGGCGGCCCGTGCCGAGAGCATCCGCAACTGGGTGCGCACCGTTGCAGGCACCTGGTCCCAACAGGCGGCGCGCAGTCCCCGGTGGAGCAGTGCCGTGACCCCGTGCGCGCGGGCCGCGGTGAGTGCGGTATCCCAGAAGCCGTCCGCGACGGGTTGCGGGATTCTTCCCTGCATCAGGCCGGCGAGGGTTGCCTCGTCGCAGGCTGCAGCGGGTTGGACGAGGGCTGACGCAGGCATGGGCTAAACCGGAAGAAGATGGGAGACAGTGGTCTGTCCGCGCGGACAGGGTGTCAGCGACCGCGGCGATACCGATTCTACAGGATCGCCATTTCGCCGCGATGCCGCAGGAGTCTTGAAGATCCTGTCGAGAGAGAGCTGGACTGAGTGGACATTCACACAAATGCGGCGCAGGCATCGATAATCATGTCGCCGGGACTGGACCGGGGAGAGGTGGGAGGGGTGGAGAGCTGTTGATAATGACTGCAGAAATCCTGAATCACGTATCGATCGAACCGGCTCAGGACGACACTCTTCCCGAGTCCTTCCTGGCGCTCGGTCACTTCGCGTAGCAAGAGCACGGGTTTGCCGAGATAGGCGCATTCTTCCTGATTACTCCCGCCGTCGCTGACAACGAACTCCGCAAGCCGCAACAGTCGGATGAAGTCGAAATAGTCATAGCGTGGCCTGAGCTCGATATTGGGAGATGCCGAGAGTCGGTCGTAGAAGCCGTGTCTCTTGAGCTTCAGCTCCGTGGGTGGGTGTAAAATGAACAGGAGTTTGTGCACCCGCGCGATTTGAAGGACGGCGGCGACCAGGCGCGACAGCGATTGATAGGTCCGGATATTCTCGTATCGGTGTAGGGTCACGATCCCGAACTTCGTCGATGGAAGTGGATCGATCGACGCCTGGTCGAGGAACGGCCTTGCAATATTCAGTGCATCGATAAGCGTGTTCGATCCGGTATCGACCTTCACGCCGGGGTAGTGTCTGACATTGCTGATCGCCCATTCGCCGGGACAAAAATAATAGTTCGCGATCTGGAAGGTCGCGAGTCGAATCAGCTCTTCCGGGAAGGGCTGGAGTGGATTGAAGGAGCGTAATCCCGATTCGACGTGGCCGACCTTTGCCCCGGCAACCCTGGCCAGCACGGCACCCTGAAGGGTCGAGGCGGTGTCGCCATGAACGAGGACCATGGCGTTTCTGTCGCCCCTGAACACCCGGTTGCGGCCCTTGCGCGTCTGCACGAGGATGCGCGTTCCCCAGGCCAACATGCTGGGCACGGACAGGATATCCGGTCCGTCGTACAGCCGGATATCGGGCGGCCTGATGCCGAAGTTCTCGTGAATCTCGGCCACGGTGCCCCGGTGTTGGCCGGTCGAGACGTAGTTGTACTCGATACCCCGCTCGTTCAGGCGGCGCATGATCGGGGCCATCTTGATGAGCTGCGCCTTGGTCCCGAGCACGATGTGGATCATGGCTCAATCGGGAAACGGCTGTTGGATGGCCCCCAGGGTGCATACCGCGGGGTGCCGGGCAAGGTACATTGACGTGCGAGAGTCGTCGAGACGGGCGCGCCGATCAGCGCCTCCGTAGACCAACGGGCGACGGGTAGGAGTGAGTCTGGAGCCATTGTCGAAACGGGTCGATGAGCGTGCTCTGGCTACCGGTCGTTGTCGCGATAATAGAGGGCCGTGATCTGCTCCGACACCAGCCCCATCATAAAGACGATGACGCTGGCGGAGAACAGCAGGGCGCTCATGTTGGTGAAGCGGTGGATCGTCAGGAAGGTATAGAAATAATGCAAGGCGCCGGCAAAGAAAAAGCTCGCGCTGACGGGGACAAAGATCTTCATGGGTGAATAGAGCGTCGCCACCTTGAACAGGATGAGCATGAAACGCAGGCCGTCGGAAATGGGCCGGATGTGGCTCCTGCCGTCGCGCTGGCCAGCCGTGATCGGCACGTATCCAACCGGATAGCCGGAGCGGAAGAATGCCATGGTGATGGTGGTGGGATAGGAGAAGCCATTCGGCAGCAGATACAGGAAGCGTCGAAACAGCTCTGCCCGAACGGCGCGAAAGCCCGATGTCAGATCGTCGACGCGGTGCCTGGTGATGAGCGAGGCGAAGCGGTTGTATACCGTGTTGGCCGCCAGGCGCGCGGCGTTCGCGTGCGAGGCGCCCCGGCGGGCACCGACCGCCATGCTGTAACCGCGCTCGAGTAGCTGGAGCAAGCGTGGGATGTCGGCGGGATCATGCTGACCGTCGGCATCCATGAACACGAGTACATTGCCACTGGCGGCGCGGGCGCCAGCCTTGACCGCGGCCCCGTTGCCCAGGCTGTAGGGATGGGACACCAGCCTGGCCCCGGCCTCGGTCGCGACGCGGGCGGTGGCGTCGGTGGAGCCGTCGTCGACGACGATGATCTCGGCGTCGCCCAGTGCCGCCCGGATCCTGGGGAGCAAGGCCGCGAGCGACGGTGCTTCGTTCTTGGCCGGCAGAATAACGGACAGTTTCATCGGCGCGCGGACAGTGGTCGTGGGCAGACGTCGCGGAGAACTGTAAGCTCAACCGGGCGGTCGCCGTTGGATGCGCCTATCATAGCGCCGAACGCCGGGCCTTCCATCGCCCCAACGGGAAATGTCTCAGGTCGGCGTTCTCTTAACCGGGCCCGACCGCCACGGGCCGATCCGGTGAACGGATCCATTCGCTCCAGGAGCCCGCGTAGAGCCGCGAGCCGGTCAGGCCGGCGATCTCCATGGCCAGCAGATTGTGGCAGGCATTCACGCCGGAACCGCAGCTATGGGCAATCTGTTCTGGCGGCAGGTCGGCGATGGCGTTGGTGAAGCGCTCGCGCAGCCGCGCCGGGGACAGGAAACGGCCATCGGCATCGAGGTTGCCGGCCAGCGGCAGGTTGATGGCCCCGGGGATGTGACCGGCCACCGGGTCGATGGGCTCGACCTCGCCGCGAAAACGCTCGGCGGCGCGCGCGTCGATCACCCGCATCCGGCCCGCGGCCAGTTCCTCGGACAAGCGCGCGGTACTCACCCAGAGCGGGTCGCGCACGCCCGGTGTCAGCCGGTGCGGCGCATACTTCGGTACCGCCCGGCTCGTTGCCCCACCCGCGGCGAGCCACGCCGGCAAGCCGCCGTCGAGTACGTACGCGTGCGGGTGGCCGAGCCAGCGCAGCAACCACCAGAGTCTCCCGGAAAAGGCGCCGCCGACATCGTCGTAGGCCACGATCCGGGTGTCGCTGGAGACGCCGCAATCGCCGAGCCAACTGGCCAGGAGCGATGGGTCCGGCAGTGGATGGCGGCCGGTTTCGGGGCCGATCGGCGAGGACAGATGCGCGTCGAGATGGGCATACAGGGCCCCGGGAATATGGGCGTCCAGATAGTCCTGTTGTCCGCGGGACGGATCGGCGAGGGAAAAACGGCAGTCGAAGACGCGCCAGCCGGGGTCCTGAATTGCCCTGATCAGGGTCGGTGCGTCGATGAGGGGCGAGGGGCCGCTGTGGTGCATGGATCGACCTGATGGGAGCGTGTTGGATCTGGGGGCCATGCAGAGCTTACCCCGTGTCGGGGCCGTGGCAAATGGCGGCGTGCGAGATCGCCCGCGTGCCGTCGCCGCCGGGTGTCAGGGGCCGGTATCTGTCGAGCTCCCGAACAGGCCGTGCAGGAACCAGCACCGCTGCCCCCGCAGCTCGCGGTAGATCCATAGCCGCTCGCCGCACCGGGTCGTCGCGACGAAATAGTCTCGCGCCACCTCCATGCCGTCCCACCAGCCGGTCTCGATCCGTTCGCGGCCCTGGCCGAGATCCAATGGCCCGTCATACCAGGGCTGCCGACCGTGCGAGGCCATCGGCCGTGGTGAGGCCAGCAGCCATAGCGGGCGGTCGCCGCGGGGCATGCCCTGCCCCTGGGCATCCGGCGGATGCGGATTGGGCGCGACGGGTCGCGTCCAGCGCCAGGCACGCTCCGGGCGGTGATCCGCGACCAGGGCCAGGCCGCGCACGGCATCGTCTCCGAGGCGGGCACGCAGCCGATCGAGCAGGCCAGGGTCGCACGGGGCAGGGGGGGTGGCTTCCGGGAAAAGCGCCAGTGATGTCCGCGGCAACGGGCGAATCGGCTCGCTGGCGAGCCGGATGTCGCGCACGGGCGCTGGCAGCGCGAGGCGCTCGAGACGCTCGCGCAGCAGCCATCGCCAGTGCTCCGGATCGCGCTCGGGGGACGCGCTGCCCAGATCGAAACAGGTCGGCGGCAGGTCGGCATGCCCCAGGCGCCAGTGTAGCCGCTGCACGCCAGCCTGGCGGCCGAGCAGGAAACCGCCCAGCTCGTCGATCAGGCGCCGGCAGGCGAACAGTAGTGACGGTGCATCGGGCACCTCCGCCGGCAGCTCCAGCTCCCCGAGATAGCGCGCCGGCGGTTTGAACGCGAGGCGTGGGTCGGGGCGCTCGCCAAGCAGGCGCTCGATCTGATGCAGCCGTTCGATACCAAAGCGTTCCGCCAATCCGGCCCGGGGCAGCCGCAGCAGATCGCCGATGCGGGTCAACCCCATGCGGGTCAGGTCGTCGAGGGACTGGCGTTCGAGGCTCAGCGCCGCCGGTGGCAGGCTGGAGAGTGCCTGGCGCAGCGCATCCTGATCCAGGATCAGGTCGTTTCCGCCCCAGGCGGCCAGCGTCAGGGCACCGGCCGGGGTCGGTGCAAGACAGCACCGGGCACGATAGCCGAGCGCGGCGACACCCTCGATGACCTGCCGATGCAGAACCTTGGCACCGCCGAACAGCCGGAGGCTGCGGCCCGCCTCCAGTACCAGCGCGTGGGGCGATTCCAGGCTGACCTGATCGCTGAAATGCAGCGCCCAGGCGGCGATGCGCAGCAGCGCGGCCTGTTCGCGCGCGGGCTGGCGCGGCAGGATGCGCAGCCCCGCGCTCAACGCGCGGGCGGCACCGTCCGTGAGCCCGCTACGGCCCCCCTGTTCCCATGCCGGGCGATTGCAGGCGATCAGCCGGCCACCTTCGCTGACCGCCAGCGGCAGGGGTGCCGCCAGCGCCCGATCGAATACCTCGAGAGGGAGTGCTGGCAGATGCAAGGCGAGCCACTGCATGGGGGCAGATCGAGTGGCCTTACAAGGCTTGCGCCTGGTGGGCAGGTGGTGAGCCAGGTGCCCTGGCGGTGAGCCGGATCACGGCGCCGGCGCGTGCGCCGCGTTGCTTGAGCAGCGTCACAACGGGTCCGTCTGTTGCGACTTGCACCTGTAGCCGCAACACCGCCGGCGAGGGCCGATCCGCGGTGTGTGTGCCACGAAACAGTAATGCCGTGGCATCGCCGTGCGCGGCGGCAAGCTGAAGCCGGCGTAGCACGCTGGCTGGCCAGTCCGCGCCCCATGCCAACACCGCGGCGCAGGCCCGGGAGCGCAGGCCCTGCTCAACCGCCCAGGCGGCCTGCTCGCCGGCCTCGCAGACGAGCAGCCGCGTGAGGTTCAGCCCGCTGGCGGCGAGCGCCGGGGCATAAGGGATGTGGGGCGGATCGACCAGTAGCAACCAACGTGGCTGGGCGCTCAGCGCGGCGAGCATTGGCAATGTCAACCCGAAGGCGTCGCTGACGCGCTCTACCAGGATCTCGCTCAGGCCGCCCCTGGGCCATCCATGCCAGGGCGACAATCGCGCGTCCAGATCCGCAAAGCCGGTGGGCACGCCCGCGGATGCGGCGCGCGAGGCCTGGCTGCCCCGCCATAACCCGGCGTGGCGCTCGATCAGCTGCTCCAGTACCCTTGCCGGGTTCTCGATGGTGCCCGCGGCCGGGTCCATGAGGGGGCTCATAACCGATGCGCCTGGGCCAAGCCCAGTCGTACCACACCGACGCCGAGCCCCTCGATGACCAGTTCCTGCTCGCGCAGGTCCACGGCAATGGGCGCGAAGTCGGGATTCTCCGGCAGTAGGTTCACGCGATGGGTCCAGCGCGCATGGCGCTGGAAACGCTTGACCGTGACCTCCTCGCCAAGTCGGGCGACGACGATCTGCCCATTGAGCGCATCGGGCGTGCGGTGCACCGCGAGCAGATCACCATCGAGGATGCCGGCATCGCGCATGCTGTGGCCGTGCACGCGCAGCAGGTAATCGGCCCGCGGGTGAAACAGCATGGGGTCGATCTGGTAATGGTCCTCGATGTGCTCGACGGCCAGGACCGGACTGCCGGCGGCCACACGCCCGATCACGGGCAGTGCCGTCTCGTCGTCAGCCGCGGCGCCGATCAGGCGGATGCCACGCGAGGCGCC
>JAXGTD010000133.1:0-10950 GCA_040775095.1 Chromatiaceae bacterium | reverse complement strand
CTTCAGCCCGACGATACCAACAACGATGAGCCCAACGAAAAAGAACCGCGTCAGGGTCGCGGGCTCCGCGAACAGCAGGATGCCGAGCACGAAGGTCCCGACGGCGCCGATACCGGTCCACACCGCGTAGGCGGTCCCCATCGGGATGGTCTTCTGTGCGATGAGCAGCAATGCACCGCTCGCCGCCATGCAGACCCCGGCAAAGCCGATCCAGCCCCAACGCAGACCGCTCTCGGCAAGGCCCAGCTTGAGGCCAACCGGCCAGCCCCATTCAAATACGCCGGCGATCAACAGAAAAAGCCAGGCCATGGTCAGTCGCTCCTCAATCGATGGATGTGCTCGGACGAGGGGACAGGTGAGACGGCGGCGCCCCGCGCGAGCGATTGCACCAGAACCCCGTCACCGGTTCCAGCCCCCTGCCCACTGGCGCATCGCCTCCTTTTCTCGCCATCGGGGGCACCGCGCGGACGCCGGGCGCGCAGGCTACTCGCCTCGCCTCGCGATGCGATCCAGCTCGGCCAGACGGGCGAGCTTTTCGGCGATCCGGATCTCGAGTCCGCGCTCGACCGGCTGGTAGTACCGGCGCGCGGAGAGCCCCTCGGGAAAATACTGCTCCCCGGCCGCGTAGCCGTCGGGCTCGTCATGGGCGTAGCGGTAGCGTTCACCGTGGCCGAGCTGCTTCATCAGGCGGGTGGGCGCATTGCGCAGATGCAGCGGCACCTCCATCGATCCGTGCGCGCGTGCATCGGCGAGCGCCGCGTCCCAGGCCTTGTAGACGGCGTTGCTCTTGGCAGCGCACGCCAGATAGACCACGGCCTGCGCCAGCGCCAGCTCGCCCTCGGGGCTGCCAAGACGCTGGAGCGCGTCCCAGGCCTCCAACGCGAGCGTCAGCGCACGCGGATCGGCATTGCCGATGTCCTCGCTGGCCATGCGCACCACGCGCCGGGCGATGTAGAACGGGTCGCAGCCGCCATCGATCATCCGCGCCAGCCAATACAGCGCCGCGTCCGGCGCTGAGCCTCGCACCGATTTGTGCAACGCCGAGATCTGATCGTAAAAGGCGTCGCCACCCTTGTCGAAGCGCCGCAACGTCCCCTCGACTACCTGCCGGGCCGTGTCGGCGTCGATCCCCGACCCCGACGCGAGATCGGCCGCCACCTCGAGCAGGTTCAGCACGCGGCGGGCGTCGCCGTCGGCGGCCGCCGTGAGCAGCTCGCGCGCCTCGGCGGCGATGGAGAGTCCCCGCGCGCCGAGGCCATGCTCCGTGTCGAGCAGCGCCCGATCCACGACCCGCTCCAGGTCCGTCGGCATCAGCGCCTTGAGGACATAGACCCGGGCACGCGAGAGCAGTGCATTGTTGAGCTCGAACGAGGGGTTCTCCGTCGTCGCCCCGATAAAGACCAGCGTGCCATCCTCGACGTGTGGCAGAAAGGCGTCCTGCTGCGCCTTGTTGAAGCGATGCACCTCGTCGATGAACAGCAGCGTGCCGCGCCCCTGCCCCTCGCGCATGGCCCGTGCCTCATCGACCGCGGCGCGAATGTCCTTCACACCGGCGAGCACCGCCGAGAGTCGCAGGAAATGGGCGCCGGAATAGCTGGCCACCAGACGCGCAAGCGTGGTCTTGCCGGTGCCGGGCGGGCCCCAGAAGATCATGGAATGGGGCCGGTCGGCGGTGATCGCCCGCCGTAGCGGACGTCCCTCGGCAAGCAGGTGGGACTGGCCGACGAAGTCCTCCAGCCGTCTCGGGCGCATGCGCTCGGCCAGCGGGGCGAAGGACGCGCTGCCGGTTCCGGCCACCGATGTCGAGCTCATGCGCGAGGGCCCCGACTCTTCAACTCGTCTTCGACTCAGTCGATCTGCAGGAAATCGCCGCCCGGCGGGCGCTTGAAGCGAAACATCGAGTACTGCAGCTGGGGATTGCGATCGATGTCGGTGAAGATCAGCCGCGTGAGTTGGCCGAATCGGTCCTCCATAACCAGGGTATCGAGCTCACCGCCGGAGAAGCCGATCTGCAGCCTCTCGACCTGGGTATCCGGATCCTTCGGGACCAGCTCGACCCAGGTGCGCTGGTCGCCGCGGTCGAAGTTGCGGATGCGAAAGTATTTGTCGACCGGCTCGTTGCTCGCCAGCAACTGCGCGGGGGTACCGTCGAGCGCCTTCTTTTCGCTCTGATGCGTGACCTGCTCCAGCTCCAGGTCGTGGACATAGACGCGAGTGCCATCGGCGACGATGAGCTGCTCACTTGGGGTTCGGTATTCCCAGCGGAAACGCCCGGGGCGCATCAGGTAGAAGGTTCCGCTCGCCTCCAGGGTACTCGCGCCACCGGAGGTCATCGTGATCTGGCGAAACTCGGCGCTGAGACTATTCAACCCCTTGAGGTAGTCCTTGAGCATCGCAATGCCATCGGCGAATACCGGGGCGCTCGAGGGCAGCAGAAACCCGATCAACACAACATGCAACAGCCGATGCGACAAGCGTGGGCGACGCCGAAAGCGGCGGACGTTCAACAGCAGATTCATGATCGGGACAGTCTCGAATTGGGGTGTGAAACCGCTCCGAAGCAGGACGCGCCCTGCCCGGATGGCGTGTGCGGGGGCCGACTGGCGCGGTCCCTATGGGCCGGGTCGGGTGCGCGGCCGCCCGGGCCGCCGCGCTCCGAGCCAGAAGCGATCGGGCCCGGCTCGTTGCCTGAGATCGCGGTCGCCGGAATTCGTTCCCGCGCCGCGCTCTCGCGCGTCAGTCATCGACCGGTGGCGGCGCCAGCACCTCGCGGTTGCCGTTGGATTCGGCGGCACCGACGATCCCGATGCGCTCCATCTCCTCGATCATCCTCGCGGCCCGGTTATAGCCGATCTTGAGCCGGCGCTGCACCCCCGAGATCGACGCCCGCCGGCTCTCGACCACGATCTGCACCGCCTCGTCGAACAGCGGGTCCTGGTCCTCCACGTCGCCTCCCCCCCTCGGTTCCGGATCGATACCCGGCAGATGCTCGGTGGGATCCTGCAACACGGTGTCGATATACTGGGCGGGGCCGAATTGCTTGAGATAGTCGACCACATGATGCACCTCGTGGTCGTCGACGAAGGCACCATGCACCCGTTGGGGGATGCTGCCCCCGGGCGGCAGGTAGAGCATGTCGCCATGTCCGAGCAGGTTCTCGGCGCCCATCTGATCGAGGACGGTTCTGGAGTCGACCCGCGCCGACACCTTGAACGCCATGCGCGTCGGGATATTGGCCTTGATCAGACCGGTCAGCACATCGACCGAGGGCCGCTGTGTGGCCAGTAGCAGGTGGATGCCCGAGGCCCGCGCCTTCTGCGCGAGGCGCGCGATCAACTCCTCCACCTTCTTGCCCACCACCATCATCATGTCGGCCAGCTCATCGATGATGACAACGATATAGGGCAGTCGCCCGAGGGTTGGCACCTCGATCTCTGCATCCTCGGCGAATGGGTCGGCGCTGAAGTTGTACAGAGGGTCTTCGATCGGCTCACCGTCGTCGATCGCTTCCTGCACCATGCGGTTGTAGCCGGCGATGTTGCGTACCCCGAGCTTGGACATCAGCTTGTAGCGCCGCTCCATCTCCCCGACGCACCAGCGCAACGCGTTGTGGGCCTCCTTCATGTCGGTGACGACGGGTGTGAGCAGGTGCGGTATGCCCTCGTACACCGACAACTCCAGCATCTTCGGATCGACCATGATCAGACGCACGTCTTCCGCGCCGGACTTGTAGAGCAGGCTCAGGATCATCGCGTTGATCGCGACCGATTTGCCCGAGCCGGTGGTGCCCGCGATCAGTGCATGGGGCATCCGACCGAGATCAGCCACCACCGGCAGGCCGGCGATGTTGGTCCCCATGCCGATCGTCAGCGGCGACTTGGCGTCCTGATAGACCGAGGACGACAGGACCTCGCTGAGTGAGACCATTTCGCGATGGTCATTGGGGATCTCCAGGCCGATGACGGACTTGCCGGGGATCACCTCCACCACGCGCACGCTGACCCTGGACAGGGCGCGCGCGATGTCCTTGGCAAGGCCGGTGATCTTGCTGACCTTGGTGCCGGGGGCCAGATCCAGCTCGAACAGCGCCACCACGGGCCCGGGATAGACCCCAACCACCTCGGCGGCAACGCCAAAGTCCGCCAGCCGGGCCTCGACCTCTCGCGACATCTCAGCCAGCTGCTCATCACTGTAGGCGCGACCACTCTTGCGCGGCGGGTCGAGCAGCTCCAATGGCGGGAGCTCACCATTGGCGGCCCGCTCTGGAAACGGCGCCTGCCGTTGCGCGCGCGTTGCCTTGCGCGTCACGCGCCGCCGCGGCAGCACGGGTGCGGGGTCCACCGCGGCCGCCGCCTCGGTCGACACGAAGGCGGTCGCCGGCTCCCAGTCCTCGTCTGGCTCGAGATCGGACGGCGGCGGCGGCACCGATGCACGGCGCGGCATCGCGGCCGGGGACGACTGCAGCTCTGGCACGAAAACGTCGGCCGGCACCAGTCGGACGTTGTCCGCGCTTTCGATCTCGAGGTCGGACTCGTCCATCGGCACCTCGTCCTGACGGGACCCCGCGCGGCGCCAGGGCACCCCGATACGGGGCATTCGCAGCCTGCCCAATCCGCTCAACAGCCACAGCGTCAGATCCCCGACGCCATCGACCAGCAACAGCGGTGAGACACCGGTTACCAGCGTGATGCCCAGCACCAGCACGGCGGAGAGCATCAGGGCGCTCCCGGGCTCGCCGAAGGCCTCGACCGAAATCCCGCTGAGGATCAGCCCGAGGCCGCCACCGATCCCGTTGGGCAGCCAGTCGGCGACATTGGTGATCTGTATGGTCGCCAGCGCGCAGCCCGCCGCCAGGGTCAGCAGCAAGCCCACCCAGCGCAGGGCCAGCCAGTACAGTTTGGTTTCGGGCTCGGCCTCGCGCTGCCTGAACATCAGCCAGGCGCTCCAGACCACCATGACGGGGATCAGATAGGCGAGCAACCCGAGTAGATAGAAGGCCACGTCGGCGAACCACGCGCCGGCCCGGCCACCGGCGTTGCTGACCTCGACGTCGGCGCCGACATAAGACCAGCCCGGGTCAGTTGGCGCGTAGGTCGCCAGTGCCAGCACCAGATAGCATGCCGCGCAGATCAGCGTCCACATGGCGCCCTCGCGCCACGCCCGATCGAGATAGTCAGTGAAAGTCAGTTGTCCAACGCGCGTTGCCTGGGTCACAGCTTAGTCCTCCGAACTTTCAGAGGATTATAGCGTTACCGCACATTATTCGCGTAGATTCGCTTCTGCGCACACCCGTTCTCGCCACCTTGGCAGGACGCGGAGACAGGCCCGCGCGCACGAAAGGCACGTCGCGCGCAGACATGGCTTCACGCCGGCATCGGCCGCGGGACGCCGGCATCGGCCGCGTCAGTCGCCCTCGACCGGCAGGGTCATCGGGGCCACGCGCGTCGACTCGGGCACGCCGAGGGCGGCCAACACCCGTCCCCGATCCGACAGGTCGCCGATGATGCGCCGCACCGGCAGCGGGGAGACTTTAATCAGGATCGGTGTTGCAATGACCCGTTCCGCATCCGCGGCGGCCGGATGTTCGATGAGGTTCACGATCGGTACGTCGCATCGCCCCTCGAGCTCGCCATCCCAGATTACGCTGAGGTTCCTCTCCGCGCGCTCGCCTTGCGGCGTTCGCCCCGACACGTAGAGCCTCAGCTGATACCTGCCCATCTGCGGCGCGGGTGGCGGCGCACGGCCGATGGCGTCGCACGATCCTGCCATGAGTCAATGCCTCACGGACAACCGTCGAGCCATTGCCTCGGCTCTCCGGCGCGGGTGGACCTTGCAGACAGAACAGCCAGGTCAGGGCTGTCCGCTCGCCGGGGAGTGTCCAATAGCGCTGCATTCAATCCAAGTGTACCCCCGATCGACAAAGACGTACGATATAGGATGTTTATAGGCGCGTAATCGGTCATGCAAACCGCGTGGCGGACGTCGCGATGGCATGGGTCGCCCACGAGTACGACAAGGCGCGGGGCCAGTGAGCCGACCGGGAGGCGGGGTTGAAAACGGATTCACACACTCGGTCGCCAACCGCCCATCCCTCGCCCGGCATGGACAGCGTGGTGCCCAGCCGGGCTGTCGTCGGACGGCCAACCGCGCGCGTGCAATGGCGCGAGGCGCGAGAACGCGATGGGGTGAGTCTGTCGAGGTTCGCGGCGAGGCCCCGTGTAGCCCAAGCGCCTGCGATGAGCCGCACGACGCACGGCAGACCGGCCATGCTCGCGGCACTGGCCCTGTTCACCGGCGTCGCGCGGGCCTCGGCGCCCCCCGCGACCTCCATGACGACCTGGATGGACGGGCTGCCAGCCCATTGGGCGCTGACGGCAGTGCTCCTGATCGGTGTCAGCGGCGTGTGTATCAGCCGGCTGTATGCACTGCGTGCCCGGCTTCGAAAGATGCAGGCCGACCTGAGCGCCCATCATTTCGCGCTCGAGGGCGTCGAGCTTGACTACCGCAAGGCCAATGCCGAGCTTCATGCCGCCTACACGGTACTGTCCGACAAAGAGGCATTCCTCAGCCAGCTCACGGATACGGCGCTCGATGGCATCTTCGCGCTCGACCAGCGCGGGACCGTGGTCTTCGCCAACGAGGCGGCCGAGGCGATACTGGGTTACGGCCGCAACGCGTTGCACGGACTCAATATCCACGACAGGGTGCTGGCCCATGAGCGGGCCGGGGGAGACATCTCCGACGACGCCGTCTTCGAGCGCGGCAGCGAGGGCGCAGTCATCGCCAAGACCCTGCGGCTGGACGCGCTGCGCCGCGACGGCAGCCGGGTCCCCGTCGAGATCTCGGTCTCCGCGCTGCAGCACGAGGGCGCCTGGCATACCGTCGGCGTGATGCGTGACATCTCCGAGCGCCTTGCGATGGAGACCGCCCTGGCCGAGACCCGTCGCAACTTTCGCAGCCTGGTGCAGGAGAACAAGACCGGCATCCTGATCCTCGATGCCGAGGGCACCATCCTGTTCGGCAACCCGGCCGCGTCGCGGTTGCTCTCGAGCCATGAGGAGCAGCTCGTCGGTTCGCCGTTCGGCATCCCGTCCGTGAGCAATCTGCAGACCGAGCTCAACGTCATCCGCGCCGATGGCAGTCCCGGCATCGCCGCGGTCTCGGTCACCGAGACGCGCTGGGAGGACCAGCTGGCATACCTGGTCATGCTCTACGACATCACCGAGCGCAAACAGGCCGAGCGGCGCGTACACCAGCTGGCGTTCGAAGACAGCCTCACGGGGCTGCCCAATCGCAGTCTGTTCTTCAACCGGCTCCAGGAAGCGGTCAAGCGTACGCGTCGGGATCAGCATGGCTTCGCGCTGATGTTCCTCGACCTGGATGGGTTCAAGGGCGTCAACGACAGCCTCGGCCACGCCGTCGGCGACGATCTGCTGCGGGCCGTGGCGCGACGGCTCACGTCCGCGATACGCGAGTCCGATACCGTGGCGCGCATGGGCGGCGATGAGTTCACCATCATCCTCCCCGGCGTGGTCGCGCCGCGGGCGGCGGCCGACGTGGCAAAGAAGATCCTGGCCCTGTTCAAGCATCCCTTCGAGATCGACGGTCGCGAGCTCGTCACCTCCACCAGCATTGGCCTGAGCATCTGTCCGACCCATAGCCAGGATCCCCAGGAGCTGCTGCGCCAGGCCGATAGCGCGATGTACGACGCCAAGCGCCACGGCAGCAACGGTTTCCGCCTCTATCACTCGGACATGACCCTGACCGTCGACTCCCGCCTCCGCCTCGAGCAGGAGCTGCGCGGCGCGCTGCTGCGCGAAGAGGTGGTGCTCTTCTTTCAGCCCCAGTTCGATCTCGGTTCCGGTGCACGGGTCGCGGTCGAAGCGCTGTTGCGCTGGCAACACCCCGAGCGCGGACTCCTGCCCCCGGAGCGATTCCTTCCCATGCTCGACGGATCGGCACTAATCGCCGAGCTCGGCCGCCAGAGGCTGACGCTGGCCTGCCGGCAACTGCGGCGCTGCCAGGACGACTGCCCTGACCGGGTGCCGGTGGCGGTGAACATCTCGCCCATGCAGATCGAGAGCTCCGACCTGGTCAGCGACGTCAAGACGGCACTGCGCAGCTCCGGAATCGATCCACGATGGCTGATTCTGGAGATCAGCGAGACCGCCTTGATCGCGAACATGATGCGCTCGACCGAGTCTCTGCAGGCGCTGGTCGATCTCGGCGTGCAACTGCACATCGACAACTTCGGCACCGGCTACACCTCGTTGGATCTGCTGCGGATGCTGCCGATCTCCGCCGTCAAGATCGATCGTGCATTCGTTGCCGGGCTCGATGGAAAACGCGCCGAACGCGCCCTGATCGAGGGGACGATCGCGGTCGCGCACGGACTTGAGAAACTGGTCGTCGCCGAGGGCATCGACACCCACGAGCAACACCAGCTCCTGCGCGAGCTGGGATGCGACCGCGGCCAGGGCGATCTGCTCGGTCCTCCGGTCCCTGCCGAGGACCTGTGCATCTGCCAAGGCAAAGACCGTCCTTCGCCGCGGACGATCTCGGCGACCGACGCCTGATCCGCCGATGCCGGCGCCGTGAAGGCCGCGCCCCGGGATCACCATCGCCGGCGGGGCGTCAGGACCGGATCCAGGGTGGATCTCGCCGTGCCCGGACCATCCCATCCGCCTCCTGCGGTATCCGATTCGATCCGGCTCGATGACGTCGCCAGGAGGACGCGAAAAGCGCTACAGTCCCGCGGCAGTCCGCCATCACATCCGCGCCCTTCCGGGACTCGATCGGATTCCCCCTTATCGCCCAACCCATCCCTGCTCTGACGTGACCGCCCCCGATCCAGCCATCACCGCCGCCCACACTCCAACCGATGCGGCCCCTGCACCGTCCCCAGCCCCCTCGAGCCCCATCGGGGTGTTCGATTCGGGGGTCGGCGGGCTCTCGGTCCTGCGCGAGATCCGCCGTGAGCTCCCCGGAGAGGACCTCCTCTACGTGGCCGATTCGGGCCATGCACCCTATGGCGACAAGGATGCACGGGCCATCACCGAACGGGCCTTCGCCGTCACCGACTTCCTGCTCGGGCAAGGGGCCAAGGCCATCGTGGTTGCGTGCAACACCGCCACCGGCGCCGCGGCGACGGCGTTGCGGGCCCACTTCGCGGTCCCGATCATCGCGATGGAACCGGCGCTCAAGCCCGCGCTCGCTCAGACACGCTCCGGCGTTGTGGGGGTATTGGCGACACGACAAACCCTCGCCAGCCACCGTTTCGTGCAGTTGCTCGGGCGCTTCGGGGCCGGCGCGGAGGTGCTCGTGCAACCCTGCCCCGGGCTGGTCGAGCACGTCGAGGCCGGCGATCTCGATGGTCCGGCAACGCGCGCGCTGGTCACCGAGTACGTCGCCCCACTGATCGCCGCCGGCGCCGACACACTGGTGCTGGGCTGCACCCATTACCCGCACCTGCGGCCGCTGATTCAGGCGCTGGCTGGCCCCGACGTCACGGTAACGGACTCGGGCGCCGCGGTCGCCCGACAGGTTCGGCGTCGGCTGGAAGACGCCGGTCTACTGGCCGAGCGGGCGGCAGGATCGGAGCGTTTCTGGAGCACTGGCGGAACCGCGCGCCCGGCCGAGCTGATCGGCCAGCTCTGGGGCCGCGCGGTCCGGGTTCAGCGCCTCACGCCATCGCCATGCGAAGCGGCGCCGGGCTGAAGCCAAGCACCCCGGTTGCAAGGAAAGGCCACCGAGGGCATCGTCTGAAGCCATTCCGCGACGCCCCCACGGCTTGCCGCGAGGCCGCGCAAGACCGAATCGTTCGCACCCGGGCGGGATCTGCGCCGGCTTTACCACCCCGCCCCTGCAACGTACCATGGCGGGCTACCGCGCCAACCGACCGCCCGCGCCCCGGTCACGCCTCGGACACCCCTGTCCGCGCACCCAATCCCCGGTGGCGCACGGCGCCAAAGACATCCTTCAGGAGCACAACATGAGCGAGACCAAACACTGCCGCCTGCTGATCCTGGGCTCTGGGCCGGCCGGCTATGCGGCCGCCGTCTACGGCGCCCGCGCCAACCTCAGCCCGGTGCTCATCACTGGCCTGGAGCAGGGCGGCCAGTTGATGACCACTACCGACGTCGACAACTGGCCCGGAGACCCCGACGGCGTTCAGGGTCCCGACCTGATGGAGCGCATGCGCAAGCATGCCGAGCGTTTCGAGACGGAGATCATCTTCGACCACATCGGCAGCGTCGATCTGGGCACCCGCCCCATGCGCCTGAACGGCGACGGCGGCACCTACACCTGCGATGCGCTGATCATCGCGACCGGCGCGAGCGCGCGCTACCTCGGCCTCGACTCCGAGCAGGCATTCCGCGGCCGCGGTGTCTCCGCCTGCGCGACCTGCGACGGCTTCTTCTTCCGCAATCAGAAGGTCGCGGTGATCGGCGGTGGCAACACCGCGGTGGAGGAGGCGCTCTACCTTTCCAACATCGCCTCGGAGGTCACGCTGGTGCACCGCCGCGATGCGCTGCGAGCCGAGAAGATCCTGCAGCGGCAGTTGCTGGACAAGGCCGATCAAGGCAACGTCGTGCTGGAATGGAACCATGTGCTCGAGGAGGTCCTCGGCGACGCGGGCGGCGTCACCGGGATGCGCATCAAGAGCGTGCTCGATGGCAGCACCAAGGAGATCGACCTGCAGGGCGTGTTCATCGCAATTGGCCACCAGCCCAACACCGCCCTGTTCGAGGGACAGCTCGAGATGACCGGTGGCTACATCAAGGTGCGCAGTGGCACCGGCGGCAATGCCACGGCCACCTCGGCGCCCGGGGTGTTCGCCGCCGGCGATGTGATGGACCACGTCTATCGTCAGGCCATCACCTCCGCCGGCACCGGATGCATGGCGGCCCTGGATGCAGAGAAGTATCTCGACGCCCTCGCCGCCGAGGG
>JAXGTD010000132.1:0-11127 GCA_040775095.1 Chromatiaceae bacterium | reverse complement strand
CTCACGGCCGCGTCGCAGCAGACCGAGCTGGATCGGCGGGCCGACGATGCGCAGGCGTCGGGCGAAGCGGACGCGGGGACCCCGGCGGGGTTCCTGGATCGCGTCGACCGCTATTTTGGTGGGGACAAGACCGGTCTGCCCTCACCGGATGAGGCGCCCGAGGCCTACGTGACCCGTCGCTTCAGCTGGCTGCACGAGCTGATGCGCGGCGCGGAGGGACAGGCCGCGCCGATCGACAAGGCCCTGACGGCACTGGATCAGATGCACCTGCAGCTCAAATCCGTCGGCACCGCGGCGAGCTCGGGGCGGGGTGTCCTCGCCGCCGGTGAGAGCGCCGAGATCGCCGAGGTCAAACGGGTGGCCGGGGAGCTGCCGAGCCCGGTCTCACAGGTGCTGGCGACCCTGGCCCAGGACAGCGCGAACATCGTCTCGGGTGGCATGCGCGCACAGCTCAACCGAATCTGGACGGCCGAGGTGCTCCCGTTCTGCCGCGAGGCAATTCACGACCGCTATCCGTTCGACAGCGGCAGCTCGCGGGAGACGACATTGCACGACTTCGGCCGCCTGTTCGGCCCTGAAGGACTGCTCGATGCCTTTTTCAAGGGCAGCCTCGGGCCCCTGGCAGATACCTCGGGCCAGCAGTGGCGTTGGATCGGTACCGGAATCGGTATCCCGGATGATGTGCTGGCCCAGTTCCAGCGCGCCGCGGTGATTCGCGAGGCGTTTTTTCTCGGTGGCGGCAAGCTTCCGGCCGTCGAGTTCGAGCTGGAGCCCAGGTCGCTCGATCCCCGGGTTCGACAGTTCATCCTCGACCTCGGCGGGCAGTTGATCGACTATCGCCAAGGACCGCCCACGCCCTACAAGTTGCAGTGGCCGGCACCCGATGCCCCGGGTCGGGTACGAATGGTCTTTGTCGACAACCAGGGTGGGCGCCCGAGCCTGACCTTTTCCGGGCCCTGGGCCTGGTTCCGTCTGCTCGACAGTGCCCGGATCAGCTCCACCGGTCAGCAGGAGTTGTTCCGGGTCGGGTTCTCGCTGGCGGGTTTCAACGCCGAGTTCGATCTGCGTGCCGTGAGTGTGCGCAACCCGTTCAAGCTGAGCGAGTTGAGGGGGTTCAGGTGCCCGGACCGACTTTGACCAATACGCTTGGGGGAACCCCCGGATTCTTCGGCAAGTTGCCCGCGCAGGGCGACTTCCTGAGCCGGCGTCTGCCGGCGGACTTCCTGCGCGTCTGGGACCCATGGTTACAGACCTCGCTGGCCTCGAGTCGCGAGCGGCTGGGCGAGGCCTGGCTGGATGCCTATCTGACCAGCCCGATCTGGCGTTTCATTCTCACGCCGGGGATCGCGGGCCAGTCGCCATGGGCCGGCCTGCTGATGCCCAGCGTCGATCGCGTGGGTCGCTATTTCCCGTTCACCGTCGCCTGTGCGCTCCCGGTCGGGGCAAACCCTTTCAGGGTGCTGTCGGCGTCTGACTGGTTTGACGGTGTTCAGACGCTGATGCTCGCCGCATTGGAAGGATCGCTGACGCTGGACGAGCTCGATGCCCGACTCGTCGACCTCGACCCGCCCGCGGCTGCAAGCCCGAGCGCGGGTGCATCGACGGCAACGGTTTGCGAGGCCCGCGGATGGCGGTTCGACCTGTCCAGTCCGCTGCAGTTGCCCGAGCTGTTGCCCGGACTGCTGCACCATGCGCTGACGGAGATCCTCTTCGCCTACGGCGTCTGGTGGTCCGAGGGTTCTGAGCGCGTCTCGCCCTCGCTTCTGGTCGGTCAGGGTCTGCCTGCCGAGGCGGCGTTCACGTCGCTGTGCACCGGGGAGTGGGAGAAGGGGAACTGGTGGGACCTTGGCCAAGCGGGTGTGCCGACGCGGCAAGGGCCGGGCCGGTGAGCCAGGTGAAGAAGCCATCCCAGTGGGTCTCGGCCGGATCGACCCATCCGGGCATGGTCCGGCGCATGAATCAGGACGCCTTTCTGGATCGGCCCGACATCGGGCTCTGGGTCGTGGCCGACGGCATGGGGGGCCATGCGCGCGGTGAACGGGCCAGCCAGCTGGTGGTGGAGAGACTGTCGAATCTGCCACGGCCCCAGCTGCTGGGTCGCTCCGTTCGCGAGGCCGAGTGTCTCGTTGCCGATGCCAATCGTCGACTGATCGACGAGGCCGATCGCAGCGGCGAGCAGATCATCGGTACCACCGTCGCCGCGCTGCTGGCCATCGGCGGCTCTTGTGCGCTGCTCTGGGTGGGCGACAGCCGCATCTACAGGCTGCGGGCGGAGCGGCTGGTCCAACTCACCACCGACCATACCGAGGTGCAGCAATGGGTGACAGATGGAAAGTTGTCCGCCGAGGACGCCGAGGGGCACCCCTATGCCGGTGTGCTCTCGCGCGCCGTCGGTGCGGAGGATGAAGTGCGGATCGACACCCGCATCGAGACGCTTCATCCCGGCGACCGTTATCTGTTGTGCAGCGATGGACTGACCAAGGAGCTGGCGCATGCGCGCATCGAATCGGCGCTCGGTGTCGGAACGCCGGCCGAGACCGTGCGGGACCTGCTCGACGAGGCATGTGACTCCGGTGGCCGAGACAATGTGACCGCGGTTGTCGTGGACATCCTGCCGTCGTAGCTGAATTCCGACGATGCGCGGTACGTTTTCCGGCAGCGGGGAATCAACGGCGGTTCCCGGATGGCGAGTTGATCCTGTCCAGGAATCGAACGAATCGCTGTCTCCATGACCTGTCCCGGATTGGATCCGAATGACCCGCCGGGCAGCGTCTTTCCTGAAGCCCCCGATTGATCTCCCCGGGGGCGGAGCTCGCCAATCGGCACTCGTCGCTTCACCGCGAGGGGCTCGGGTGCGCACCCAGCCGGCGGTTGTCATTCGCCCGGGAGCCAAACACCGTGATGGTTGCCGTCCGCCACAGCAGGGGTATGGGTGGCTTTGCGGCAAAGCCTGTGGTCCAATCGGGCCCTTACTCCGGCGCCGGGTCCATTGATCCCGCTGCCTATACCGCTTGTCTATTCACCTTCGTTAAGAATGGATTTTGGTTTTTGCTTCACAGCAAGAGGTATTTTCTATCATGACTCCGCCAACGCTGCCGGCTCGAACACTCCCCATCGGTGCTGCCAATAACACCTGGTTTGCCAGGTACCTGCGCCCCACATGCGGGTTGGCCTCGGCGACGCTGCTGTTGCCTGGCCTGGCACTGGGCAATGAGCCGCGGCCCACGCCCGATGCACCGTCGGATCCGCTCGCCGGCTATCAGGAGGCCCTGTCGGACACGACGCTAAACGGCCGGATTGCGGGTGAGTCCCTGTTGGCGACCTGCCGCACCGGTGCGAACGGGTTGGGCGCGCCAAACAACCAACATTTTCAGGCGGATTGCGATCTGATCATCGGTGGCGCGAACCAGAGCACGGCGGGCTCGACCCAGGCCCTGACCGACATCGCGGCCGATCAGATCGACGCGCAGAATTCGGTCGCGGTTCGCGCAGCGGGCCTTGGCGTTTCATTGATCCAGAACCGGCTTGCGAAGCTGCGACTGGCCAGTACGCAGGCGGTCGAACCCGTCGCGCTGGTTGCGATGGCTCCGCCCGGTCAGTCCTTGGCCGGTGGTGGTGCCAGCGGCGATGTCACATTCGGCCCCTTTGGCGGTTTCCTGAACGCCCGCTATACGACCGGCAACGCCGATCAGACCGCCTACCAGCCCGGCTACGACTTCGACGGCTGGTCATTTCTGGGCGGCCTGGACTATCGCTTCGACGACAACCTGATAGGCGGTATCGCGCTGCGCTACGCGGACGGCAAGGTCGACTACGACAACAGTCGCGGTGACATGACCGGTAATGGATGGGGCGTCTCGCTGTACGGCTCCTACGCGCTGGACTCCGGCTTTTTTGTGGACGGTCTGATCGGCTATGCCCAGAACGACTACACGCTCAAGCGCAACATCAACTACACGATCGGCACCGAGACGGCCGCCCAGGTCGCGAAATCCGACCCCAACGCCGACCTCTGGAACTTCAACATCGGTGCCGGCTACACCTTTTATCGGAACGAATGGTCGATCACGCCCTCGGCGCGCCTGAACTATCTGCAAAACAAGGTCGACAGCTATCAGGAGACCATGTCTGACCCGCTCGGTGTCGGTGGAAGCATGGCACTGGCCATCGACTCCCAGACCTTCACGTCGTTCACCTCGGACCTCGGCGTCGAGATTGGAAAGGCCATCAGCTACCAGTCGGGCGTGTTGGTGCCGCAGTTGCGCATCGGCTGGATCCACGAGTTCGAGAATGGTCAGCAGGCCGTCGGCGCCCGGTTCGTCAATGACATCAACGACGTTCCGCTCTTTGTCCTCACCGACAAGCCCGATCACAACTACGCGGACCTGAGTGTCGGTGTCTCGGCGCAGTTTGCCGGTGGCCGCTCCGCGTTCCTGGCGTACAACACGTTGCTGGGCTATGACGGCGTCAATTACAACGCGATCAACGCGGGAGTGCGACTGGAATTTTAGTACCCCGGTCGCGAGTCGGGCGGCGCGTACGGGCGATGGATGGCCCGGAGCGCAATCGCGTTGACCTGGTGTTTTCTTGGCGGTCTTGAGGCATCACCCTCGACCGCGACGCCGTTCGCGGGCTCCGCGTGGGCGGACGCGGATATCCGGCCAGGGCTCGGCGATGCGTGCGACGGCGCGGTTGTCGCTGACGCGGGGTCGATCGTTTTCTCGGTGGCAGCGGTTGTCCTTGCCACCGACAGCAGCGCGTCGTCGCGTACCATCGCGATCGATTGCATGATCGGCCTTGGTGGAGCCTGCGGGGGCACCATCCGCGGATCCCTCCTCGCTCGTCTATACTCGGCTCATCGCTTCAATCAGGTGGAACGTATGGCTCTTAGTCAGCAGCAACGCTCCCTTTCCATCTCGACCCCGCTCGGGGAAGACGTGCTGCTGATCCGGGGCATGACCGCGACCGAGTCGCTGGCAGGGCTGTTCGAGTATCAACTCGACCTGATCAGTGAAGAGATCAACATCAGGCATGAAGACCTGCTCGGTCAGCCGATCACGGTGCGGCTCACGCTCACGGACGGCGGACAACGCTACTTCAATGGCATCGTCAATCGCTTTTCGCAGGTCGGATTCGATCGCTTCGCGCTGGACGGGGTCGATACCGCCTTGCCGAAGTTTCAGGCGACGCTGGTCCCTTGGACCTGGTTCCTGACGCGCACGGCCGATTGTCGCATCTTTCAGGATCAGACCGTCCCGGACATCATCAAGGCGATCTTCCGCGAGCACGGTCACACCGATTTCGAGGAACGGCTCAGCGGCAGCTACCGTCAATGGGTCTACTGCGTGCAGTATCGCGAGACGGACTTCAACTTCATCAGCCGGCTGATGGAGCAGGAGGGGCTCTACTACTTCTTCGCCCATGAAGATGGTAAGCACACCCTGGTGTTGGCCGACAGCTACAGCGCCCACGGACCGATTCCGGGTTCTGTCGAGATCCCCTATTACCACCCTGACGAGACCTGGCTGCGCGAGCGCGACCACATCAGCGCGCTGTCGGTCGTGCAATCGGTCCAGCCCGGCGCGTTCGCGCACAAGGACTTCGACTTCACCGCGCCGAACAAGAACCTGCTGGTCAGACGCAGTAACCCCAAGGGCCATGATCTTGCCGATCTCGAGGTGTACGACTACCCGGGTGAATATGCCGAGACTGCTGACGGTGAGGCCTACGCCCGCGTGCGCCTGGAGGAGATGCACGCCGGATATGAGACGGTTGTGGCCGAGGCGAGCGCGCGGGGGGTCGCGTCCGGTTCCCTGTTCACACTCACCAATTACCCGCGCGAGGACCAGAATCGCGAGTATCTGATTGTTTCGACGACCTACCGGCTCCAGTCCGACCTCTTTGCATCCACCCTCGACGCCACGGATGCTCAGACCTCGGTGTTCCAGTGCCGTCTCACGGCAATGGATGCGCAGGTGCCTTACCGGCCACCCCGCAAGACGCCGACACCGATCGTCCAGGGTCCGCAGACCGCGATCGTCGTTGGTGTGAAGGGGGAGGAGATCTGGACCGACAAGTACGGGCGAGTCAAGGTGCAGTTTCACTGGGACCGCTACGGGAAGCTCGACGAGAAGAGCTCCTGCTGGGTGCGCGTGTCCCATCCCTGGGCCGGTAAGAACTGGGGGGCGATTGCGATCCCACGGATCGGACAGGAGGTGATCGTTGAGTTTCTGGAGGGCGATCCGGATCGGCCGATCATCACGGGCCGCGTCTACAACGCCGATCAGATGCCACCCTGGGAGCTGCCGGCGAACATGACCCAGAGCGGCATCCTGAGCCGTTCCACCAAGGGCGGGAGCGGGGCGAATGCCAATGCCATTCGCATGGAGGACAAGAAGGGGGCCGAGCAGCTTTGGATCCACGCCGAGAAGAATCAGGATATCGAGGTCGAAAACGACGAGACCCATTGGGTCGGGCACGATCGAACGAAGACCATCGACCACGACGAGACGAGTCATATCAAGCACGATCGAACGGAAACGGTCGACAACAACGAGACGATCACGATCCACGGAAACCGCGTGGAAACCGTCGACAAGAACGAGACGATCAGCATCCACCAGAATCGGACGGAGAGCGTCGATCAGCATGAGGTCCTGACGGTTGCGCTGACGCGCACCCACAACGTCGGAATCAACGACATGCTCAACGTTGGCGCTGCCAACGAGGTCACGGTGGGGGGACCTCAGGCGATCACGGTTGGGCTGGATCGGGCGGTCAATGTCGGCACCGATCAGACCCATGGGATCGGCTCCAACCGCAGCGCGTCGGTTGGCAAGGACGACAGTCTGCAGGTCGGCAAGAGTCAGTCCGAGAGCATCGCCGATAACCGGGGCATATCGGTTGGCAAAGACGACAATCTCAAGGTCGGCAAGAATCTGGTCATCGACGCCGGTGACTCGATCACCATCAAGACCGGCAGCGCCAGCATCTCGATGAAAAAGGACGGCACGATCACGATCCAGGGCAAGGACATCAGCGTCAAGGGCTCTGGCGCCATCACCGTCAAGGCCAGCAAGAACGTGGTGATCAAGGGCCAGAAGATTTTGGAGAACTGATCGATGGCAACCGATTCGACTTCCGACCAGACGGCGGCGCGCACGAGCTCGTCCCGAGGCACGACGCGAATCGATGGGGTCGTTATCGGGGTGCTACTCGGTGTTGGCGGGGACGGGGCGCCGTTGGTGGCCTTTCCTGGAAATCCCGAGGAGACGGGGCTGAAGGCGCGCTCGACAGCGCGGCTGCAGGAGGCCGACGCCGGTCGCGAGGTTGCACTGCTGTTCGAAGGCGGCGATCCGCGCATGCCGATGGTGATCGGCATCGTTCAGCGCCCGGAGCGGGACACGGACGCGCCCGAGGCGGTCCATGCGGTGGTCGATGACGAACGGATCGTACTGCGCGCACGGAAAGAGATCGTACTCAAATGCGGAAAGGCCAGCATCACGTTGACGCGTGAGGGCAAGGTCCTGATCCGGGGCGCCTATCTGCTCAATCGGTCGTCGGGGGTCAATCGGATCAAGGGCGGATCGGTACAGATCAACTGAGCGCGGCGAGAGAGCGATGCTGAACACGGACATACCGCGCGCCGGATCCCTGGCCGTTCGATCATGGACCTGCTAAACGCGACCAGGATGCAGGCGGGCTACACCCTGGGGGTCGACCCCAGTGGACGCGAGCATCTGGTGGTCGCGGTCAAGGGGACCTTTCGCATCCCGTCGCCGGGGCATGGCCCCGAGCTCGCCCAGCAGCAGATTCCCCTCGTGGTGGCCGACACCTTCACCGGAGAGCCGGGGCGTTCGGCGCCCATCTACGAGGCGGACTACCCACCGCGTAAGCCGCGATGCGACGTCCTGCTGATCGCGAGTGCCCATGCGCCGGGCGGAAGACCCGCCGAGCGCGTCCGCGTGGGGCTGAAGCTCGGGCCGATCACGAAGACCTTCGATGTCGTCGGAGACCGGCTCTGGCAGGTCGGAAATGCAATTGGCCCCGGGGCGGCCATCCAGCCGTTCGAGCGTATGCCCATTACATACGACCGGGCCTTCGGTGGAGTGGACGACTTCCATCCGGACCCGTCCAGGCACTCGGCCTTCATGCAGAATCCGATCGGTCGCGGCTACCACCAAGTGCTCGACGCGGCTCTGGTGGATGGCTCGCCGATGCCCAACACCGAAGACCCCCGATGTCCCGTCGTCGAGCCCGACGGCGACTACAGGCCCCTGTCGTTCGGGCCGATCGGCCGCGGGTGGAGCCCGCGCCTGGCGTTGGCTGGCACCTATGATCAGGACTGGCTCGACAAGGTGTTTCCGTTCCTGCCGATGGATTTCCGCGACGACTATTTTCAGAGTGCGCCCGCGGATCAACAGATGCCCTATCCGGTCGGTGGGGAGGAGGTATTGCTGCTCAATCTCACGCCCGAGGGCCGCACGGCCTTTCGCCTGCCCAAGGACGAGGTCCCGATCGTTTTCTTCCGGAAGCGAGGACCCCGCGAGGAGACCAACGGCGTTATCGACACCATCGTCATCGAGCCCGACAGCGGACTGTTCACCATCACCTGGCGCGCGAGCGTCCCCTTGCGCAAGGACATCTTCGAGATCGGCCAGGTGCTCGCCGGGCGCATGCCGCGTGGCTGGTGGCGGGCACGGGAGCGGGGTAAGGCGTACTACCCCTCGCTCGGGCACCTCGCGCGCTCCAGCAAGGCCGAGGTCGCGCAGGAGGCCGATGGGTGAGCGCACTGCCATTGGTGTTGAGCAGCTTCGGGTTGGTCACGGGGGTTGGGCTTCAGGCAGCCTCGAGCTGTGCCGCAATTCGGTGTGCGATCGATGGCTTTCGCGAGACAGGTTTCAAAGGCACGGATGGGGAACGGCTCCTCGGCAGCGAGGTGCCCCTCGCAGAACCCTGGCGCGGCAAGACCAAGCTGTTGAAGATGGCGGCGCGGGCCCTGTCGGAAACGCTCCAGCAGGCAGCCGATGTCGTCCCGGAGCAGACCCCACTGATGCTCTGTCTGGCCGAGAGCAATCGGCCAGGGCGCGTCATCGACGACGACAACGAGCTCTTCTTCGATCTTTGCCGGGAAGTCGGGATGGCGTTTCACCGCGAGTCTCGGATATTCCCGCAGGGTCATGTATCGATCGGGGCAGCGCTGCGACAGGCGCGCGACCTGATCGCGTCGCGGGTCACGGACCGGGTACTCGTCGCGGCAACCGACAGCCTACTGGTCGCCCGGACCTTGTCCGCCTACCTGGACCGCGATCGGCTACTCACCAGCCAGAGCTCGAATGGATTCATCGCGGGGGAAGGTGCTGGCTCGTTCTTGGTGTCAGGGCGGGATGACGGACGCGACATCTCGTTGGTTTGTATCGGAATGGGGTCTGGGGCGGAATCCGCGACGGTGGAATCCGAGGAGCCGTTGCGTGCCGATGGATTGGTTGGAGCGATCAAGGGGGCGTTGGTGGACGCGGGGTGTACCGAAAGCGTCCTCGATTTCAAGATCGTCGACCTTGCTGGTGAGCACTATTACTTCAAGGAGGCGAGCCTGGCGTTCAGCCGCCTGGATCGGACCAAACGGTCTGAATTCGACGTTTGGCACCCGGCCGACTGCGTCGGAGAAATGGGGGCCGGTCTGGGGGTCGTGATGATCGCGGTGCTCGGGTACGCGGCGAAAAAGGGTTATTCCAAAGGGAGCCATGCCCTGATGCACCTGGGCAACGATGATGGTCGGCGCACCGCGTTCATCTTTCGGCTGAGCTAGGCGAGTAGCGACATGGCCAATGAAGTCTATGCAAATGGGATGGAAATCGCCTGCAAATCGGCATCGGGCAGGGTCATAGCGGCCTTCCCGGACGTTTGCATGACACCACCGGAGAATCCCGCTACACCACCCGGTGTCCCGGTTCCATATCCGAATACAGGATTTGCATCGGACACCAGCAACGGCAGCAAGAGTGTCAAGATCTCCGATAAGGAGATCATGCTGAAGAACAAGTCGTATTTTAAGAAATCGACCGGCGATGAGGCCGGGAGTGCGGCAAAGAAGGGTGTCGTCTCCAGCAAGAACACGGGAAAGGTATATTTTATTAAATGGTCGATGAACGTCAAATGCGAGGGGCTCAATATCCCTCGGCACCTCGACCTGACCACGAATAACCACGCGAGCCCAATAGCGAACGAATCGGTACCGTGGATGTATACGGATGCGATGGCCACGCTCGCGGACCTCTCCGAGTGCAAAGAAGACAAGAAAAAGATCGAAGACAGCTGCAGGGCCAACGACAAGGAGGGTACGGCCGAGCAATGCCCGGGCCTGTTATCGAAAGGGGTCAGCGAGCAACGCGCCGGCTACAAGAAGGGCGGAGAAGTCAGCAGGACAGTCCAGGCTGGCACCCAGGCCACGGGGGATGCCGAGGCAAACGACTGCACCAAGGCAATGCGGTGTTTCCTGCGTCCCTACAGCAGAGACCTGAAGGGAAAATCGGGCTGCTGCCCTGGTCAATCACCACACCATGTCCCGCCCAACAGCATGGTGAAACACCTGCCGAATCACAGTCATGGCAGTGCCTTGTGCGTGTGCCTGGAAGGGGCCAGCCAGCACGTCGGGTCGCATGGCGAAAACCATGCCGCCTTGGATCATCTTGCGACAAAAAAGGGATGGGGGAAATGTACCGTCAAGGAATATAACGAGGTCTGCGCCATGGCCGTGGCCGCGCAATGCGGCTGCAGCAAAGAATGCATCGAGCAGCAACTCAACGAGTCGCCCGCGTTCAAAGACGACCTGGACAAGGAGGTGACACATTGGCAGTCAAATAGCAAACAGCTGTCGAACGACGTAAAGACGAAGCTCGATGCTGCCTTCGACGCGGCAAAAGAGGCGTCGACTTCACTATAGCGGTAGATCCACATGAAGCATGAAGGCTCGACTTTTCTAAGCGGCTGCGCGCCATTCAATTTTTTCATCTTTTTCGCGAAGGAGGTCGACGAGGTGGTGGAGCGTGGCACGCCCAACTCGAGCTTCTTTCTGTTCAACGAGCAAGACAGCGATGCGACGTATCGTCAGTATGATGGGTCGGTCGG
>JAXGTD010000131.1:0-11213 GCA_040775095.1 Chromatiaceae bacterium | reverse complement strand
TTCCCCCGGGTCCAGGTCGATGACGGCGCCATCGTCGACGAGGCGATCAGGTTCGATGGGGAGCGCCTCGGTGCCGGCGCCCATCTGCGCCGCTGCATCCTCGATAAGGACGTCGTCGTCTCCCCACGCGCGCGCATCGGCTTTGATCGCAACGCCGACGCCGCGCGCTTCGAGGTCTCGCCGGAAGGGATCGTCGTGATCCCGAAGGGTCAGGTGATCTGAGCCGGCGCACGGCCCCGGTGGCGGCTTCCACCACGCGTCCCCTGGACGAGCCGTTTCTGCGCGCCGTCTATGACCGCCTCGACACCGCCTATGGCCCCCAGCACTGGTGGCCGGCGCAGACGCCCTTCGAGGTCATGCTCGGCGCGATCCTGACGCAAAACACCGCATGGACCAACGTCGAGCGCGCCATCGCGAGGCTGCGCGCGAGCGCCCCCTTGGAGGCGGGGGCGCTGCTGGCGATGACAGAGGAGGCCCTGGCCGATGCGATACGCCCGGCCGGTTACTTCAATGTCAAGGCCGGCCGCCTGCGTGCCTTTTGTCAGGAGTACCTCGATGCCGGCGGATTCGACGGACTCGGGGCGCTATCGACCGAGGCGCTGCGCCACAGGCTGCTTGCGATCCGCGGCGTGGGTCCGGAGACCGCCGATGACATGCTGCTCTATGCGTTCGCACGCCCGGTGTTCGTCGTCGACGCCTACACGCGGCGACTCTTCGGACGCCTCGACGCGCTTGCCGCCGACGCGCCGTACGAGGCGATCCGCCGGGCCTTCGAGACGGCCCTCGGTCCAGCGGTAGACCTGTTCGGCGCCTATCATGCCCTGATCGTGCGTCATGGCAAAGACGCCTGCCGGGCGCGCCGACCGCTGTGTGAGGCGTGCTGCCTGCGCGATATCTGCGCGTTTTCGGCGTCTCCGAGCGATGGACCGTCGCCGCGACGGGTCTGACGGGCGCAAACGGACCGTTGCTGTCGGCGCCTGCTCCCCGATGGGCTAAAAGTCGGCGCGGGTCAACGCCAAAGCGCGCCGGCCCGAGCACGTTGAGACACCGGGCTACCAGCCCTTGAGGATGTAGACGTAGGCCTTGGGGACCCCTGCGCCCTTGATGGCAAAGGCCTGGGAGTCGAAGAAATTCCCCAGATTGACGGTCTTGCCTGCCGGGTAGATCCCGACGCGGATCTCATTGCCCGTCACCTCGTATTTGCCGTCGCCCGGCGGCATCTCCAGTGCGATCAGGCATGGTGAGAGGGCACAGACACCGGTGTCGCCCGGCCGGACGGTAATGGCGTTGGAGCCGGACACGCTGCGCCCGGCCATGGCCGGCAAGGTCGTCAGGGATAGGATGGCCGCAAACAACAGCCAGTGGATTGTGCGATTGGCTCGACGCGATGGGATGCCCACCGTGGCGGTCGTGGCGTGGAACATGGGCTGGCCTCCGAGACGGATTGGTTAGGGGAACGCCGATTTCAGGCGTTTGCCGAGCGGGCCATGGCAGCCCCGGCTTTTCAGTCGCCCAAGTGACTGAACATGGCGCGAACCGGCAACCGCGTTTTCGGTTCGCGCGCTGATCCATTGTCAGGAAGGCATTGGATCAGCGACTCCATAGACCTGAGTCGAGCCTCCATCCGGTGGATTCAAGATGCCGCGCCAACGTGGCCGCGACGGTCCCGCGTCGGGGTCCGGTCCGCGGCGGGTGCGAGACTGACCATCGGCGAGCCCGCTTCCAGGCCTGTCCGCGCGGCACCGGTGCAAGGCCACTCATCCCGAATCCCGGGCAACGTCTCAACGGTTCACGTCGACGACGAGGCGCCCGCGGACCTTGCCCTCGAGGATCTCGGATGCGGCGGCGATGGCCTCTCCGAGGGCGATCTCCCGCGTGATGGCCTGTAGGTGACGGGGATCGAGATCGGTCGCCAGGCGCCGCCAGGCATCCAGTCGCAGCGCCGGTGGGGCCATCACGCTTTCGATGCCATAGAGGGTCACGCCACGCAGGATAAACGGGGCGACCGTGGCCGGGAAGTCCATGCCCTGTGCCAGGCCACACGCGGCCACCGCGCCGCGGTAGCGGGTCGTGGCGCAGGCGTTGACCAGGGTGTGGCTGCCGACGGCGTCGATCACCCCCGCCCAGCGTTCCTTTCCAAGCGGCTTACCCGGTGCCGAGAGCTCGGCTCGGTCGATGATCTCGGCTGCGCCCAGCGCGCGCAGGTGGTCTGCCTCGGTCGGCCGCCCGGTCGAGGCCACCACTCGATGCCCGAGCTTCGCGAGCAGGGCGATCGCAACACTACCGACCCCGCCGTTGGCGCCCGTGACGAGGATATCGCCGTCGCCGGGGCGCACCCCGTGCTGTTCCAGCGCGAGCACACAGAGCATGGCCGTATACCCCGCGGTCCCGATCGCCATCGCCTGCCAGGGGCTCAGGGCCTCCGGCAGCGGGACCAGCCAGTCGCCCGACACCCGCGCGCGCTGGGCCAGACCACCCCAGTGCTTTTCGCCAACGCCCCAGCCGTTGAGCACCACCCGGTCGCCCTGCCGCCAGTCAGGATGTGTGCTCCGCTCAACCGTGCCAGCAAAGTCGATGCCCGGCACCATCGGAAAGCGACGAACGACCGGCGCCCTGCCGGTGATGGCGAGGCCGTCCTTGTAGTTGATGGTCGAATAGTCGATGCGCACCGCCACATCCGCGTCGGGCAGCGACGACTCGTCCATGGCTTGCAACCCGGCCCGCGTTCCGTGCTCGTCTTGCGTAATCAGAATGGCGTTGAACATGGCTGGTCCGCGTCGTGAGCGAGGCCGATCACCGCGGGCATCGCACCGCCCGCGACCCGGGCGCCGATCGATGCCACACAAGCGCCATCCCTGGCCCAGAGGGCAGCGCGGCCCGGATGGGCGTCGACAGGCGTTTCTTCGATCGACAGTATAGGTGGTTTCAGAACCGCGGGCCGAGGGCGGCCCTGCGGCGTGCTCGGTCCCCCTGTCCGCGCGGCGCCGGCCAGGGCAGCCAGGCCGCGACTCCGATGACGACGAGCAGGCCCAGCAGCCAGTTCGGGACGCGCAGCAGCGCCCGCGCGAGGAGCCGCACGGCATCGCCCTTGTAGGTGATCTTCGCGGCGCGGGCCGAGTACTTCGCGAAGCGCACCGCGCCCAGCCGATCGAGCGTGCGCAACCCGCCCCGCCCGAAGGTGGCCGCCAACCGGATGGTATCGGGGCCGAGGCGCGCGGCGCGTTGGCTCAGGCCCACGGCCAGATCGCCGCCAAGTCGGTAAAGGGTCGCGCTGTGCTCGCCGAAGACCTCGCTCAGCCTCGCCATGCGTCGCAGCGATGACGCATCCGTGGTGTGGCTCAAGAGCTGGAGACCGCCGCGGGTGCTGGCCAGTGTCGCGACGTCGGTAAACAGCCCGCTGATCGGCTCGAGGTTGCGCGTGCGCTTGAGCGCCTGTGCCTCGCCGATCACGGCCTTGCCCAACCAGGGCGGGAGCTTGCCGAGCTTGCGCGCGGCCTTCAGAACGCTGGTGCCGGTCTTGATTCCGGTCGCGGCGGCAGCCGCGGGCGCCGCGGCGCCGGCACTCGCCACCGTCGCCGCCGAGCTGGCGAGCTGTATGGCGCTGGCCGCAACGCCGATCGCGGCCAGCGCCGTGACCACCTCGTCGACGTCCTCACCGTTCTTCCAGCGGATAGCCTGCCGTGTGAGGTCTCGGAGATCACCGATCACGAACAGATCCGTCGCGACCCCCGCGGCCTGGCCGATGCCCTCGTCGCTGGTCCCCGAGACAAGCCCCTCCTGCAGCTTGCGGGCCTGATAGCCCATGCTGCCTCGCACCTGCTCGATCTCCTCGTGCAGAACTTGGGCGGCCGGGTCCTGCTGCACGTATGGGTAGTCCATGAAGAAGGCGAGATAGTCCGCCGCCTCGGCGTAGTGCCCCGCGGCCACCAGCTCCCGGGTCTGGGGCAAGGGATCGACGCGCGTCAGCGCGAGAACGGACAATTGTCCCTGTTGCCAGAGCACCCCCGCCGAAACCGCGGCAAGAAGCAGCAGGACCAGCTTCACCCCCAATCTGAGCATGGTCCAATTCCCTCAACGGATTATTGGCGGCCGCCAACCTCTGCCGACCAAGCGGTGGAAGGGCTCGAGGCGAGCACTCCGGTGTGCGGCTCAGTCGTCCTGATAAACCGCCGCCATCTTCGCCGTCTGCACCGCCATCGTATGACGCAGATCCGCGGGTGCCAACACCTCGACGTTGGGACCGGCGCCGAGCAGCCAGCGCAGCAGCTGTCCGGTGGATGGCACCCGCGCCCGCACGCGCAGACTGAAGGCCGACTCCTCGGGCTCGTCGTCGATCTGCTGCCCCGGGTCGAGCGGACAGACGCTGAGCAGGCTTGCGAGATAACCGCGCACGCGGAGCTCCAGATCGATCAGCTCGCCCTGGCCGAAGTCGACCTTGCCCTCGGCGATGGCCCGATCCAGGTCGAACCCCGTTGCCGCCCGCGCCGGTGTCCCCGTCAGGGTCTGGGCGCGAATCATCCGATGCAGTGCATACAGGCGTACGGGCGCCTCCTCGTCGTTCTTGAGCGCGAACAGATATGGAATCGGTCCCCGCTGAACCAGCGCCTGTGGATGGAGCCGCGCCGCGCCGCGCACCCCTTCGGCATCTTCGTAGAGGATCCGCAGCGCGCAACGCTGCGCAAGCGCCGTGACCACGGACTGGATGACCTCGGGAAAGAGCGCCACGGGTTGCAGGCGCAGATTGTCGGGCACCATGCGCAGCCGCTGCTCGTCGAGCAGCGGCGCGTCGATCTCGTTCAACAGCCGCTGCCAGAGCCGGTCGAGTCGCCGTGTCGGCACGGCCTCGGCGATCAGGTCGCGCACCTGCGCCAGGGTGTATTGCAAGACCAGCTGGTCGTCGTCCGGGTCATCGGCCAGGCGGCGATAGAGCAGGGGCTTACCGCCGGGATTGATCGTCTCGACGCTCCCGTTCCTGAGCAACTCCTCCAGGTCGCGCTGGAGCGCACGGCGGCGCGCCGACGGGCTCCCCTCGCCATAGGCATCCCCGAGAATCTCCAGCAGCCGAGCGCCGTCCAGGCAGTTCGCTGGCGCCGAGCCCGGCTTGGGCAACACCGCCTCCAGGCGGCGCAGACGTTGGATACGGTTCTCGTAGGAGGCGCTCATCGGGGCAGTATAGGCCAGTGCATCATACGGGTCCTGTCGCATCGGTGCGGTTGAATGGCGCCTCCAGCCAGCGGCCGGGACGGGTCGCAGACGCCGGGGCGCCGTGTCGAAAGCGGCCCGTGCCGCCGGGGCACCCGACAGCCTGCTCCTGGTACAGCGTCCCGCGCTTGTCGCGCAGCGGCTGCCGGGCAGACCCCCGGCGCGACGGCTAGCGTCCGCAGGCGGGCAGTCTGTTCAATAGCGACCCGCTCCTGAGGTTAGACAAATGCTGTCGCATCGCCATGGCCTAATCGCATCATGATGTGCCCGGCCACGGTTCCAGCGCTCAACCGCCAATCGCCGATCGCCGAGCTCAAACCCCAACGAAGGAGACGTTTCCAATGCCCAACGCACGCAGCCCCTGGCGCTCCGACTTCACGCAGGTTCCACCGCTGCAGCGGCGCCTGGGCCGCTATGCCCTGCAGCTTTGCCGCGGCGCGCCAGAGCTCCTGGAGGACGCGGAGCATCAGGTTGTCTTCTTGCAACGACTTTTTCAGCTGCTGTTGCCCCTGTTCGAGCCAAGTGCACTGGCGCGCTGGTTTCCCGTGGATCAGGGGACGCCGGCCACTGCCTCGTGGGACGAGGATTGGGACACGGACCGCGCGGCAGACTGGGACGCAACAGACGCGCCGAGTGACCCTCTGGCGCCGCACCTGCGACAGCGCCTGGTGCGCGTAGTGCGCAACCGCACGGGTCGCGTGCATGCACGCTTGGCGGCGGCGGACGGCTCAACGCCGCTGAGTCCCGAGGTGCGGCTGCTCGGCGATAGCCTTCATCTGGATGCGGTTGAGGTCCAGGTGCTCGACTACCTGGAGCTGCACCAGCTTTCCGATTCGCTACGCGTGATGCTGCGCGCCTGCGGCAGGGAGTATGCCCGGGTCAATCGTCGCCGTCTGGCGGCGCTGCTGGGTGTGCCAGAACCCGTCCTGAAGATGGCGCTGGGGCGCTCGGCACCGTTGCGGGCGCTTGGGTTGCTGGAGTATTTCGACCAGAGCGATCTGGAAGACTTCATCGCACGAAGCGAGCTGCTCGCCACGGTGCTCGACACCGGTCCGCGGGACGTCGAGCAGCTGCTCTCCCTGCTGATCGAGCCGGCACCCGAGGCGGGCTGGCGATTGGCGGACTTCCCGCATCTGGCACCCGCGGAAAGGCGTCTGAGCTCGGTGCTGGAGCAATCCGCACGGCGCGGCGAGGTCGGAGTCAACGCGTTGTTTTATGGCGCGCCCGGCACGGGCAAGAGTGAGTTTGCCCGCGCGCTGGCCGCGGAGCAGGGGCTGCGCGTCTATCAGGTTTGCAGCAGTGACGAGGGCGACGACGGGCTGTCGCGCAACGGCCGGCTCTCGGCCTATCTGCTGGCGCAGCGCCTGCTCGCGCGTCGGCGCGACGCGGTGCTGATCTTCGATGAGGTGGAGGACGTGTTCGACGACGGCTTGGATCTGCTCGCGCTGCTGCGCAGGCGCGGTCCGGGTGGGGCCAGACAAAAGGGCTGGATCAACCGCATCCTCGAAGACAACCCCGTGCCGGCGATCTGGATCACCAACAGTACCGACGCCATGGACCCCGCCTTCCTGCGCCGATTCCTGCTCCCGGTGGCATTCGGTACACCACCGCGTTCGGTGCGCCGGCAGATGGCAGAGCGGCACCTGGGCGACTGCGGCCTGCCCCCCACGCGGCTCCCGGTGCTACTCGATAACCTGGCCAACGATGCGTCGCTGACGCCCGCGCAGTTGGGTGCCGCGCGTCGGCTGGTCGGGCTGCGCGGTGAGTGCACCCCGGAGCAGGCAGTGCGCGAGGGCGTCGCCGCCATCCGCGCGCTGCTGCAGGGTGCACCCGCGCCGAGGCGGCGAAGCGCACCAACGGCATTCGATGCCGCCTTCCTGAATCTCTCGGGCGAGATCACGCCGAGTGCCATCGTGCAGGCCCTGCATCGGCACGGCCGCGGCAGCCTGTGCTTCTACGGCCCACCCGGGACCGGCAAGACCGCCTTCGCCGAGGTGCTGGCCGAGGCTTTGGACCGCGAGCTGGTCTCCCGCCAGGCCTCGGATCTCGTTTCGCCCTTCGTGGGTGAGACCGAGCAGAATCTGGCTCGGCTATTCCGCGACACAGATCCTGCCACCACCGTGCTGCTGCTCGATGAGGTCGACAGCTTCCTTGCGGACCGCGCACAGGCCCGCTACGGCTGGGAGCGCACACAGGTCAACGAATTGCTGCAGCAGATGGAACGCTATCCGGGCATCTTCATTGCCGCCACCAATCGGATGTCCGGCATCGACACCGCGGCGCTGCGCCGCTTCGACTTCAAGCTGAGCTTCCGCCCAATGACGCCTTCGCAACGCCTGCGCCTGTTCGCCCGCGAGGCGCTCGGTGACGACCAGGCCGAGGTGCCAGAGCTGATCGCCCACCACCTGCGCGGCCTGGAAAACCTGACCCCAGGGGACTTCGCCACCGTCTGCCGCCAGCGCGCCCTGCTCGACGAGGCCCCGACCCCGGAGCAGTTCCTCCAGCGATTGGCGCTGGAGTGCCGAATGAAGCAGCAGGAGGGCAGGCGGGCTGCCTGACGCCGACGTCTTTTATGGAACGGGCCCACCAAAGCAGTCGGAGAGACGCCGTGAGGGCCGCTCCAGTGCTGTTCGCGAGCGGAGGAACGAGCATTCCTCCGCTCCGCGATCGCGATGTCCTGACACAGGATAAGGGCGGGTTAAACGCCCGCCCTTACCCGATTAGCTGCCAACTCCCCGGCACTATGTAGCATGGCCGCCACGGTGAGAACTGTGCTTTAACAAACTCTCTGCTGGGATTGAGAATGTCGCATGCAGACCCTCAATCATGCGAAGTGTCAGAAGCCGTTTCCGAGCCAAGACTTCATAGACACGATTTCTGCGGCCTATGACCGGAACAAGGTCTTCAACGGTAAGGCCTTGCTGCTCCATTCGGAACTTGATGGCTTTAACCGGATCTGGAAAACCCATTGGATAGTGATCACGTTCGTAAGCTTCAACGAGCGTTACAAGTACCTGCAGCCGATCCCCTTCGGGTGATCCCGCCACTGCAGACATGAGGCCTTCAATTTCCTTCAGGGTTGCCTCGTAATCAGCTTCTGTTTTGATGGGACGAATATCCATAGGACACCTCAAACTGTTTGTGCGTCAATTTCGTCATACTGCTTGTGTGTTCCGATGGAGCGGGTGCACACGACGCGGTAGGCGTAGTTGATCCAAACCACCACCCGATAATTGTGTCCGGCGATGTGAAAAACGACACGACCATCTCGCAGAATACTGGCGCTGGAGAATTGGGCCTTTACCTCATTGGGAGTAGCCCAATCAGCCCTCAGGGTTTCTCGGTACCAGGCCATTCCTGGTTCGGTCGAATCAGAGCAGGAACGCGAGCTACCCCAAGACCTTCTCAGTGTTGATAGAGCGATGATGCGCATGGACGCATAAGAGTCCCATCATGGGACTCGCGCAACTTCGACGCATTGAAAACGATCCGCTTTTAGCGACTAACGGTCAGCTTAGCCCGCCCGAAACCGCGCAGGCACGGCTCTGAAGGATAGCACGGAGCTCGGCGCGCGGTTTTGGGTCGGAGTTGAAGGTCTTGTGTACGCCCGACACGGGCGTGAACTGATGGGGTGAAAGTTCCCTGTAGGAGTACCTGCGTCCGAACTGAGGTTGACACACAGGGGGGACAGAAGTGAGCAGAGGCCATACTAGCGGCGGCGTCCTGGAGGGTGTCGCGGTGAAGGGCCGAACGGGCAAGAAGCCAAGGCCGATCCCCGAGCTGGACCACTGGCTGCGCCGTCGGGTGCGCATGTGCTACTGGAAACAGTGGCGCGGCGTGCGCAACCGCATCCGCCACCTGCTGGCCGTGGGGACCCGGGCACGGACCGCGATCTGGACGGGCATGAGCGCCAAGAGCTATTGGCACCTGTCCCGCGCGCTGGGTACCCAGACCGGGATGACCAACGACTGGCTGAAACGCCAGGGCTTGATGAGCATCCGCGATCAATGGATGAAAGCGCATGGCTACGCCTGCACCGTCGTGTGCTCCCTTCGCATGAACCGCCTCGTGCGGATCCGCATGCTCGGTGGCGTGGGGAGGGCGGGATAAAGACCCGCCCTTACCCGATTATGCGTTGCCATTGGGCAATAGTGGTTCATTTTTTTATTGATGCAGGGTGTTTCATTTTCATATACACACCACCAGCTTTTAGCTCATGTAGCATTTGATTTAGACGTTTTTGCTTTGTTTCTTCTTTTTTTGCACACTCTATCCAACCCAGATAGTCATTTCTCTGATATGCGGGACGCGCCATATAATCTTGTTCTACGCCGTTATTTTTTAATGCTCTTTCAATATAGCCAGGCATTGGATTAAGTTTTCTTCTTAATTTCAGGTTATCTTTGCTCATTGATGTTCTTTACCCATAACGCCAAGCCGAGCCGGCCCCGCGGAGCATGATCCAGCAAGGAGCTGAAGACATGGCGCGGGCACGAGTCGAGCAAGCCGCGCCGGCCCGCGGGGTCGGGCTGTGGCGCTGGTTAGGCAACGTCTTGTAGTCTGTTTGCCAGGTCATGGCCCGCTGTTGGCCGAGGCAAGCTTAAACTACTGTCCGATTTTCGGGGTCCACTTTACTTTAATGGACCGGACACCGTTGGTTCCAGTATAGATCAGCTTTCTTCAAGCCACTTACGCAACTCCAGCGACGTCAGGTCGACGAATGTCCTCAGCTTAGGGGGCATGAAACGCTGACGCGGGTAGACAATATGGATCGGATCAGCTTTCGCATGCCACTCGGGTAGGACACGTACGATCTGGCCAATGTCGCCCTCCTGCGGGCAGAGATAAAGCGGCAGGAGGGCGATACCTTCACCGGCCAGCGCCATTGAACGAATCACGCCAACATCATTAACCATCACCTGTCCTGACATCGGTACGGTGACGCTGGTCCGTTCATTGCTCATCGTCCAGGACTCCTTTCCGAGCGGCGTGAACTGCAGGCAGCTGTGCAGGGACAGCCCCTGCGGCGAAGTCAGCTTCGGGGCCGATTTCAGATAGTCCGGGCTGGCGAAGGGCGCCCAGCGCGCGACGCCGACATTTTTGGCGATCAACGTCGAATTTTTCAGGTTGCCCGTCCGGATAGCGACATCGACGTCCTCGGCGATGAGATCCACATAGCGGTTCATCAGCACCATCTCGACACTGACTTTGGGGCAATGGTGCCGCATCTGGTTGACGACCTCGGCCAGGATGGCGTCGCCGAGATCGGCGGGTGCCGTCACGCGCAGCAGCCCTTTCGGTTCGCCAATCGATTCGGTCACTGCGGCTTCCGCATCCAGCATGTGGCCCAGCCCGGTCGACGCATGCTGGTAGTACAGCTCGCCGGCGTCGGTCAGATGCAGGCGTCGTGTCGTGCGCTGCAATAGCGTCACGCCAAGTCGTTTCTCCAGACGCGCAACACGGGTGCTAACCGTGGAGGTCGGCAGGCCGAGCAGGCGAGCGGCGGCGCTGAAACTCCCGGCTTCAACCACCTTGACGAACACCGCGGCTTCATTCAGATCCATTGTTCATCTCATTGAAAAATGGTTTCTTATTTTACCACGTAGTCGAATAAATGCCTGCCTTCTACACTACGAGCCATCAACTCACGGAGAACAATCATGAAAAGACTCGCATACATCAAACGCAGCAACGGCAGCCACTGGGTCGGCGACGGCTTTCCGGTGAGGAGCATCTTTTCCTACAACGATATCGCCGACGAGATGTCGCCCTTCCTGTTGATGGACTATGCCGGTCCGACCGAATTCCCGCCGACCGCGAACAAGCTAGGCGTTGGCCGACACCCGCATCGCGGTTTCGAGACCGTGACCATCGTTTACGAGGGCGGCGTCTCACACCGAGACTCGTCGGGTGGTGGCGGCACTATCGGCCGCGGTGACGTGCAGTGGATGACGGCTGCCTCCGGTCTGATCCACGAGGAATACCACAGCCCGGCATTTGCCGAAAAAGGC
>JAXGTD010000130.1:0-11475 GCA_040775095.1 Chromatiaceae bacterium | reverse complement strand
GCCCACCCCACCACCCCCAACCCACCGAACCACCCCCCGATCCCCGACGGGCAAGGCAGGGGAGGCGCGGCTCCCCGCGTCGCTCCCGCCAACGATCAAAGAAGGCCCCACGCTTTCTCGCGGTCTCGTCCATCGCCCTCGACCCCCCGGGGCGGGATTCGTTCGGTTGATCGCCGTCTCTCGTCGGCCCGTCGACCCGAAGATTGGCTTCCGCGGCCCTTTGAAATGCCGCGCGCCCCGAGAGTCGCTGTATCCAGCGCTCGAGCCCGGGGAAGTGGCCCAGGGGCACATCGATGAAGTCCTCGAGCATGTCCAACATTGGAAACAGGGCGATGTCGGCGATGGAGAACCGTCCGGCCACGTAGTCGACATCCGTCAGATGGCGGTCCAACAACTGAACCCTCTCCCGCAATTGTTGCTGGTGAAACGCCAGGGCCGGTGGGACCCAGTCACCGTCGACCATGTAGAGCTTGTAGATTGCCTCAAAGAGCGGACTCACGCTGGCCGATTCGAAGATCAACCACTTGTAGATCTCCGCCCGGTCGGCAGGACCCGCGGGTAAGCCGACGCTGTACCGCTCTGCCAGATACAGCAGGATCGCGCTCGACTCGAACAGCTCCACGCCGGTGGCGCTGTCCTCGATCGCCGGGACGGCGCCGGTTGGGCTCAGCTCCACAAAGCGGGCAGCGCAGGTCTCGTCGTGCTCGCGATGAATATCGCGTTCCGCGTACGGGATGGAGCCTTCCTCGAGCAAGACACGCACCTTCAGCACGTTGGGGCTGGAGGCATAGCCGTAGAGCGTAATCATGGTCTGATCCTGCGGTATCCCCAAGTTATCGGTCCGAAAGACAGGTAGTCACAGCCCTTGTCATGGCCAGGTCTGCCGCTCACATCCGCCGCGCTGCCACCCTCGGTCGGGTCGCCCGCAAGCGGGCTCCTACGCCGGGAGGTGTCGATGGCCCGCAGGAGCCCGCCGGCGGGCGATACGCGGTTCGCGATGGTGCACGCGGGCCTTCCCCCGTAGGAGCCCGCTTGCGGGCGACACGCCGGCTTTCCAGAAGCGGTTTGCAGCCGGCATACCGCCCCGGTCGGCCGGGCTGATCCCGGCCCTGGGGGGGTGGGGCAGAGGCCCCGCGGCCCGAGGCGGCCATCAGTCGGCCTTGATGACAGGCTCCATGTCGACCGGGCAATTGAGCGAGCGGGCAACCAGACAAAGATCATGCGCCTTCTCGAGGATGCGCTCCGCCTGGGACGCCTTGCCAGCCTCAACCGTCAGCTCCGGGCGGATCAGGATGCGCTTGAAGCGGTAGCCGACCTTGCCCTCCTTGATGAGCTCACCCTCGGAGCTGGACCGGTAGCCTTTGACCTTCAGGTTGGACATCTCCGCGATGAGCAGCACGTAGTTGGCAAGACAGGTCTCGGCCGCCACCACCAGCAGGTGCTCCGGGCTGTAGCGAGCGCCATCGTGTGGCGTGCCAACCGGAAGCATCGGCCGGCCCTCGATCGAGATGTCGCCGGCCGCGGACTCGCCGGTCCATTGATACGCGGTCTGGTACTGCAGTGGAATGTCGCTCATGCGGATGTGCTCCCGGGTGGGTTGGGGTGGTTGGACACGCGCTTGGTTCGTGCGCGGGTATCAACCCGATGACTGGTCCGCCTGTTGGCGCATGATCGAGCCGGTGTTTCGCGCGGGCGACATCGATGGCGTCGAGCAGGATATCTCCGAGCACGATGCACACCGGCTTTGGACCGCCAGGCCGACGGCGACCTTTGTCGCCGTCGCCGATGGCGGTGACCTGCTGGGGAGCTACCCCATCAAGTCGAACCAGCCGGGCAACGGTGCCCACGTATGCAATTGCGGATACATCGTCGCCGAGCCCGCCCGCGAGCGCGGCATTGCATCCCCGATCTGCGAGCACTCCCAGCGCGAGGCCATTTCCCGGGGCTTTCGCGCCATGCAGCACAACCTGGTCGTCTCGACCAACGCGGGCGCCGTGCGTTTTTGGAAGCGGCATGGATTCGCGATCGCCGGGACGCTCCCGGGTGCCTTCCGGCATCCGCTCTCGGGGTACGTGGATGCCTTCGGAATGTTCAAGCGGCTCGTGTCCTGATCTCACCGGACGGGCCCGGCCCGCGCATCCCCGATACAGGGAGAGCGACCCCGCGGGGTCGGCTTGTATATCGAACGAACGTTCGGTACGATTTTCGCCATGCCGGAAGTCCCTGTCAAGCGTGTGTCGAGACGACCCCGGGGAGAGGCCCTGCGCGAGGCGATCCTTGGCGCCGCGTTGCGCCTGTTCTCTGACCGAGGCTATTTCAATACCTCGATCCACGACATCCGCCGTGAGGCGGGTGTCAGCATTGGCGCCATCTACCACCACTTCGGCAACAAGGAGCAGTTGGCCAAGGCGCTCTACGACGATCTGCTGGAGCGGATGGGCCGCGCCATCGAGGCGACCATCGGCGGGCACTCCGGATACCGGGAGCGTGCCCGGGCGGTCATCGAGTTGCTCTTCGACATGACGCGCGACGACCCGGAGACCATGCGCTTCGTCCTGCTGGCGAAGCACCGGGAGTTTCTGAGCGACGAGCCGCCGATCTGCTCCTCGCGTCCGTTCGCGATCATGCGCGGCCTCCTCGAAGACGGCATCGCTGCCGGAGATGTGCGCGAAATGGATCCCTGGGTGGCCGCCTCGGCGATGTTCGGCGGCGCGCTTCGGATGATGAGCCTGAGTCTCGATGGGGTGCTGGAGGAGGGGCTCGCGCGCTACATCGACGAGGTCGTGGAAAGCGGCTGGCGCGCGGTGCGAGCCTGAGAGGGGAGGCCCCGTACCCGAACGGGCCCACGTCGCCTGTTTGCCCCTCGGCCCCGGCATGCGAGGACACTGAATCGAGCCGCGCGCGTCAGCCTCTGGTGGTGCCCGAATCTTTCCGAAAAACAGAACGACTGTTCGTTCTATCACCAACACAGAGGTACAGCCTGATGAAGCCAATGACTGCCGCGATGCTCGCGGTGACCGCCTCCCTGACCCTCGGCCTGGGTCCGATCCGGGCCGCGGACAAGCCCGATGACGCCAACGCGCTCCAGGGGGTCACCCAGGGGCGTGTCGTCTTCGACATCAACATCTCCGAGCCGAAAAAGCTGCCGCTCTATCTGATGGTGATCGACGAGACCATCTCTGACCTGGAGCGTCAGGGCGTCAAGCCAGAGGTCATCCTGGCCTTCCGTGGCAAGGCAGTCACGCTGGTCTCGACGGATCATGACCGCTTCGATCTGACGGATCTCCCGGATATCGAGAAGGCCGCGGCGCAGCTCGAGGCGATCCAGAAACGTGGCGTGCGCATGGAGGCCTGCTCGGTTGCGACACGCCTGTTCGGGGTCGACAACGCGACGCTGTTGCCGGGAATCCAGCCCGTGGGCAACACCTTCGTGTCGCTGATCGGCTACCAGTCGCAAGGTTACGCGACCATTCCGGTCTACTGACGGGTGCCGCCCCGGGCATTGCTCGGAAAGACCTCCCCCTGCCGGGCGCCTGGCGCCGATGACGACCTGCCACGGGGGGCGCAGATGCTCATGAGGGGTCGGCGCCCCGGCCGGGCCGCGATGTCGCGGCCAGGATCCCTTCGATCGAGCGGACCAGGTCTTGGCACTTGTGTGCGTCCAGCGCGTCGGGATGCGGCGGGGCAAAGCGACCCTTGTCATTGTCGAAATATTGTCCGGATGCCCCCGCGAACTCTTCGCCGAGCGCCGCGCGGACCAGTATCTCGGCACCGATGCGTAGGTCGCTACCGGCCACGCCAAAGCCTTGTCGCACCATCTTCGTGCCGAGCAATGACCCCGGGTTGACCGCGATGATGGCCGGTCCATCGCCTTTCAGCGAGAGCGCCAAACCGCGTGACCACATCGTGAGCGCGAGCTTGCTTTGGGCGTAGGCGGTGAAGTCCTCGGACAACCGAACCCGTCCGCTCAACGCCTCCGGATCGACCGGGGATTGCGCCGCGGACGACAGGTTGATCACCCGACCGGATTTCTCAATCAGAGGCAGAAGCCGTTGGGTGAGCAGATAGGGTGCAACGCAATTGACCGCAAAGCGCGGGTCGAGTCCGTCCGGCGTTCTTGTCTCGGCGCTCTTGAAGACCCCGGCATTGTTGATCAGTACAGCGATACCGGTGTGCCTCTCGCTGACCGCTCGCGCGAGCCCGTCGACCTCGGGCATCCGCGAGAGGTCGGCGACGTAGCCTTCAACGCGGCCACCGCCGGGTAGAGTGGACAGCGAGCGTTGCACCCTTTCCAGCTTCCCGGGATCGCGTCCGTGGAGCAGGACGTCGTGGCCCAGTTTGACCAGCATCTCGGCTGTCGCCAGCCCGATGCCATCGGTCGATCCGGTAATAAGGATGGTCTTGGACATGATCAGGTTCCCGTCAGGGGGTGCCGCCTATCAGGTGATGGTCGGGCAGGATGGCGTCGGCAGGAAGCTTCGACCTAGAAACGGCAGTTGCACGGCCCTCCGGGATGCGTGCCGTGGGGTCGTAGCGCCCTTCACCCATGCGGTGAGCCGATGGAAACCGTTTCAGCGAAATAAGAACAATAGTTTGCGCCGGGCGCGGAGGGGGCAACAGCCGTTTCCGGTTTCAAGGACTCGTCCCTGTCCGCTTGGCTCACCCGCGGATTCTGTGCGACACGATCGGCGCCGGACTCTTCGCGCGAGCCGGTTGACCGGCCTGCAGGCCAAGGTAGGCGAGGGGATTGTACGGCTGCCTCGTTGCCAGCGCGGCGATGATTCAATGCCAATCAATCGCTGAACGATAAACAGGAGTCGGTTCGCGGTCTGGCCATGTTTATCGAAGCCAAAGATTGACCACAAGACCGCTCGTTGGTCAGGTCGGGGCGCAGGGGCAGGGGCGAGGGCCGACCCAAGCCGGTGATTGGGAATGGTGCGCGAGGGGGGAATCGAACCCCCACGGATTGCTCCACTGGAACCTAAATCCAGCGCGTCTACCAATTCCGCCACCCGCGCGTATCCGGCTCGAGGATTCTGGAGACGTTCCGTCTGGAACCTGCCCCCAGGGACGCGGGCCCGCGCCCGGACCTCTGGCCGCCCGCGCAGTTTAACGGGAAAGACCGGTGGGGGGGAGGGGTAAGGCGCTGATTTCACGATGGCAGTGGTGGACCGCGCCGGGCGCGCGATTGACTGTCCGGGGATTCCCGGGCGGGCGAGCGGGGCAGGGCGCGATTGTCCTCGGTGTTGCCGGGTCGGGAGGCTGGGCGGGGATGTCACGGACGGCTGGTGTCGGGAAATGCGCGGCGCTATAGTCCGGCGCTGGTGTTCAACACCGCGACCGGGAGAGTGCTTTGCGGGGACACCACGCCATGGGGGCCGGGCAGTTTGGCGGCGCTGTCCGAGCAGCGGGAAACGTCGCGCGAGCCCGACCCAATGCCAGAGGTGGTCTCTGGGGCTAGGGTACCCCCGTTTGCCCTGGTGCCACGTCCGGCGCCGCGGCGAGCCGGCGGCAGTTCCGCGGTCCCGTGGTCCGGGCAGGCTGGTCCGCTTCGGTGGCCGGCGTGTATCCCGGGGACGGGCGATGCCTGCTTGGTGCGGTCCATGCCGTCGGTATTGGCGCCTGTCACCGGCATTCGACCTGGGGAATGGGGCATGAGCGAGACCCTGATGCGATCTGACGCCTGCCTGTTCTTCGGCACCTGTCTGATCGACCTGATCTATCCGGCCGCCGGACTGGCCGCGATGCGCCTGCTGCGCCGTGCCGGGCTGGAGGTTCGCTTTCCGCAGGGCCAGACCTGCTGTGCCCAGCCCGCCTATAACTCGGGTTACCGGGATGCGGCGCGCCGCGTCGCGCGGCTGCAGCTCGCGGTGTTTGGCACCGACAGGAACCTGGACCTGCCCATCGTGGTTCCGTCGGCCTCTTGCGCGGGGATGCTGCGGGAGCACTATCCAAGGCTGTTTGCCGATACGCCTGACCAGGAACGCGCGCGGCAGCTTTCTGGACGCGTGGTCGAGCTGTGCGACTTTCTCGACCGCGTGCTGGATGTCGAGCTGACCGACCACGGCCCCCCGATCCGGGTAGCGATGCACCATTCCTGCTCGGCCCGGCGCGAGATGGGTGTCGCGCCGGCGGCGACGGCACTGCTCGCGCGTCTTGCGAACGTCAGCCTCGTCGAGCCCGACCACGCGCACGAGTGTTGCGGCTTCGGTGGCACCTTCTCGATCAAGGAGCCGGAGATCTCCGCGGCGATGGCCGCCGACAAGGTGGCCGCGATCGCCGCGACGGGTGCCACCCTGTTGTTGAGCCAGGACGCTGGCTGCCTGATGAATATCGACGGCACCGCGCGCAAGGCCGGGCACGGCCTCGGTGTCAGGCACATCGCGGAGTTTCTATGGGAACGATCGAGTGCACCCTGAAAGCTCCAAGCGCCCGACCAAAGCCTGGCGGCCGCGCGCGCTGTTCGGGGAGGACGGGGATCTCGTCCGCCCGCGTTCCGGGCGGTGAGGTCCTCGGGGCCCGCCATGGGAAACGGGCCGAGGTCGCCGCGCATCCGGGCCATCCGCGGCCGGCCCCGCGGGGGTGGCAGCTCGGGGCGGGCCTGGACCCGCGGGGTGGCCAGCGAATAGGATGACCGAGCTGTCCGCGAGCCGGGTGCGACAGGCAGTCTGGCATATAAAGTGCCTGTCATTGCTGGTCCGGCTCCCGTCCGACCGCGTTGGGTCTGCCGGGGTCCGTGCCTTGGTGTGTCGGCCAATGCAGGGCGGCGTCCGGCACCTGATGGGATAGCGACCTCGCGCGAGGACGCGCGGCCACCCTTACCTGCACCCGCGGAACACGTCATGCTTGAGCTCACCGGTGTCAATCAGTTCTACGGCGAGAGTCATACCCTCTGGGACCTCGACGTGGAGTTTCCAGAAGGCGAATGCGCCTGTGTCATGGGCCGAAACGGGGTCGGCAAGACGACCTTGATGCAGTGCATCATGGGTCTGCTGCCGCTACGCTCCGGGTCGATGCATTTTCAGGGGCTGGACCTCGCCCGCGTGCCAGCCGAGCGCCGCGCGGCGTTGGGCATTGGGTATGTGCCCCAGGGGAGGCAGATTTTTCCGTTGCTGAGCGTGGAGGAGAATCTGCAGATTGGTCTGCCGGCGCGCCCCGACGGCGTCCGGCGGGTACCGGGCTTCATCTTCGAGCTGTTCCCCGTGCTCAAGGAGATGCTCGCGCGCCGAGGTGGTGACCTCTCCGGGGGCCAGCAACAGCAGTTGGCCATCGGCCGTGCGCTGGCCATTGACCCAAAGCTGCTGATCCTCGACGAGCCCACCGAGGGAATTCAGCCAAATATCGTCCACGAGATCGGCGATATCGTGCGCCGGCTCGTCGACGATCTTGGCCTCACGGTGATCCTGGTGGAGCAGAAGCTGCCCTTTGCGCGCCGGGTGGCCGATCGCTTCGTGCTGCTCGATCGCGGCCGGCTCCAGGCGCAGGGGCCGATGGCGGAGCTCAGCGACGAGCTGGTGCGAAACTACCTGACGGTGTGAGCGGGCGGCGCGGACGCGGGACCCGGGGTCGATTTCGCTCCACCGGGCTGCAGACTGGAGCCACGGCTGCAGCGATGAGACTGGGCCGTGGCATCAGCGTCTAAGGGATAATCAAACATGCGGCCACCTTAATGCCGACCCAATTGGCGCTGGATGGTCGCTTCCAGTCCTTTACCCAGTTCGTCCTTGCATGCATCGGCAAGACCGTCTGGCGGCAGTTCGCCTATGGGGGCTGCGCCGACCACGTGCCCTTCGCGAGGATGAAGGCATGTGTGGCTACCTGCGGCGGCCAGGCGTCGTCGCGGTAGCGAGCAACCGTACAGTCGATCCTGGCCATGATCGGACAGGCTGCCGCCTCGCGAAGGTGGTAACGGTGGCCGACGACGCCCAACCAGGGTTCACATGCCTGCGTAATCGGCGGCAAGCGCGCCCGCGGGCGCTGGACTATGCTATGCACGGTTCGGAAACCGACCGGTTGGACAGACTCACCGACGGGTTGATCGTCAAGAGGACTCGCCATGAGCGAAACCACGGCGCCCAAACCAACCCCCGCGACGGTCAGCCTGGCCGCCAACGAGGGCGCTCGGGCGCGAGCGGCGGACGAGCGGGTGCAGAGCGTCGGGATCGGGATGGATCTGCCCTTTGAGCAGGAGGTGAACCCCTTTGTGCAGGAGGCCTTCGAGCACCAGACCTTCTTCACCCGGCTGCACCCGTTCGTGATCATGTCGGACGCCTATGTTGTGGTCTCCGATGGCATCGGTACCGTGCTCGAGGCCATGCTTGTGTGGCAGCTCCTGCAGGTCCGCCACCTACACGACACGCCGCTCCTGTTCCCGGGGGAGATGTGGGCCGATCTGGTCGCCTGGGCGCAACGCTGGATGCTGCGCCCGGATCTGGGGCTGGTGAATCGCGAGGACATGGGTATCCCGACCTGCGTTAAGTCCGCCGAGGAGGCCATCGGCATCCTGCGTGAGCATCATGCCTGCTGGGGGCTTCGGCGGGAGGGAGGCATTTGATTCGAGCAAGGCAGGAAGGCCAGCCCATCCAAGCAAGGCCAGATTGCCGTGCCCTGGGAATGCACGCCACGAGTGACTGCATCGAGGGGGGCGGGAGCGATCCACTCGGGGTCAGAGAGCAAGGGGATGGCCTCCACCGCGCCAGTTACTCGAAGTACGGCGTCTCCCTGGAGGTACCGCTCGCCGAGGCTTTCGCCCGCCGGCCGGCAGATTGCGAGCGAGATCTCCCGTCGGAGCGGTTTGATCGATGAGCGCAACGCCAGATTCGAAGGGTATGTCCCAGCGCGATACCCAGGATGTCTCCTGCACCGAGCGGCTGGCATTCGAGCGCCTGCTCGGCGATCTGTCCGCCCGGTTCGCCGATCTCCCCGCCGATGAGGTGGTCGAAGAGATCGCGAATGCCCTCGGACGTCTGCTTGATTTCCTCGATTTCGACCGCGGTAGCTTTGGCGAGTTCGCGGGGCAGGATGGGCCGTTGGAGATCCTGTGCTCGGTGGCCCGAAGCGGCATCGAGCCGATACCGTCAGGCCCGAGCCTGCCCCTGCCCTGGTACGCCGAAGAGCTGCGGGCTGGCCGGATCGTCGCGCTCCCTGCCATCCCCGCCGCTCTCCCCGCGCAGGCCGCGGCGGAGGCCGAGTACTGCGAGCGCATTGGACTGCACTCCCACCTGGGTATTCCTCTGCGGGCCAGCGGTCGGGTCATGGGTGCCATCGGCTTCGCCGCATTTCACCGGGTCCGGGCGTGGCCGGAGGATCTTGTGGTGCGGCTGAAGATCCTCGGGGAGGTGTTTGCGCAGGCCTTGGTGCGCAGCCGCCGCGAGGCGGAGCTCGCCGCCGCGCTTGCCGAGATCACGCGCCTGAAGGAACGGCTGGAGGCGGAGAGCGACTACCTGCGCCATTCCTCGAGCCCTCGTGCCGGGAAAGTCCTGTCGAGTCGTTCACCGGCCTTCAACCGGGTGCTGGAGGAGATCGCACAGGTCGCCCCGACCGACGCCACCGTCCTGCTGCTCGGCGAGACCGGTACCGGCAAGGAGCTGCTGGCCGACGTCATCCATGAGCTGAGCGGTCGCAGGCAGCGCCCCATGGTCAAGGTCAACTGCGCCGCCCTGCCGGCCTCCCTGATCGAGGCCGAGCTGTTCGGGCGCGAGAAGGGTGCCTACACGGGGGCGCTGGCGCGTCAGATGGGCCGTTTCGAGTTGGCGGACGGCTCGACGATCTTCCTCGACGAGATCGGCGAGCTCCCGCTGGAGCTGCAGACAAAGCTCCTGCGCGTGCTCCAGGACGGCCGTTTCGAGCGCGTGGGGAGCACCCGCACGATCCAGATCAACGCGCGCGTGATCGCGGCGACGAACCGCGACCTCGGGCGCGCGGTCGCCAAGGGCCGATTTCGCGACGACCTCTACTACCGGTTGAACGTCTTTCCCGTCGCCGTGCCGTCCCTGGGCGAGCGCCCCGAGGACATTCCACTTCTCGCCTGGGAGTTCGTGCAGGAGCTCGGCGAGGCCATGGGCAAGCCCATCGAGCACATCGCCGAGGACTCCATGGCCGCGCTCATTGCCTATCCCTGGCCGGGGAACGTGCGCGAGCTGCACAATCTGATCGAGCGGGCGATGATCCTCTCCCGCGGCTCGACCCTGCACGTCGGGTTCGGCCCCGCACCGGCGCCAGTCACCCAGAAGGCGCCGGCGGAAATCCCCGCGAAGGCATCCGCAAGTACGCTCGCGGCGATGGAACGAGACCACATTCTCCGGGTCCTCGAGCAAACCGGCTGGCGCATCCGCGGACCCGGAGGGGCGGCGCAGCGGCTCGGTATCAAGCCGACCACGCTGGAGTCGCGAATGCAACGGCTGGGGCTACGACGGCCCGGCTCCGGGACGCTGTAGAAACTCTGAAATATCGGAGATCGGTTCCAGGCTTGCCGCAATTTGCACCCCGGGAATCTGCTACCCAGCTGTTTTTCCAGAATGTCTGACGGGAGCCCGTCTTTCCCCTCGCTGGCAGGTTTATTGCTCAGCGTCGTGATAGTCCTATTGCGTGGGCCAGCTGCCGATGATCGTCTTCTCGTTGAGCATTTGCGTGCCGCAGTCGCAGCGTACCGAATTTCTGAAAGGCGTTGGCGTGCTGCTCGAGCCCACGCGCGTGTTGCCCGGCTGTCTCGGCTGCCGGCTCTACGCTGACATCGAGGATTCGAACGCCTTCACGCTGGTCGAAGAGTGGGCGTCCCAGAAGGCGCTGGACCGGCATCTGAGCTCCAGTGCCTACAGGATGCTGGTCGCGGCGATCGAGCTGTCCACTGAACCACCCGCAATCCGGTTCGACAGCGTCGCGCACCGCGCGGGGATCGAGGTGATCGAGGCGGCGCGACGTGCACAGGGACTGCAGGGAGATGATTTTTAGCGTTTCCCGTCTGGTCCGGGGATGGCCAATAAGCCGCATCTCCTTGGCGTGCAGAAGGCTCCGATCGCGAGGGACTTTGCCGCAACAGTAGCAGGAACATCGACCCGGAGATTCGCAGATGGCGGAACCATTGCACCCGGCAACCATAGATCACCTGCCGCCCTTCGTCACCGCGCCGGGGGCGTCCGATTGGCTGTTCGGGGTGACGGCGATATTCGTGGTACTCGCGGTGATCTGTATCGGCGTTTTCTATTTCAAGCTGCACGCATTGCCGGAGCAGCTGGCCCACCGCGGCCAGAAGGTGCAGTTTCAGATCGTCGCGGTCCTGGCGCTGATCGCGCTCTTCACCCACAACCACGCCTTCTGGATCGCCGCCCTTCTGCTCGCCCTCGTCCCCTTGCCGGATTTCACGACTCCGCTGGGATCCATTGCCCGCTCACTGGAGCGCATTGCCGCGAGCAACAAGGCCGCCGCGGGGGCGCCGCGGCCCGAGCCCGCGGCACCTGCGCCGGCCAGCGATCGACT
>JAXGTD010000129.1:0-11506 GCA_040775095.1 Chromatiaceae bacterium | reverse complement strand
GGTCTGGATCTCCAGCGGATGGCCATGCACACCCATGCGGCGGTCGATCATAAACGAGCCGTCTGGCACCAGCAGGGTCGGAAACACCTCGAAGCCCTCGCGCAGGCTCAGCTCGAGAATTCCGCGCAACGCGCGCTGGACCGACGAGCTCTCGCGCAGGGCATTGTCGCCGCTGCGCCGTACGTAGATTCCAAGCAGAATGACCCACCACATCATCGCGTCGACCGGCGCGACCCGGCCGATGGCGTGGTCGCCAAAGTCCGCCCGGATCTGCTCGTTGCCGGCGCCGTCGGTGGTCACCCGGAAACTGGCGGGCAGCACGGCCGGCTCCAACCCATGGCCGTGGATGCGCTCGTGCTGGCTGCGCATCGACAGGACCGTCAACAGAAATCGGCGCACGATGGCGTAATCGCCATCGGCCATGAAGACCAACGCCGAGGGCACGAAGTCGCGCACGAAGCAGTCGAGATAGTTCTCGGCAACGACGGCATCGAGGTCGGAGGCGACGGCGGCGACGGTGCCGACCGGCTCCCCCTCGTAGTGCATGATCGCGCGGTGCAGAATGGCATAGGCGGATGCGATGGCATGGCTGTTCATGTCGGGTCTCCGCGGTGGTGGTGGGCGGCGTCTTGGCGGGGCCGGCAGCTCCGGCCCAGATCACATGAACAGCGGCACGTACGCGGCCAGGGTGCGATCGCGGTAGCGGGCGCCGTTGATCCGGGCCGCGATCCGGTCGGCGGCGGCCCGATCGATGTCGGCCAGTACGAGCACCGCGGTGACCAGGTCGGCATCCCCCTCGTTGTTGAGCGTGACCCCCACCTGTTCGGCGCCGGCCTCGGTGAGCAGGGACCTGATCTCCTCGACGCCGACGTCCGAGGGTAGGTTGCTGACGATGATCTTTTGGGTCATGAATCGCCTCATGCTCGGGTTTGGGAAACGCTGATTCAAGGCGTTTGCGGGTCGGGCCATGGAAGGCCCGGCATGTTCGGTCACCCAGGTGACAGAACATGGAGCGGAACGGAAACCGCGTCGAGCTTCGCGAGCTGATCCAATGCCGGGAGGGCTTCTGATCCGCGTTCTCTTTGGTGCGGGTACGACCCCGCGATGGCGGCAGACGCAGTGCTCGCGAGCACGCCGCGCACGAGTCTAAACGATGCACACCGATTGGACGCGATGTTGATACCGAAGACGTACCAACGAGGCACGCCGCATCCCCGATCGGCTGTGGTCACCAGCCAATTCTAACGCCGCTCGATGCGCAGCTTCAGCACGGCGCGTTCGTTGGCCTCGATGACGGTGAAACCCCAGCCGAGCTCGACCACCGACTCACCGACCCGCGGGATGTGGCGCAGCCGCGTCTCGACAAAGCCGCCGGCGGTGTGAAACTCGGTGGCCGGCAGGTCGATGCCGAGCAGGGCATTGACGTCGGAGATGGGTACGCGCGCGTCAAACTCGTAGAGTCCGTCCTCCATGCGCTGGTAGTGGCGCTTGCGCTTCGGGTGGTAGACGTCGAAGTCATAGCCAACCTCGATCTCGCCGACCACCTCTTCCAGGATATCCTCCATTGTGATCATACCGACGGCGGAGCCGAACTCGTCGACCACGAGTGCCATGTGGTCATCGCGCTCGCGCAGCAGGGGCAGCAGCTCGTCGATGCGCTGCAGCGGCGAGACGTACAGCCCCGGGCGCACCAGGTCACCGAGGGGGCGCGCCGTGAGCGCCTCGTCCATCAGATCCCACACTGTCAGGGTGACGATTCCGGTCAGGTTACCGATGTTGCCTTGGTAGATGGGCAGGCGGTTGAAGCCCGACTGACGGACCAGCTCCACCGCGTCACGGGTGCTGCGCAGGTGGTTCAGCGCGGTGATCTCGGCCAACGGCACCATCGCCTCGCCGACCGTGGTGTTGGCGAAGCGCATCGCGCGCTCGATGCGCTGGCGGTCGAACAGGTCGACCTTGGCGCCGCGGTCGGCCATGTCCACCAGGGTGCCCATCTGCTGGCGCGTAATGAACAGGCTCGACTCGGAACGGGGCCCGCGCGCCAACCGGGCCGCGGCCCGCGCGACCAGCGAGAACGCCAGCACAATGGGGTAGAGCACCCCTGTAAAGGCGCGCAGTGGATACACCACAATCGGCGCGAGCTGATCGGCCTGTTGCTGATACACGCTCTTTGGGACGATCTCGCCGAACACCAGCAGCAACGGGGTAAAGAGCAAGAAGGCATACAGCTCCCCCGGTTCGCCGAAGCGCTGGATCATCAGCAGCGTCCCAAGCGTGGTCAGGGTGACGACGGCGATGTTGGTGCCGACCAGGGTGGTGGTGAGTAGCACCTCCGGGCGGCGGAACAGCCGCAGCGCCAGCCGGGAGCCACGATGACCCTTGCCGGCGCGCGCGCGCAGTCGCAGCTTGTCGGCATTCACGAGCGCAATCTCGCTGCCGGAGAAGAAGCCCTCGAGCAGGAGCAGCACCAACATGATCGGGGTCGCGACGAAGGGGTCCATGCTTACTCCGGTGCGCCGTCGGCGGCGGACCCCGGCGCCTTCGGGGCCCCATCGGTCCGCGTCGGCGGTTCGGCGGGGTGGGCGACGTCGCCGTTGGGCTCGCGGTCGGCACTCGGGCCGCGCGAGACGCGGACTCTCGCGATGCGCTGGCCGTCCATCTCGAGCACCTTGATTGCACAGTCCTCGACCGAGACCTGGTCGCCGGTCCGCGGCAGGCGGTCGAGGTGGCGGAAGGCGACACCGGCGATGGTGGTCATGCGCGGGTCCCAGATGCCGAAGTTGGTCAGATCGTTGAAGTCGGTGAGCTTCATGTCGCCAGGCACCTCATAGACGTTTTCGTCGCGCTCGTGATAGAGCGCCTGGCCCTTGGTCTCGCCGGAGAGGTGGCCAAAGATAAAGGTCAGCACGTCACGGATGGTAACAATGCCCTCCACGCCGCCGAACTCGTCGATCACCAGCGCGGCCCGGGTGTTGTTGGCCTGAAAGAAGTCGAACATCTCGTCGACGCGTTTGGTTGGGGGCGCTACCACCAGTGGGCTGACCAGGTCGTCGAGCCGCTTTCCGGACAGGTCCGGCTTGTCGAGCACGAGGGGAAGCACGGTCTCGAGATGCAGAAAGCCGATCAGACTGTCGAGCTGGCCGCGGTAGACCGGCACCCGGGAGTGACGCAGGGCGCGGAAGCGATCCAGCGCCTCTGTGACGCCCATGTCCCCATCGATGAAGGCCATCCGCGTGCGTGGCGTCATGATCTGCACGATCTCGGTGGCCCCGGCATCGAGCAGGTGGTAGATCAGCGTGCGCTCGCTGGCGTGGAGCTCGCCGTCCCTGACCACCTCGTCGACAATGGTGCGGAACTCATCGATCTGCAGGATATTTTCGGCCGCCTTCTCACCACCGACCAGCCAGGTCGTGATCCGGTCGGAGACCAACCGCAGCAGCGCGCGCAGCGGCGCGACCACGCGTACCCACAGCGCCATCGGGGCCGCGACGAGGCGGGCGCTCACGGCAACCGGATTGGACATGGCGATGGTCTTGGGAGTGATCTCACCAAACAGAAGCAGCAGCGGCACCATGACCAGCACATTGATCACCCCGGCGCGCTCCTCGTCATAGAGGCTGACCAGGATGCCTGTCATATTGGCGACCGCTGCGATGTTGATCAGCTGATTGCCGCAGAGGACCGAGATGATCAACCGGCGCGGCTGGTCGAGCAGCGCCTGGAGTGTCCCGACCCGTGGGTTTCGGCGCCGGCGCAGTTCCTGCAGATCGAGCCGTGAGAGCGAGAACAGCGCCGTTTCCGAGCCCGAGAAAAACGCCGAGCCAAACAGCAGAAGACCTTGCAGGATGATGCGCGCGATCATGTCCGGTTGCCAAAGCAGCGCGGGGTCGCAGCGGACGAATGCCTCGAGATCGGCCCACCAAAGGCCCGGCTGAGCCAACAGCCAGAGGATGAGGCCCTCGGGGTCGGGGCCGGTGGCGGCATTCACGGCGTGAGGCGGTGCGCGGGGTGGGTACTGCGGTGGCATGCAGCCTACCCGAGCGTCAGCGGCCCCGCAACGGCCATCGGCACGACGACGAGCGGCCGGTGCGCGCTCCGTCCGGCGGCGGCTTGCAATGCCTCTAGATCAGGGCAATCTTGCAGGTAAGTCACCGCATGGAGCCCGCTGGCCATGACCGGGGTTCACCTCACCGGCCCTGACATCGATCCCGCCGAGATCGCCAATTTCGAGAAGCTCGCCCACCGTTGGTGGGACGAGCATGGCCCATTCTGGCCGCTGCACAGGCTCAACGCCTTTCGGGTGAGGTACCTTCGGGAACGGCTTTGCAGGATCTTCGGCCGCGATGCCGGGGCCGCCCGCCCGCTGGAGGGTCTGCGCATCCTCGATATCGGCTGCGGCGGCGGCATCCTGAGTGAATCGGTCGCGCGCCTGGGCGCCCAGGTAACGGGTATCGAGATCACCGAGAAGAATGTCCGCGTGGCGCGCGCCCATGCCGAGCAGGCCGGGCTCGTCATCGACTACCGCCTGATCAGCGTCGACGACCTGGCCCTGGGTGGCGAGACCTTCGACGTGGTGCTGAACATGGAGGTCGTCGAGCACGTCGGACGCCTGCCGGAGTTCCTTGCCAGTTGCGGGCGGCTGGTGCGCCCTGGCGGGGTCACCGTGGTGGCGACCATCAACCGGACCCTGGCCGCGTGGGTCGTCGCCATCCTGGGGGCAGAATATCTGCTGCGCTGGCTACCGAAGGGGACGCATCAGTTCCGCAAGCTGGTCAAGCCGGCGCAGATCAGCGCCGGGCTTGGCGCCGGGTTCAAGGTCGTGGATCGGACCGGCGTGCGTGTGAATCCATTCAATCGCGGGTTTCACCTCAGTCGCTGGCTGGGTGTCAACTACATGATGGTGCTGGAGAAGTCCCATTGACCGCGGGCCTGAGGCCGGCGGTCACGTGGTGCCAGGCGCCCGCGCGGACGCTGATCCATTGCCTTCGTGGCACCCGCTGCGCGCGCGAGCCGCAAGCCCGGTTTCCGGTTCGCTCCATATCCAGTCACCTGGGTGACTGAGAATGCCGGGCCGTCTCTGGCCCAGGCACGGGACCCTCCGAATTTACCTCCCCCGTGGTGCAATGCGCGGGGCTCAGACTCGCACCTTCCGTGTTCATACTCATTTCAGGATCTGGGCATATAATCAGACGCTCATGCAGTAGCGTGATTCGTTCGGTACGTCCGCCGGGGGTTTCGTGTGGCGGCGCACACACCGTTTGGCCCGCTCCCGTGCCCCCGGTTCTCAGAAAACTCCCTCGACTGAGGATCCCCATCATGCGCATCGTCTCGACCTTGCTGTTCGGCGGCGCCCTCGCCGCGACGCTCCCCGCCCTTGCCGCCTGGGAGGCACTGCCAGATACACCGCCGATCCCGGCGGGCAATCCGCAGAGCGAAGCCAAGGTTCTGCTCGGCAAGACCCTGTTTTTCGACCCGCGCTTCTCCGAACATGGCACCCTGTCCTGCAACTCGTGCCACAACGTGATGTCCGGCGGTGATGACAATCGGCCGAACTCGATCGGTATGCACGACGCCCGCGGTGGACGCAGTGCGCCAACGGTATGGAATGCCGCCTTTCAGTCCGTGCAATTCTGGGACGGGCGCGCGGCCACCCTCGAGGAGCAGGCCAAGGGCCCGGTTGTCAACCCCATCGAAATGGGCATGGCCAGCCTCGACGATGCGATGGGCCGGCTGCGGAAGATCCCTGGCTATGAACCCATGTTCAAGGCGGCCTTCCCCGGCGAGGAGAACCCCGTCACGGCCGACAACGCCGCCGCGTCCGTGGCCGCCTACGAGCGCACCTTGATCACGCCCAACTCGCCGTATGATCGCTATGTCGAGGGTGATACCGAGGCACTGACCGCGCAGCAGGTCAGAGGCATGGAGACCTTCGCCTCGCTCGGATGCACGGCCTGCCACTCCGGCCCCAACTTCAGCGGTCCAACGCTGCCGCCGGGGACCGGCTTCTTCCAGAAGTTCCCAACCTTCCCGGGCAGCAGTTACGAGACCAAATATAACCTGGCGGAGGACGCGGGGCGCTTCCAGGTGACCGAGGACGCCAAGGACATGAACATGTTCCGTGTCCCCACCTTGCGCAACATCGCACTCACCGCGCCCTATTTTCACAACGGGCAGGTCCCGACCCTGGACGAGGCGGTACGCGTCATGGCCAAGGTGCAGCTCAACCAGGACCTGAGCGATGAGCAGGCGGCGGATCTGGTCGCCTTCCTCGATGGACTCACCGGTGAGTTTCCCGAACAGACGATGCCGCGTCTCCCCGCCACGCCCAACCAGAGCGTGATCCCGCCGGTCGACCCACACCTGAAGGAGAATCCGCACAAATAGCCGCGCATCCTTGGGCTCGAACCGTCCCTGCAAGGCAGGGACGAGGGGGCCGTCGGCCATTTGGGATGCGCTGCAGGCCAGGGAGGTTCGCCCGGCGCTGTTCCGGGCGACCGTCCGGCCATCGGCCCGTGACCAGCGGGCATACCCCCCCAGATCACTGGCTCAGTCGGGGTCGGTGCCCGAGCCCGGCTGACTTTCCTCGACACGCGCCAGCAATCGGCCACGGTGGAGTTGGACCGCGATGCGGGCCCCGGCCGGCGCCTGGCTGGCGTCGCGCACTAGGGCGCCGTCGGCATGCCGCGTTGTAATGGCATAGCCGCGGGCCAGCGTCGCCAACGGGCTCAGGGCCTCGAGGCCCATCACGGCGCGGCTCAGTTGCTCGCGCCGCGCGGCCACGACGAGCTCTGCGCCACGCCGCAGGCGTCGCTGCGTCTGCGCGAGCGACTCCCGAGCGCGTGCAATGCGTGACCTCGGGGATCGCGCGGCCAGTCGCCCAGCGATCCGTTCGATGGCCAGGTGCCGCTGCCCTAATGTCGCCCCGAGCGCACCGTTGAGCCGCTGCTCAAGCTGATCGAGCCGCTGCGCCTGTTGCTGCAGCCGACCCGCGGGGTGGAGCAGGCGCAGATGGCGCTCGAGCGCACGAAGGCGCGCGCGTGCATCGCCCAGGCGGCGGACCCGCGCGATATCCAGTCGCGTCGACAACGCGGCAACGCGTTGTCGCAGGTGCCCGGCGGACGGGGTGACGAGCTCCGCCGCCGCCGACGGCGTGGCGCCGCGCTGATCGGCGGCCAGATCGGCGAGGGTCACATCGACCTCGTGTCCGATGCCGGTCACGACGGGGATGGCCGACGCCCTGATCGCCCGTACCAGCCGCTCGTCATTGAATGCCATCAGGTCTTCCAGCGAACCGCCGCCGCGCGCGAGGATCAACACGTCGCAGTCGGCGCGCCGGTTGGCCAGGCGCAATGCCTCTATCAGGGTCTGCGCCGCCCCCTCACCCTGTACCTGGGCTGGGTAGATCAACGCGGGCAACAACGCAAATCGTCGCCGCAGCACCGTAAGAAGATCATGTACCGCGGCACCGCTGGCGGAGGTGATCAGACCGATCTGCCGGGGGAGCGCGGGCAGCGGCCGCTTCGCGGCGCTGTCGAAGACTCCCTCCGCGAGCAGGCGCTGCTTGGTGCGTTCCAGCTCGATGCGCAGCGCGCCCTCTCCGGCAGGCTCCATGTGCTCGACCTGGAGTTGGAAGTCGCCACGGGTCTCGTATACGCCAACGCGTGCCCGCACGAGCACCTGTTGGCCGTTGGCCGGGCGGAAACCCAGTAGCACGCGCCTTTGCCGAAACATGGCGCAACGCACCTGGGCGGCCTCGTCCTTGAGGCTGAAGTAGATGTGTCCCGAGGCCGGCTGCGCAAGATTCGACAACTCGCCCTGCACCCACAGCAGCGGGAAGCTGCCTTCGAGCACGGCGCGCGCCTCGCGGTTGAGCCGGGAGACGCTCCAGATGTCGCGGCCAAAGTCCATCGCGTTGGCGGATGCGGGCGGCTGGGGCATGGCGGGTTCGGCGTGACCGGTGACTGGGAAACGGGGGAGTTTACCAGTGGCCGTTGAATTCTTATCATCAGGGGTTATTTTCTCGCATACCAACGCGCCGCCGGAGGAATCCCATGCGCCTGCTCCAGGAAGCCCTCACCTTCGACGACGTCCTGCTCGTCCCCGCCCATTCCACGGTTGTGCCGAACCAGGTCGATCTGAGCACGCGGCTCACCCGCGAGATCGCGCTGCGCATCCCGCTCGTCTCGGCCGCAATGGACACCGTGACCGAGGGGCGACTGGCAATCGCCATGGCGCTCGAGGGCGGGATCGGCATCGTCCACAAGAACATGTCCATCGAGCGCCAGGCCCGCGAGGTTCTGGCGGTGAAAAAGTACGAGAGCGGGATCATTCGCGATCCGATCACCGTCACCCCGGATACGAGCATCGGCGAGGTGATGCAGATCACCCACTCGCACAACATCTCGGGTGTCCCGGTCACCGAGAACGGCCGGCTGTTCGGGATCGTCACCGGGCGTGACCTGCGCTTCGAGACGCGCATGGACGAGCCGGTTTCCGCGATCATGACGCCTCGTGAGCGCCTTGTGACGGTGCAGGAAGGCGCCAGCCGGGAGGAGGTGGTTGCGTTATTGCACAAGCATCGCATCGAGAAGGTGCTGGTGGTGAACGGCGCCTTCGAGTTGCGCGGCATGATCACCGTCAAGGACATCCAAAAGGCCAAGGACTTCCCGAAGGCCTCGCGCGACAGCCATGAGCGCCTGCGGGTCGGCGCCGCCGTGGCGGTCGGCGAAGGCACCGATGAGCGCGTCACCGCGCTGGTCGAGGCCGGCGTCGATGTGATCGTCGTCGATACCGCGCACGGGCACTCGCAGGGCGTGCTCGACCGCATCGCCTGGGTCAAGCGGCATTTCCCGGATGTGCAGGTCATCGGTGGAAACATCGCCACAGGCGATGCCGCACTCGCGTTGGTCGAGGCGGGCGCTGACGCGGTCAAGGTCGGCATCGGGCCGGGCTCGATCTGCACGACCCGCATCGTTGCAGGCGTCGGTGTGCCACAGATCAGCGCGGTGGCCAATGTCACCAAGGCCCTTGCTGGTACCGACGTGCCGGTGATTGCCGATGGCGGCCTGCGTTACTCCGGCGACGTCGCCAAGGTCATTGCAGCCGGTGCGCACAGTGTCATGATCGGTGGCCTGTTTGCCGGCACCGACGAGTCCCCTGGTGAGGTTGAGATTTACCAGGGCCGCTCCTACAAGTCATACCGCGGCATGGGATCGCTCGGCGCCATGGGTGCGAAGGAGGGTTCCAGCGACCGCTACTTCCAGGAGGATACCGACAAGACCAAGTTGGTCCCCGAGGGCATCGAAGGGCGCGTGCCATACAAGGGCAGCGTGCTCAACGTCATCACCCAGCTCAACGGTGGCCTCGCCTCCAGCATGGGCTACACCGGCTGTCGCACCATCGAGGAGATGCGCACCAAGCCCCAGTTCGTTCGCGTCAGCAGTGCCGGGATGCGTGAGTCGCACGTCCACGATGTGCAGATCACGAAAGAGGCACCGAACTATCGGATCGACAATTGATGTAGCGAGTGACAAGCGGCGAGGGACACGCCCTGCTCCCGTGCCAGGCGTTCCTGGCCGCCTGGCCCCTCGCTACCAGAAGCCCACCACGCTCGCCCTCTCTGCTCGCCACTGACTACCCAGATGCCCAATATCCACGCCGACCGCATCCTTGTCCTGGATTTCGGCTCCCAATACACACAGCTCATCGCCCGCCGCGTACGCGAGGCCGGGGTCTACTGCGAGCTACACCCCTGGGACATGGCGCCGGATGCAATCCGCGCCTTCGCCGCGAAGGGTGTGATCCTGTCTGGAGGCCCGCAGTCGGTGCACGAGAATGAGACACCCCGGGCCGATCCGTTGGTGTTCGATCTGGGTGTCCCCGTGCTCGGCATCTGCTATGGCATGCAGACCATGGCCGCCCAGCTCGGCGGTGACGTGGCGCCGTCCAGTCATCGCGAGTACGGCTACGCCCAAGTGCGTGCGCGCGGTCATTCGAGGCTGCTGCGCGACATCGAAGACCACACCAGCCCGGAGGGGTACGGCCTGCTCGATGTCTGGATGAGCCACGGGGATCGGGTCGAGACGCTGCCGACGGGTTTCAAGGTCATCGCCAGTACCGACAACGCGCCGCTGGCGGGCATCGCCGACGAGACCCGTCGCTTCTATGGCGTGCAGTTCCATCCCGAGGTCACTCACACCCGGCAGGGCCAGCGCATTCTGGAACGCTTCTGCCATGAGATCTGCGGCTGCGGCAACCTGTGGACGCCGTCCAACATCATCGACGACGCGATCGCCGCGGTGCGCGAACAGGTCGGTCAAGACGATGTCCTGCTGGGCCTGTCCGGCGGTGTCGACTCCTCGGTCGTGGGCGCGCTGCTGCACCGGGCGATCGGCGACCGGCTCACCTGTGTGTTCGTTGACAACGGTCTGCTGCGGCTCGGCGAGGGCGATCAGGTCATGGCTACCTTCGCTCGTCACATGGGCGTGCGGGTGATTCGCGCCGATGCCGAGGCGCGCTTCCTGGCCAGGTTGGCCGGGGTGGAAGATCCCGAGCTCAAACGAAAGGCCATTGGCAACACGTTCATCGAGGTCTTCGACGAGGAGGCCGCCAAGCTGCCGAACGTCAAATGGCTGGCGCAGGGCACCATCTATCCCGACGTGATCGAATCGGCCGGCGCCAAAACCGGAAAGGCCAAGGTTATCAAGTCGCATCACAACGTTGGCGGCCTGCCGGAGCACATGAAGCTCGGCCTCGTCGAGCCGCTGCGCGAGTTGTTCAAGGATGAGGTGCGCCGGCTCGGCGTCGAGCTCGGCCTGCCGGCGGAGATGGTCTACCGCCACCCGTTTCCGGGGCCTGGGCTGGGAGTGCGTATCCTCGGAGAGGTGCATAAAGCGTACGCCGACACCCTGCGTCTGGCCGACGATATCTTCATCGAAGAATTGTACAGAGCGGATCTCTACGACAAGGTCTCACAGGCGTTTGCCGTGTTCCTGCCGGTGCGTTCCGTCGGCGTGGTCGGGGACAACCGGCAATATGCGCACGTCATCGCGCTCCGAGCGGTGGAAACCGTCGACTTCATGACCGCACGCTGGGCGCACCTGCCCTACGAGTTCCTCGATCGGGTCAGCCGCCGTATCGTCAACGAGGTGGCGGGCGTCTCGCGCGTGGTCTACGACATCACGGGCAAGCCGCCTGGGACCATCGAGTGGGAGTGACCGGAATTCGTAACACATTGATATAGAACAATAAAAGTAATCAAATCGATAATATAACCTGCATCATCAATGGTATTTTTCATGGTATTTTTTGCGCATAGCAAGGCAGAAAGCATCGATACCATGAAAGGAAAATAGATGTTGGCATGGGGGTGCGGCCTCCGCAAAATGTGCTCAACCGTAGCATTCCGCCCCGAATTGGTCGATTTTCTGCCAGAACTGGTTCCAGCGCCCGGCCGTATTGGCCAGTGAGCGCAGGCTGAGGATGATTTTGGCCCCTTTGTTCTTCC
>JAXGTD010000128.1:0-11691 GCA_040775095.1 Chromatiaceae bacterium | reverse complement strand
GTAGAGCTTGTGAAGAAGTCCAAGGGTTTGGCGCCGGAGAAGCCGATGGAAGGAGCCCGGAGGGCGACTGCAATCGGCTTCTCCGGCGCGGGCGCCGCCGAGCCCGCACCATTGGATCCGGAAGTCCCGGCGAAGGCGGCGCGCCGGAAGTTCACGGCCCAGTACAAGCGCGACATCCTGGCTGCCCCGATCGGAATGATGCGTCAGCCCTGGCGGCCGGCGTCAGCGGCCGAGCCTCGGGTACGGTCCCAGGCAGAGCGCCTCCTCGCGACCGCTGACCCGGTACCTGCCTTGCCAGAGCTTGCCGCCGGCCGGAGTGACGAACAGGCAAGCTGGCGCGGTCGTAGCGCCCCGCGGCTCGTCGCGGGCCTTCGCGTTCTTGATTTCCCGGGTCGCGAGTATCCGAGGGTAGTTTATGCCCCCAGTCCTACCCTCGGAAGGGTCGCAAAGGTTCGGTATGACGCGACGTGGTGAGACACCGGATGGCTAAACGAATTTGCCCTATTTAGAAACGAAGAAAGCGCCGGTTAGGGCGCTTTCTCGTGCGTTTTCAGCGGCTTGTAAATGCGGTGATGGTGGAGGCGGCGGGGATCGAACCCGCGTCCGCAAGCCCTCTGCCGTTGGTACTACATGCTTAGCCCGTTCTATTTTTTTTAACCTTCCAACGCCCGAAGGGCAGGGCGATCGGTCGGCGATCTCGAATTGGGTTTTAGCAGATCAGGTCCGAGCCCCCGTCACCGCGATCCTATGTGATGTTACCCCTGGAATCCGACAGCCACAGGCAACTGCCGGCCAGAGGCCCGCTGGGATTAAGCAGCGAGAGCGTAGTTGTCGTCGTTGGCAACTATATGTTTGCGGATGGATTTACGAGGTAGCCCGCACCTCGGCATGCACCTCGGGTTTCGTGACCCACGTCGAAGCCATGTCGCCCCCGGGATGTTCTCGACTTCAAGTGTATGGCCGATCCGGTCGCCGCGCAATCCCCCGGCCGGTGTCGACTGCATCTTACCCGTGGGAGCGGGGCCTGGTGGCCGGGCGTTTCGGGTCCGGCCACCGGCCTGGTGGCGCTCAGTCGAGGCCGCACATACCGCCGGCGCAGCAGCTGCCGGTACTGCAGGCAGGCGCCGGGGCGGCGCCGCTGCCGAGGCTGCTGCTGGAGATGAGGTTGCCGCCGGTCGCCATGCGATGCACGGGCGCGTCCGCCGGGGTATCGCCGAGGGCGACATGGGCGCGCTCACACAGCTCACCCCAGGTCGACAGGCTCTCGCTCATGCGGTGGCTGACTTCGACGACGCGTCCGTTGGTGTCGCAGCGGTAATCGTAAGTGGGCATGATTGCTGTCCTCAATATCGATGATCTCTAATATTGCCAATTATATCCAAGCCCCGGCGCGAGACAAACGCTTGCCGCTCGCGCGGGCCAGTCGGGCGCGATGGGGCGAGTGCCCGGCCAGACGGATGGGCGATCGGGTCGGTTTGCCCGCCTCGGCTGGTCGCTAGTCGAGCAGGTCCGCGATCCACAGCCGTCCCCGCAGTCCGAGGCCCGTGGTGTAGCCGGCGGTGACGAAGCGGACTCTGCCCTCACCGTCGAGCACGAAGCTGGTTGGCACGCCACGCACGCCCCAGGCGCTGGCGATCTCCCCGGTGGGGTCGGCAATGACCGGGAAATCCAGCTCGTGCTCACGCAGATACTGATTGATCTCGGCCGCATCACCGGAGTGCAGGGCGACGGTGATGACGCTGAAGTCCCGAGACAGGTCGTCGACGCCGCCCTCGGTGGCTCGGCAGATCGGGCACCAGTTGGCCCAGAAGTGCACGAGCACAGACCGACCCCTCCAGTCGGCGAGGTCGAACGGCTGGGTGTTGGTCAGTGCCGTCGCGGCCAGCGGCGGCGCCTCGCCACTGGCGAGCGTGCGGGTCTTGTACCACTGCACGCCGCCATAGACCAACAGGATCAGCAGCAGGTTGACCAGCCATCGGCGAGGCCATCCGCGCCGGCCAGCGCGGGCCGATCGGGACGTTGGTGCTCGGTTCGACTCGGACATCGTGGGTGACCCTCCGGGGTCGGCCGCTGTTCGGGCGCTTGTGCCAAGGAAACGCCGGGTGACGAGACTTGTTGCCCAGGTCTTGGAGGGACCGGCATCTTCACGCGTTGGGCGCTCGAGAATACAGTAGCTCGCGCGTCGCGACGCGTCCGCGGATCCAATGCCCCGGGGGCATCGAATCAGCCCCTCGGGGACGGGGTGCGGACCCATTCCGACCATGCCATCTTGGCGACTCTAGGGCGACTGGGCAACCCGCGCGGTGCGGCCTGTAGCGACGGCCGAGCGGACATAGGGGCGGATCGGCCGGCGGATGCGCTCGCCGTCCCTTTCACGCCCGGGCCACGGAAGGCCCGGCATTTTCGAGCGCGGCAAGGGCTTGAAAATGGAGCACCTCGCGAGTTGCGCCTCGCGAGGTGCGAGCCGATCAAATGCCAGGAAGGCATTTGATCGGCGTCTCCCTAAAGTTGACCCGCTTGCTAGACTTTGGTTAGCCGGGTTCCCATGCGACACCGATACGGGTTCGGGCGCTGGGTTGGTCCCGGCGTCGGCCGGAGGCAGATCAATGGGCGAGTGCTGGCGGCGGTTTGTGCTGATCCTCATGGTGTTGGCCGCGTGCCCGTTGGCGCACGCGGCCAATCCGTCCGAGGGCGTATTCGACCTCGAGGCGCTGGAGGTTCGGATCTCCGAGGGGCTTCCCTATCTGAATGTCACCCACGATGGCCATCCGGTTTTGCTGATGCGCGACCAGGACCCGGACCACAGCATCGATGCACCGTACCAGAGCACATCGCGGCCCTGTCCGCCATTCTGTGTGCAGCCGATGCGGATCGCGCCAGGCGTCGAAACGATTGGGGAGCTCGAGCTGATTGGCTACCTGCAGCGCATCACCGAAGGCGATACCTCGGTCCTCGTCATCGATTCGCGAACCTCTGAATGGGTTGAGCGGGGCACCATTCCAGGTGCCGTGAACATCCCCTATACGCGGCTGGATCCGGAGATCGCCGAGCCCTCACAGATCGCCGAGATCCTGCAGCTGGAGCTCGGTGCCAGTGCCGCGGATGGCCTCTGGAATTTCAGTGGCTGCAAGACGTTGGTCCTGTTCTGTAACGGCGCTTGGTGCGGGCAGTCGCCAACCAGCATCAAGGCGCTGCTCGGATTCGGCTATCCCGCCGACAAGATCAAGTGGTACCGCGGCGGGATGCAGGCTTGGGAGCAGTTTGGACTGACGACGGTGCGCCCGCGCGAGCCGGCCGACTGAGTCTCCCTGATCCCGTGCCCTTCGGCAACGGGGCTCAGTCCACCTCGACCTGGATTGGGATCCAACGATTGATCCGCCGCTGCAGCTCACCGGACTTGCGCCAGGAGCGGATGGCGACATTGATACCGTGTAACAGCGGCTGGTCGTCCGCGCGCGCGGCCCAGACCAGCTGCTCCTTCGTCAGCGGCTGGAAGAAACCGACCAATTGCTGTTCGTCGGGGTCGGTTGCGACGTCCCAGACGGTGGGCGCGTCGTGGATGAACAGGTCGATCTCACCGGCGCGCAGTGCGCTGATGCCGTCGGGGGCATCGGCGAATGGGACGCGTCGCGCGTTCGGCAGGCGCTCCTGCGCGAAGCGCGCGCCCGGCGAGGCGCGTTGGTACCCGACGCGGCCATCGGTGGTCAGGATGTCGATGCCGCGTGGGTAGTGGGACAAGGTGTCGAGGCGCATCAGCACCATCTGCCCGAAGTCGAGCACCGGCTCACTCGCGCCCAGGCCCAGGGCGTTGAGCTCGGCATCGGGCATCGCGGTCAGGATCAGGTCGATGCTGCCCCCGCGCAATGCGGTGACGAGCGCGCGCTCGGGGAGTTGACGCAACTGCAACTGCATCTGCAGCGCGTCGGCCAATGCCCGGGCGAGGTCGGGCTCCAGGCCACGGATCACGCCGTCTTCCATGAACGCCAGTGGCGCCGCGTTCGGCGTGAGCCCGATGCGCAGGGTGGGCGCCTCGGTGGCGGCGCCGGCGGTCAGCGTCCAGGTGGCCAGCGCGCCGAGGAGGAAGCGGCGCGCCCAGGCACGCCGGCCGCGGCGAATGCTGGGACAGGGCCCGACGCGATCGGCGGCCAGGTCAGTCGTCGTGCCCCCCGTGGCGCGCCAACGGGTGGGCTTCGCCGCGGTCGCGGTCCCCGGGGGCCGGGTGAACGCGTGGATCGGAGAGCTCACGCGCCCGGCAGGATCGGTGTGGTCGCCCCCTGCTGCAGATCCGGGATGGTGTTGAACCACGCCAGCTTGTCGCGCAGGCGAACCACCTCGCCGACGATGATCAGCGTCGGTGGCTGCGGCGGATCCGACTCCACCTGCTCCAGGATGCTGGAGAGCGAGCCCGCATAGACCTTCTGCATGTGGGTGGTCCCCTGCTGCACCAGCGCGATCGGCATCTGAGGCGACACGCCGTGGGCGATCAGTTGTTCGATGATGATCGGCAGACCGACCAGCCCCATGTAGAACACGACGGTCTGATTGGGCTGGGCCAGGTTCGGCCAGTTCAGGTTCATGCTGCCGTCCTTGAGGTGGCCCGTGACGAAGGTCACGGACTGGGCGTAGTCGCGGTGCGTCAGCGGGATGCCTCCGTAGCAGGCGCAGCCCGATGCGGCCGTGATACCTGGCACGACCTGGAAGGGCACACCCTCGGCGGCGAGGGTATCGATCTCCTCGCCGCCGCGGCCGAAGATGAACGGATCACCGCCCTTGAGGCGCAGCACCCGCAGCCCGTCTTTGGCCAGCCGCGCGAGCAAGGTGTTGATCTCCTCCTGGCGCATGGTGTGGTTGTTGCGCTCCTTGCCCACGTAGATATGGGTCGCGTCGCGTCGGACCATGTCAATGATGGGCTTGGCAACGAGGCGGTCGTAGACGACCACGTCGGCCTGTTGCATCAGGCGCAGGGCGCGGAAGGTGAGCAGGTCGGGGGCTCCCGGGCCAGCGCCGACGAGATAGACCTCGCCGACGCCGTCCGGGCTGGCGCCGGAGATCAATTCCCGCCCCATGGCCGCGTCGGCCTCCTCCAGGTGGCCTGAGAACACGCGCTCGGCAACAGGGCCCTGCAACACCCGGTCCCAGAAACGGCGGCGATCGCGCTGGTTGCGGAAGCGCTCCTTGACCTGGTCGCGGTAGCGGGCGCACAGATCGGCGAGGCGGCCGTAACCCGCGGGGATCAGCGATTCGAGCCGGGCACGGATCATGCGCGCCAGCACCGGCGATGCACTGCCGGTGGAGACCGCCACGACCACCGGCGAACGGTCGATGATCGATGGCATCAGGAAACTGCAGTCCTCGGGCTGGTCGGCCACGTTGACCGGGATGCCGCGGGCCTTGGCGAGCTCGGCGATGCGCCGATTCACCGCACGATCGTCGGTGGCGGCGATCGCCAGACGCATGCCCTCGAGGTCGGCGTCCTCGAAGGGGCGATCATGGTGGGTGAGCTTACCCGCCTCGCGCAGGGCGGTGAGCTCTGGGAGCAGTTGCGGCGCAACGAGCACGATCTTGGCACCCGCGCGGTGCAGATTCTTCAGTTTGCGCAATGCAATGGGACCACCGCCGACGATCAGGCAGGGTTGTTCTTTGATGTCGATGAAGATCGGGAGATGTTCCATAAGACGCTGGCCTGTCTCGTGCTAAGGATGTGCTGCCCCAATGTCTTCCTGGCACCGGATCAACTCGCGAGCCGAAAACGCGGTTTCCGATTCGATCCATTTTCAGTCACCCGGGCGGCTGAAAATGCCGGACCCTCCCTGGCCCGAACGGCAGGCGCTTGGGCGCGGCGTCTGCCAAAGGCGCCGAGTGGACCGAACGTGGCACCCTGGGCTCGAAGCCCATGCCGCGTCGGCGCGGCGCGGATCGGGCGCTGGTGCCCCGCGCTGAATGGCGGCGGGGTCGCTGCGCGCGCTCTCAGCCCGCAATCTGGGTCCGCGGCGGCGTTCCCCAATTGTAGCCTCTGTCAAAAAGCATTAATATACTGAATTACTTGGATAACGGGTAGATTTTGATCGTGCTAAACGAGATTGACTCCGATACGCTCAAGGCGCGGATGGACAACGGCGATGATCTGTTGCTGCTCGACATCCGCACCCCATCCGAGGTCGCGCAGGGGGCCATCCCCTCGGCCACGCATATCCCGATGCACCTGCTCCCGCTGCGGGCCAATGAGCTGCCGAAGGACAAGGACATCGTGCTTTATTGCCGTAGTGGCGCGCGGTCGTACCACGCCTGCCAGTACCTGCTGCAGCAAGGCTGGAACAACGCGATCAACCTGCGCGGAGGCATCATCGCCTGGGCCCGGCATGGCTTCGAGATCGGCTATCTGAAAGGGGCCTAGCGAGGCCCCGGGCCGATCGCGGGCGCGAGCGAAGACCTTGCCTTTTCTCGCTGCTTGGCCTATAAATCAGAACCTTCGCTGTTGCTGAAATACTAACGCGGCATCGACGATCCCTTCCTTAAAGAATACTCGGAGGTTACACCTATGGCAGATTTTGATCAGGAACTGGATGCAAGCGGCTTGAACTGCCCCCTGCCGATCCTGCGTGCGAAGAAGACCCTCACCAGCATGGATAGCGGTCAGGTGCTTCATGTCATCGCGACCGATCCGGGCTCCGTCAAGGACTTCGACGCCTTTGCCAAGCAGACTGGCAACGAGCTCATGGAGTCGAAGGAAGAAGGCGGAAAGTTCCACTTCTTGATCAAGAAGTCCTGACCTCCGCGACATTTACTCAAACACGAGGAGCCCGCCATTCGGGCTCCGACAGGAGGAAAAGATGGACCAAAAGAAGCTGGCGATTATCGCTACCAAAGGCTCGCTGGACTGGGCCTACCCGCCCTTCATCCTGGCCTCCACGGCCGCTGCGCTGGGCTATGAGACGCAGATCTTCTTCACCTTTTACGGCCTTCAGCTGCTGAAGCGAAAGCTTGCGCTGGAGGTTACCCCGCTCGGCAACCCCGGCATGCCCATGCCCATGGGGATGGACAAGTGGTTCCCGATACTGGGTCTGACACTGCCCGGTATGCAGGGCATGATGACCTCGATGATGAAGAAAAAGATGCAGTCCAAGGGTGTTGCAAGCATCGATGAGCTGCGCGATCTGTGCCAGGAGGCCGAGGTCAAGTTGATCGCGTGCCAGATGACGGTCGATCTGTTCGACCTCGACACCGCCGAATTCATCGATGGGGTCGAGTATGCTGGCGCCGCGGCGTTCTTCGAGTTCGCTGGCGAGAGCGATATCTGCCTCTATATCTGATCTTCCCCGTCCCGAGCGGTGCGGCGGGACGCCCCGCCCGCGTTGTCCAAGGACAAAAAGAAGGCCGCCCCTTTGAGGGCGGCCTTTAAGGTTGCGCGACGGGGAGTCGCGCGTTGGGGGAATCGTCGCGGATACGCGTCAGAAGGCCTTGCTCAACTCCAAGCCGATCAGGTTCGCGTGAGCCTTGTAGTCTCCCGCGATCGCGCTCGTGCCGTTGACCTCGCCCGGCTCGGCGGGATTGTATGGGCGGCTTCCGCTGTAGTTGCGGTCCTCGAACATCACGTACATATAGCCGGCATCGAGCTGCCATCCGTCGCCAAGGTCGTGTCCGACACCGACGCCGAAGAGCTGGCGGTCGCTATCCGGGACGCGGGCGCTAAAGTAGTCGTCGCCTTGCCCGGTCTGGTCATACGAGTAACCGAAACGCAGCCGCGTATTGGGCAGCATCTGATAGGTGATGCCCAGACGGTAGGCATTGGCGTCGTCCCACTGGTTCTGATCCTCAAGGATGGTGCCGGTCAGACCGCCGACGACCTTGATCGTGTCGAAACTGCTCCAACCCGTACGTGCCCAGTCCAACTCGACCGCCAGCTTGGGGCTGATCTTGTAGCGCGCGCCGATCTGCAGTCGCGAGGGTAGATTCAGATCGAGCGACGCGGTCTGGGCCATTGGCAGGCCGCCGATGGCCAGGAGTGTGTAGTTGAGCGGCGCGTAGTTACCCTCGACCTTGACCGTGGCCGCGGAATGGAAGCTGGCCCCGATGCTCCACGAGTCGCGCGCGTACAGTGCGCTCAGATTAAAGCCCCAGCCGGTGCCGTCACCCGAGAGGTTGGTCAGCGAGGAATTCAGCTGCGCCTCCTTGGCCCAGTAGATGTCCGCCCCGGCGGAGACACTCAGCTGCTCGTTGACGCGGTAGGTCAGGGCCGGAACAAAGTCCAGGATCCCGAGCATGCTTTGCGTCGGCTGCGGGCTGGCGGGTGTGCCCGGCGGCAGCGGCGGGCTTGGCAGGGTGCCGGTCAGGGCCGGAAAGGTGCCGATCGCCCAGCGTGTCTCCAGCCCGAACGGGGAATTGAAGCCGAGGCCCGCGTACCAGCTGTCGTTGATCTTCACGGCGGCTTGGATCATGGGCGCCGCAAGCCAGTCAGCACCCTGGCTGTCGTGCTCGCCGGTCGCGTTCGTCACGGAGAAGCTTGGCCCGATGACCGTGGCGCCGATGGCCAGGCTTCCACCATCGTGGAACCCCATCGCCGCCGGGTTGTAGGGGATCGCCCCGAGCTCTTCCGGATTCGCCACCAGCGCGTTGGCGGTTCCGATTCCGGCCACCGAGATCTCGGGCACGGCAAAGCCGGACGCCACGGCTGTTGTATTGCTGCCAACGGCCGCAAAAATGCCTGCGGCGAACACTGATCGCTTGAAATTCTGTGTCGGTTTCAACCAGTTGCCCCCCTGAGATCCAAATGTTGCCGGCGACGTGCGCGGCCCCCTATTCAGCGACGAATATACGTCATCTTGTTGTTTTTGACTAGCAGTGTTGCGCAATTGCATATTGTCGCGGTCGTGGCGCAACACGAGAGACAGGTTCCGCAACGGCCAACGGATCTGGACGGGAACGGCCAATTTTGCCTGAAGTCCATGAAAAAATTAGATAAATTAGCAAGCTGGCCGTGGAGTATGCTATAAGTTATTTTTATTCAGAGCCTATCCGAAAAGGTGTGTTGATGGCCGACCGCAGATTGCAGGTTTTTCATACCGTGGCGCGTCTGTTGAGCTTCACGAAGGCGGCCGAAACCCTGCACATGACACAACCGGCGGTGACGTTCCAGGTCCGCCAGCTCGAGGATCATTTCAATACCCGCTTGTTCGATCGCACGCACAACCGCATCAGTCTCACGGACGCGGGGCAGCGGGTGTTCGAGTTCGCGGACCAGATCTTTGATATCTATGCCGCGATGGAGAACGGCGTGCGTGAGATCACCGGGGAGATCAGCGGGGCGCTGACCATCGGGGCCAGTACGACGATCGCCGAGTACATGCTCCCGACGCTGCTGGGCGACTTCAAGAGTCGGTACCCGGATGTTGCGATCCACCTCAAGGTATCCAACAGCGAGGGCATCGTCTCGATGGTCGAGAACAACACCATCGATCTGGGGGTGGTCGAGTCACCGGTCGGAAACAAGAACCTCGTCGTCGAGACCTGCAAGCAGGACCAGTTGGTGGTGATCGTGCCGCCGGGCCATTCCCTGGCGAGCCTCGATCGGGTAACCTTCGCCCGCGTGTTGGAGTTCCCCTTCATCTGTCGGGAGGAGGGGTCGGGCACGCGCGAGGTCATCAACGACTATCTCGATCAACTCCCCGCCTGTTCCACGAGCATCAACATCGCGATGGAGCTTGGCAGTCCGGAGGCGGTCAAGGGGGCCGTGGAGGCCGGTATGGGGGTGTCGGTGGTGTCGAAGGCGACGGTCCAGAAAGAGTTGCGTCTCGGGACGTTGGTGACGGTGACGTTGGATCCTCCGCTGATGCGCCCATTTTCCTTCGTACATCAGAAGCAGAAGTTCAAGATGCGGGTCATGGAGGAGTTGCTCGAGTTTGCCCGAGCCTACTGTAAGCAACAGCATGACTGACCTTGCCGATGATGCCGGCGTTTGGCGCGGCGGGCCAAGATGATGATCAGGCAGGAGCTTGGCAACGCCGACGAGCGCCGCCTCTCGCGCCTGTTCCGCGGGCTTGGGGAGACCGAGCGCCAGGCGCTGCTCGCCTTTGCCGAATTTCTCAGCGCGCGTGAGACAGAGACCGCGGTGCCCGCCGGGGCGGCTGCCGAACCGGTCCTGGAACCCCGGCCGGAGACCGAGTCGGTGGTGGCTGCCATCCGGCGGCTCCGGCGCGGTTATCCGATGCTCGATGGCACCGACCTGCTCGACCGGGCCTCATCGCTGATGACGGCCCACGTATTGCATGGTAAATCGCGAAAAGACGTAATCGACGAGCTCGAGCTCATGTTCGCGACCCATTATGCCGCCTATCGCGACGGCTCTGACTGACGCGCTCATCCCCTCTCTTCACACCTCGCAAGGATGTCTCCCCGATGCAGGTCCTGACCGACTGGTTTCGGCGCTATTTCTCCGATCCCCAGATCATCTTCCTGTCCGTCTTCCTGCTGACGCTGTTCGCCGTGCTCATGGTCATGGGGCAGATGCTCACGCCGGTGCTGGCCAGTATCGTGATCGCCTATCTCCTCGAGGGTCTGGTCGCCTCGTTGGAGCGCCGTGGGCTGCTGCGCCTGATCAGCGTGCTGATCGTGTTCTCGCTGTTCATGCTCTTTGTTGCGTCAATTCTGCTCGGGGTGGTACCTCTGGTGTCGCGCCAGGTCACCGATCTGGTCCAGCAGTTGCCCACCATGATGACCGAGGGGCAGAACGCACTCATGGAGCTGCCCCAGCGCTACCCGGACCTGGTGACCGGCGATCAGATCGGCGAGTTGATCGACGCCATCCGCGGGGAGATCGCCAATACCGGCCAGCAGATCCTCTCGGTATCGCTCTCGTCGGTGGTCGGTGTGATCACCTTGCTCGTGTATCTGATCCTGATGCCATTGCTGGTCTTCTTCTTCCTCAAGGACAAGGACCTCATCCTGGCCTGGTTCCGTCACTACCTGCCGCAGCACCGGGCGATCGCGGGAACCGTCTGGCAGGACGTTGACCGTCAGTTGGCCAACTACGTGCGGGGCAAGTTCTGGGAGATCCTGATCGTCTGGGCGGTCAGCTACGTCACCTTCACGTTCTTTGCGCTGAACTACGCGATGCTGCTTGCGGTGCTCGTGGGCCTGTCGGTGATCGTGCCTTACATCGGGGCCTCGGTGGTCACGGTGCCGGTGCTGCTCATTGCCGGCTTTCAGTGGGGCTGGGGCTCGCAGTTCGCCTGGCTCACGGTCGCCTATCTGATCATCCAGGCGCTGGATGGGAATGTGCTGGTGCCGTTGCTGTTCTCCGAGGTGGTGGATCTGCACCCGGTGGCCATCATCGTTGCGATTCTGGTGTTTGGCGGCATCTGGGGGTTCTGGGGTGTGTTCTTCGCCATCCCACTCGCAACCCTGGTGCAGGCCATTCTCTGCGCCTGGCCGCGCAAGGATCCGCCGCCCTATCCCCGACGCGGTCAGGCGCTGTGACGGGGAGACATCCCGCCAGCGTGGATGATCCATCCGTTGGTCGGTCAGTCGCCGAAGGACATGATTGCCCTCGCACTGCCTGACGCGCCGCTTCCGCTTACCAACCATAGGGATTTCCGCCCATGTTTCTGTTGATCAGTGGTCTTGTCCTGTTCATCGGCATCCATTCCGTCTCGATCGTCAACGCCCCGTGGCGCGACCGGGTCGCCGCCCGCCTCG
>JAXGTD010000127.1:0-11834 GCA_040775095.1 Chromatiaceae bacterium | reverse complement strand
GGGTGCCCCGCGGGGCCTGCAACGCTGCACTCGACGCACCAATACGCCGCGATCCCGGATAAAAACGCACCAGTCAGGTGCGCCGAGGCGCACAAGCGCAACGGCCCGTGGCCGGTGCCAGGCAGGAAGACGCGCGGCGGCACGGCTCCGCATGGCCGTGGCGGACACGCCAGGGGATCACGATCAAGCGATCGGGTCAGGCGGCGTTTTCAAGCCCGGGCGCACCGACGACGCCCGGAATGGCACCAGGCGATCCGCGGCCAGGCGAGACCGCCTCGGATCGCCCGTTGGAGGACGCGTCGGCATGCGCCCGACACCATTGGCCGATGGTTGTCGACCGACCAGCACGAAGGCGCCCGCCCGCGCCGAGCGCGGGGCACTCGGGGTCCGAGGAGGCAACCGCGGCGGCATGAGGAGGGAGGGAGATGCAGATCAAATGCCATCCTGGCATTCGATCCGCTCGCGAGCCGAAGACGCGGTTTCCGGCTCACTCCTTTTTCAGTCACTTAGGCGACTGAAAATGCCCGGCCTTCCATGGCCCGGACGGGAAACGTGATAAATCACCGTTTCCCTAGAGCGGCGAGACGGTGACCGATGGCGGCGCCGGTTTTGGCAGCGAACGCAGCACGCTGGCCACATCGAGGCTGAAGTCGCCGAGGCAGCGGCTCATCGCCGCGACCACGGCCTGGTGGGCGTCATCCGCCACGGCCGACGGCCCCACCGCATCGCTGCCGCCCGATGGGGTCGCGCGCCCGATGGGGCTGCGGTAGACGTCTTCACGCACCGCCAGCGCCCGTTCCAGGTATGGGTCCATGACGACCCAGCGGACCTTGAGCACCGCCTGACCGTCCGGTGTCCCCTCGAAGGCAACCACTTCAGCGCTCACCCGAAAGTCCAGCGGCATGCGCACCTCCGAGGGGAAGACCAGGATGCGGCTGGTGCCGAGCAGATGGGCCAGGTTCTCACCCCAGACGCGCAGAAAGTCATCCTGTACGGTGCCCCCCCAGCGATGGAACTCGTCGAGGGCGAGCCGATTGGATCCATCGCGGGTGACGATCTGCGGCCGATCGAGGAACTGCGGAAACGTCACCGGGCCAATGCCCACCGAGAGCGCCCCGCCGTCGATATCCGCGCTGCGGCCGGCCGCCTCGGGGATCGGTGTCAGGGTATAGAAGCTCGACGGCGGTGAGGTCGCGCAACCGGTGAGCAGAAGCGCGCCCAGCATCAGAGCAGGTAGCATGGGTCTTGTCATCGTCAACGGCTCCCCCCCTTGCCCTGGAGCAGGGCCTCAGGATGTCGTTCCAGATAGTCGGCCATGACACGAACAGCCCGCGCGGCGGCGCTGACCTCGCGCATGGTGCGGGTTGTCTCGACGTTCAGTGGTGCCTCCGGCTCGATCAGCGCGTTGGCATTGGCCAGCGTCTGCCGTGCCTGACGCAGCGTCGCGGCCAGCTCCGGGGCGATGTCCTTATCGAGCTGGCCGGCGGTGCGGCGGATCTGGGCGAGCGCCAGCTCCAGCTCCTTGATCGCGTTGTTCAGTGCCGTCGAGTCGACGATCGCCCGCGTACCGGCGAGGGTCGCGCTCAGGTCATCGCCAATCTTATCGATCGGGAAGGCATCCACAGCGCTCAGGATCTTGTTGACCTTGGTGGTGATCGCCTCGAGCGGGGCCGGCACCGTGGGCACGACCTGATAGCCGTCGCGTTCGGACAGGGTCGCCGCGGGCGCGTCCCTGTGGAAGTCGAGCTCGACGTAGAGCTGCCCCGTCAGCAGGCTGCCCGTCATGAGCTGACCGCGCAGGCCTTCCGTGACAAGGCGGTCGACCACGTCCGGTTGTTCCTCCAGCACGCGCTCGCGCCCGCCCGGGATGCCGATCCGTTCCGGCTCGATCTCGACCAGGACCGGGATGTAGAAGTCCAGCCGCTTGGCGTCGAACTTCAGCTGGACATCGAGCACCTCACCAACCTTGATCCCACGCAACATGACCGGCGCGCCGATGCTCAGACCACGCACCGAGCCGTTGAAGACCATCAGATAGCGCGTCTTCTGCAGATAGATGCGCTCGTGGGCCTGCTCGCGGCTCGCGTAGAGCGGAAACAGCTGGTCGGGATTCGCGCGCTCGCCCTTGGCCTCCAGCGTCTCGGGGGTGTCGAAGGCGACCCCCCCGATCAGCACCGAGAGCAGCGATTCCGTATCGACGCTGACCCCTTCGGCGGTCAGGCGAAAATCGAAACCGCTCGCGTTCCAGAAGCGCGTGTTCGAGTACACCAGACGATCATGGGGCCGGGTCACGAAGACCTTGATGGTCACGGCGCCGCCGTCATCATCGAGCTCGTAGTTGGTTACCTGGCCGACCTGGATATGTCGGTAATAGACCGGCGAACCCAGGTTGAGCGAGCCCAGCGACGGGGAGCGCAGCTTGTATTCCGTGCCGGGCTCGTCGGTGGTGATCACCGGCGGTTCCGCCAGGCCGATGAAATGGTGCGCGGGCTTGCCCTTGATCACCGGGTCGATCGCCACGTAGGCCCCCGATAACAGGGTCTCCAACCCCGACACCTGGCTCGCCGTGACACGCGGGCGCGCGACCCAGAAGCGCGTGTTTTCGGTCAGGTACTGCTCGGCACCATGGGTGAGCTCCACGGTGACAATGACATTGTTGAGGTCTTTGGTCACATCGATGCCCGACACCTGACCAATGTCCACGTCCTTGAACTTGACCTTCGTCTTGCCCGCCTCCAGACCCGCCGCGGTCTTGAACTCGATGGTGATGACCGGGCCCTGCTCGGAGATGCTCTTGTAGGCCAGCCAGCCGCCGATGCCCAGCGCGAGCAATGGCAGCAGCCAGACCAGCGAGATGCGGTCGCGTTTGACGACCTGCGCCTCGGGCAGCTCCTCGCCGGCGATCGCGTCGAGCTCGGGCTCGTCCGGCGTCCCGACCCGGCTATCCGCCACGGGCGGCCCCCTGTTCTCGACCATGCGGCAACTCCACCACGTCCCAGATGAGTCTCGGATCGAACGACATCGCGGCGAACATCGTGATGATGACCACCGCGCAGAAGAAGACCGCCCCGGCCTCGGCCTGGATGCTTGCCAGATTACCCAGGCGCACCAGGGCGACGAGGATGGTCACCACGTAGACGTCGACCATCGACCAACGCCCGATCGCCTCGGTGACACGGTACAGCCGGGTGCGATCGCGGGGGCGCCAGTGCGAGCGCAACTGCACCGACAGCAACAGAAAAAGCAGCACCAGCAGCTTCAGCAGGGGCACGAAGATACTCGCGACGAAGACCACCGCGGCCAGCGGCCACATGCCGTGCTGCAGCAGAAAGAATACGCCGCTGAGGATCGTGTCTGCCTGCGTCTGACCAAGCGAGGTCACACTCATGATTGGATAGAGATTGGCCGGGACATAGAGCGCGAACGCCGCGATCAACAGGGCCCAGGTACGTTGCAGGCTGCGCGGCTTGCGTCGATGCAACACGTCGGTGCAGCGTGGGCAGCGCAGCAGGGCGCCATCGCGCAGCGCGGACTGCTCCGGGACGACCAGCTCGCAGACGTCGCAGCCGAGCATCCGCTCCCCGCGCCGCGGGCCCCGCCGCACGTCCGGCCGCAGCGGCACCCGCTCCCAGACGACGTCCGGGTCGAGTGACGCCTGTGCGGCCGCCAACACGAAGATCAGCACCACGAACGCGAACAGCGACGTGCCCGGGACAATGGTCGCCATCTCCGTCAGCTTCACCACCGACACCAGGATGCCGATCATGAACACGTCCATCATGCCCCAGGGCACGAGGGTCTTGAACCATCGAAACAGCGTGGGAAAGCCCAGCGGCAACCGGCCCAGCTTCAGCGGCAGCAGCACCATCAGCAGCAGGAACAGCTGTAGCCCGGGGGCCAGGATACTGGTGAACAACACAACCCCCGCTACCTCCCACTTGCCCTGCCCGTAGAGGTCGTGCACCCCGGTGAACAAGGTCGTTTCGGTGGTCCGTCCCTGCATCTGAAACGACAGGAACGGATAGCTGTTGGCGACAATGAACAGGATCAGGCCGGCGAGCGCCAGCGCCAGCGTGCGGTTGAGGCTGTCGGGCCGATGTCGATGCAACAACTGCCCGCAACGCACACAATGGGCAGACCCACCCGGCGGCAGCGATGGATTGCGCTGCAGCAGGTCGCACTCGTGGCACAGGGTCAGCGCGTCGCGGGACATGGGTCGGCATTATAGCGACAACCGCACCGGGGCGACGCGGCGAGCCGGCCGCCCGGACCCTCGCACGGCGCGCTGCGCCTTGTCCATCGACCAGGGCGACAAACCGGCCCCGCGCGCCAGGGCCGCACCCCTCCCCTGTTCCAGCCCATCTCCGCGCTGGAAAACGGCTATCATCACGATCGGCGTCAACAGGTCGAGGGACGGCAGGTCGGCGACCTTGGCGGGCCAGCCATGGCCCACGCGGAAAAAACGCCATCAATCCATGTCTCGCTCGCGAAGGGGTCTCGGGCCCGCGTTCTCGAGGCGCATGGAATCGATCCAAGCACCGGGTAGTCCGAGCGTGGCAGAGCCAACCGATCAGCTGGAAGGACTCGATCTCGTCGAAGCGGCCGGGCCCTGGCCGTTCATCACCTTGCGCTCGTACCGGGGTCCGGGCGGTGCATCGGCGATCTGGCACTCACGCACGCACCGCAAGCGTCTTCACGCCACCGGCGGAGGTCACCCGGCCGGCATTTCCGCCCGACTACAGCGCGCCCTGTGGCTGCCCTGCGAGCTGAACTGGTGGATCGGGGTCATCTTCGCGCTCGGTTCCTCGTTGTTCATCCTGGGCAGCGTCCTGAGCCTGGCGCCCGTGTTGGCACGGCACTGGTCCCTCGACGCCACCACGGTAAATGCCGTCTTCTTTGCCGGCTCGATCCCATTCACGACCGCCGCCTACCTGCAGCTGTTTCAGGCCGCAAACGCCCCGCCCCTCGCCGCGCAGGGTCCGCGCCGTGGGCCCCGCGTGGCGATCATCGGCTGGCTGCCGAAGGATATCGGCTGGCTGAGCGCCGCGTTGCAGCTGACCGGCACGGTGCTGTTCAACATCAACACCCTCGACGCGATGCGCCCCGGCCTCACTTGGCTCCAACAGGACCTGGCCATCTGGGCCCCGGACCTGGTGGGCTCGTGCCTGTTCCTCGCCTCGGGCTACCTGGCGTTCGCCGAGACCTGTCACGCGCACTTTGCCTGGCGCCCCGACGAGCTGTCTTGGTGGGTCACGCTGATCAATCTCGTCGGCTGCGTCGCCTTCATGGTCTCGGCGCTGTACGCGTTCGTGCCGGCCGTGCCGGCCGCCTCGTCGAGCCTCGACGCCGGTCGGCTCGCCGTGGTGTTCACACTCATCGGTGCTGCCGGCTTTCTGCTCGGGTCCCTGCTGATGCTACCCGAGACGGCCGAGGATGAGGCGGTCGCCGCCTGAGGGGCCCGTCCTGTCGCGAAGCGGGGCTATCAAGCACCGTGCCGGTTGGAGAGACCAGAGCGACCGGCTCAGTGCTCCGGCGCATCGTAGTAGGTCAGGTCGAGCCAGCCGGCGGCGTCACCGCGCTGGCTGAAGTTCCAGTCGTTGAGCCAATCGTAGAACGGCCAGAATTGCTCGCTGTTGCGCAGGATCCCGTAACGCCTCTTCCAGCGATGCCAGTCGGCTTCGGTCTCGACGGCAGAGAGATCGCGCAGGAAGCCCGGCGCCTGGGCCAGATCCAGGTCCACGAACAGATTCGGGAATCCGTTCACCAGTGTCGGGTAGACACTCATGGTGTCCTCTTCCGGCATTGCCTGGCCATCCTGGAACAGGATGGTGTACTGGGAGGCGAAGGCGCGGTTAGCGACCAGCGAGTAGACGCGCCGCTCACCATCGTGGCTTAGGCGCACCACCGTGACACTGGGCAGGAAGCGGACGAAGGGGCGATGGTCCACCGCCGTCATCGTCGAGATGGCGCGATCGAAGTCGTCGAAGCCTTGCATGGACTCGGCCAGATCGACGTCGGGTTTTTTCCGGGGGTTCAGGGGGTCCGGCAGGTCGCTGATTACCGGGCCCAGGCGCTCGGCGATCCGCCCAGCGAGCGCGGCCACAGGCTCTCTTCCTGACAGTACGATCTGCGACGGCTGTGCCGCGCCGGCAAAGGGCACCGCATAAAGACCGATCTGGCCGATGCCCTGGGTCCAACGATCACGAATTGCCTGGCGATACCGCCGCGGCAACAGCAGCAGGAAATGGTCTTCGAAGCCCTGCCGCAGGAGGTTGAAGAAGATCAGGGTCTCGAGCTTCTTCGGATCGCCCTCCCAGTACGCGAACCCCGCGACGGTGTCGTAGTACATGCGCTCGAATCCCGCGTAGCTGATCAGCCACAGGGTACGCGGCAGGCCGCCGCGGGCGCCCTTGAGCACCGACACGTTGGTCTCGTGACGCAGGATGGTCAGCCAGGCGTTCTCATTGTCGCCGTCGCCATCCCAGATCGCATCCATAGACCAGCCCTCGGGGGCCAGACGGGCCTTGGTCTCGGCGAAGGCGTCCAGGTATGCGCCGTTGCCGAGCACCGAGCGGTCCATCAGGGTCGCGGGGTCGTCCAGACCGAGCAGCGGCTCCTGTACCGAGGGGTCATGGGCCGGATCGAGGAACAAGACCCAGAACTGATCCTTGACCGCGTAGGTGGCGGTCTGCCCGTTGCAGACAGGGCCATAGGTGATACCGCCAACGACCACCTCGGCGTTCTCGAGGATGAACCGATAGCGCGACTCGGCGGGGATCGCCGCGAATTGGACGAACGGATTCTCAATGCCGTAGGGAGGATCCAGGTCGGCCTCGGCATCCCAGCCGGCGCCGCTGTCGAGGGCAAAGAGCCGCTCGAGGTGCGCGATGTCGCCGGGTGAAAGGCGCCAGATGAAGTGGTCCTTCTGCACCGGCGGCTCGGTGCGCTTCTGGAGCCGGTACCAGAACTTGTCGACACCCGCGTAGCTGTAGGGATCATCGTAGGGCAGCCCGGTACCAATGATCTTGACCGGCGGGATCTGGACCTGCACCGTCCCATCGGCCCCCTTGACCGCCCGGGCCGGAGGCGTACTGGAACGCACCAGGCGAAACCGATCGCCCGGGCTGTCCGTCAGTACGATGGTCGCCTGAAACACGTGCTGGAAGATGTAGCGGCTGACCAGCCGGGCGCGCGGATCATCGGCGTTGAAGAATGCCTCCCAGGCGGCCACCGCCGCGGGATTGACCACCTGCAGCGTCCCCTGCCTCGTCGCGGCATCCGGTCCCGGCGAGCCGGCCGCCACCCAGGAGCGCAGCGTCGCGAAGTCCTCCGCGGAGATCGCGGGCAGCCCGAAAGGCATTCCCACGGCCGGGTGCTGCTCGAGCAGTGCCGACAGGGCTTCAGGAGTCGCCGCGCAGCGGGAGTCGAAGCGGCTGGGATGCAACCCTTCGAGTGCCTCGCGGCTGAAGCCCGGGCCATGGCGCATGCCCGCGGCGACCATCTGGTAGAGCAGCGAGCCGTCCAGTCTCTGTTCATCCGTTCCGACACGCTCCAGGACCGGATAGAAGCCGCGCTGACGCCAGGCGGCGATACCCTCCGCGGCGTCCATATCGGTGCGCGGAGCATCGCCCAAGTGGCTCGAGTACGGATTGACCCCGAATCCGCCGCGATCAACCCCGCGAAACGAGACCAGCTTGACGTTGCACGGCGAGGCGAGACAACCGTGACAGGCAATGCAACGGCGGTTGAAGATCGGCTGGATCGACTCGGCATAGCCCGGAGCCGCCAGCGTGGCGCTCGCCGGCGTCTGGTCATCCGACACGGCGACGGCCGAGAGGCCAACCAGAGCGCAGAATGCCGGCCCCAACCGGAGCCAACCACCGCGCCGCACCTGCCCGAACGGGAAACGGATCATCAGAACCTCCTTACCGCCCAATTTGTCAGCTATCCGGGCAGCCACACCCGATGTCGCTTTGCCGCATCCGTGCGCCACACTGTCCGCTACCGAATCGGTGCCCCATCGCGCCCGCACCGTTTCAGGGTACCGGGAGGAGCCTACGTTCCCGCTGGACTGCCGGCAAGGGGCCCGGGGAAGGTCCCCTTCGCAAGCTTTAGCATCTTTGTGCCAGGATCGACAGGCCGCCCCTGGCTATGGGCCCTCGATGGCCACCAAACGTTCGCCCGCGCCCAGCGGGCGGACGATCGGGGAGAGGCGTCGCAAGTGCGCCGGCAGGTCTTCCAGGGCTGCCTCGGCCGCGGTGCGGTCCGCGAAGGCGCCGAGCAGCACCGCGTGCCAGCGCGCCGGTTCCCCCATCGACTCCAGCGCGAGCGCCTTCCCGAGCAGCCCCTCGTCTCGGGCGAATCGCGCAAGGCTTGCTTTCTCGCGGAAGCTGATCAGTTGGATGCTGAAGCGCGCCTCGGCGCCGAGCGCATTGGCGCGGCCGATCGGCGCCAATGCGCTCGGCGTCGGGCTCGGGGTCTGGCTCAGCATCTGGCCCGATGTCTGGCCCGGGGGGCCAATGGCTGGCGTTGCACCACCCTCTGTCGCATGGCTCTGGGCCTGGCTCGGCGCATGGCCCGACATCTCGCCCGACATCTCGCCCAGTGTCTGGCCCAGTGTCTGGGACCCCTTCAGCGCTACCTCGTCTATCGACGGACCCTCGGCCGGCCCTGACACACCAAGTGGTCGTTCGGATCGGGCCTCGTCGGCCGAGGCCACTTGTTCGCCAAGCCCCAGGTCCGTGGGTGGATTGGGCACGGGCGATTCGGTGACGACAGGGACGCCGGTCCGGCCGCCCTCGGTCGTCGCGCTGGCCACCCGAGGCGGGTGCTCGGCTTGCGCGCTACGGGTCGGTTCGGACCCCGATGCCGCCTGCCGCTCGGGCCGCGGTTCCTCCAGACCCGGCACCGGCGGCGGGCTCGGCGCGGTCTGGGCCTGGGTCTGCCCCCCCGGAACCGGGGCGGTCGGGGCCAGATTCGCGGCGACCACGGGCGCGGACGTCGGGCCTTCGGCGAGGGTCCCGATGGACTCCATACCGGTGCCCTGCCAGGCCACGTCGATACGCTCGACCGCGATGAAGGCGACCAGGATCATCGCGGCAATGCCGATCCGGCGGACCGGGGCACGCGGTGGCGCGCGATCGCCAAGCCCGAGCAGCGCGCTGTAGATCGGGCGCCCGCCCATGCTCTCGGCGGTGAAGGTGGCGCTCAGACAGGTGAGGATGATCGGCAGCGTCACGGACTGCGCATCCGTGAGCTCGATCACCAGAATGATCCCGGTGAGCGGTGCGCGGACAGTCGCCGCGAACAGCGCGCCCATCGCCGCGACGGCAAACACCTCCGGCGCCATCGACAGTGCCGGCACAAGAATCGAGACCAGGGCTGCGAAGGCCGCACCGCAGATGGTGCCGAGCGCGAGCATCGGCGCGAAGATGCCGCCCGGCAACCCCACGCCATAGCTGCCGACCGTGGTCAACAGGCGCACCGCGAGCAGCGCGAGCAGGAATGGCAGGGCTGGCTGGCCGTGCAGCAGGCTCTCGACCAGACCCTCACCGCCGCCGACCGTGTCCGGGGCGAACCAGAGCAGCGCGCCCAGGATCAGGCCGGTGACGCCCGCGGCCGTATAGGCGCCCGCGTTGCCAAGGGCGCGGTACGCGGAAACCGATCCAAGCAGCAGCTTGTTGAACAGCACGCCCAGGGCGCCGATCAGGACACCGAGCAACGGGAACAGCGGCAGCGCGGCCATCGGCGCCATATCCAGGCCAGGCAGGGGCATGTCCGGTCCCTCGCCAAGCATCCAGCCACTGACGATCACGGCCGCGCAGCAGGCGAGGATCACCGACTGAACGGTCGCAAACCGGTAGTCGAAGTGGTCCCGCAGCTCCTCGATCACGAAGACGATCGCGGCCAGCGGGGCGTTGAATGCCGTGGCCAGGCCGGCCCCCGCGCCCGCGGCGAGCAGGGCATGGTTGTCGCCGGGACGCGGCGCCAGGTGCTCGCTCACCAGCTCTCCGAGCGCCGCGCCCAGGTGGATCGTCGGCCCCTCGCGTCCGAGTACCAGGCCCGAGCCGACGGACAGGATGCCGGCAAAGAACTTCACCGGCAACACGCGCCGCCAGCGCAGCTTGCGCTGGCCGGCAAGGATCGCCTCGACCTCCTGCACACCGCTGCCGGCCGTCTCCGGGGCAAAGCGACGCACGAGCCACATGGCGCTGACCAGCACCAAGGCGCCGAGCACCATCAGAAGCAGCCATCCCGGGACCGGCGCCGCGCCGAGCAGCCCGTGCAGTGCGCCTCGGGCCGCGTTGGCCTGGTCCAGCAGCGCGTGGAACACGGCACCGACCAGTCCTGCAAGCACGCCGACCAGCGTTGCCGCGAGATAGAGCAGCCAGGGGAATTTCATCTCTGAATTGGGAACGCGTCCTTAAGCCATAAACAGCCGCTATTGGATCAAGCACCGATGCAAACGAGAACCGATTACAGCACGGTGAATCGCGGCGCCCGAGCAAGGCCCGGTATTATCAGCCAAAACGCGCGCCAGGGGGGAGCCTGATTTCATCCATCCATGGATGAGAGCAGCTCGCATCTGGCAATTCGAGAACCACAAAAATATACAATTTCAATCGATTGCATCGATTAAACATGCCGTTCCATCCATCACCGGGACGACAAATTTCTTTAATCAACATTTCCTGGCGGGATACTGATCCAATGCCCTCCGGGCATTGGATCGGCACCTACTTCGGGTTCCTGGCCCCGCTCCGCTCCCGTGCGTCGCCGCACGCGCATGTGGGTTCAGGATCTCCTCGATGCCAGAGCGCGCTCGCGCCGGAACCGCCAGCCGCGCCCCTCGCTGTTGGCGTGGGCGGGATCTCCCCGGGGCGCTCCCCACGGGGCAGACCATCGCGCACACTCGAGCGCGCGTCCGCTGATGCCGACAGGATCGTGACGATCTCTGCCATTGGCCTTGAACCCATCGGCTCCAGGGTCCGTTCGCAAACTCTCCCGAGGCCCCAAGCTCCGCTTGCCCCCACGCCAACGCGCCGGCAAGGTACCCGCCCGATCTCTCCGCGTCGCGCTCGGGAAGCAGAGATTCCCCACCAGTGCGCCCAGGCAGGGCCTGGGCGCGAGGCCTCACGGGTGGCGGGCGGGTGTCCGCTACGCACATCCTCCCGGGCGGCCGGACCGGTGACCCGGACCCGGGAAGGATCAGGGTTGCAGCTCGATCTCCCCGGGCCGCCAGGTCCGGTTGAACCAGGGCTCCAGCGCACCGTAGAGGCGCAGGACCACGTTCCAGCCGGTGCCCGGCACGGTCTGGACCCAGTTCGGCTGCTTGCCCTGGGGCGCCTTCGGGCCGAACCAGACATCGATCGAGCCGTCGGCATTGACGATCAGGTCCTTCTCCTGGCTCGATACGGCCGGATGCCGCTGGTCCGTCTGGATCATGGAGCGGGTCTGATCCGAGTACAGGATCAGCGACCAGAAGTCCTTCACCGGCACGTCTTTGGGCAGATGCAACCGGTAGGTCTTGCCGCCGTCAAACGGCTGGCCGTTGGCATCGCGGGCGGTCCAGGCGTACTGCGAGCCCTTGCCAATGATCTTCTCCTCCATCGCCGGCGTCACGAGGATGGCGAGGGTGTAGTAGAAGGTCGCGGCGTCGAAATCGGCGACACCCGGCTGCGACTGGAAGTCATAGCCTCCGGTGAAGCCGCGCTGCCAGTTCAGGTGACGCCGCCAGCTGCTGTTCTCGTAGTAGAAGGCCTCTTTGGCTCTGGTGTGGAACAGGATCGTGCGGGCGGTCGCATCGCCCACCGCGGCGGCCTCGGTGAGGATCT
>JAXGTD010000126.1:0-12127 GCA_040775095.1 Chromatiaceae bacterium | reverse complement strand
CCACAACCCACACGGCATTGAAGGGTGGCGTCTGTCTGAAGAGTTTTTTCGCGGCACTGGTGCCACAGGTGCAGAGATAAACGGGCATACTGAAATACGCTCCTTAATCATCCCGGATCTACACTAAGGGTGGCGTCGGCTACGCGCACAGACCTGATCGCGGAATCGCATTGTCACTCCGCTCTGTTGGCCGATCAGGCTTCACAAGCTTGCGTCGACTTTGCTGCTCCACTCGCACCGCCACCGACCCGATACCCCCCCAGCCCAAACGCGGTGCCCTTGCCGACGTGGGTCCATTGCCCGAGCCAGAGCGCGGGCCAGAGACCCGCGAGGCCGGCACCCTGAAGCTCGACCTCGCCGATCAGGCCGCCAAGCTGCATCTGGGTGTGCTGACGCGAGGAGTACCTTGTCCACTCGTGCCAACGCAGCCAGTCCGTGCGCAGGCTCAGCGCGGCCGGATCAGGGACCAGATGCCGCGGCTCGAAGCTGGCCGGATCGCCTCCCTGCAGGAGCGCGAGGGTGCGCAGGCGCCGGCCGAGCGCGCGCACGAAATCCAGTGCCGTGAGCTGCCTTGCGCCCAGGAAGTGCCCATCGCGCTTGATACGCAGCGGTGTGATGAGGCGCAGCCGCGCGGCGCGGGGCGGAGCCCCGGGCGGGATCAGCGGGTTGGGTTCAACGGCGTGGTAGACACCATCAGTGCAGTGATAGACCGACTGCCAGTCGTCGCTGCCGGGGGTGGTTTCGCGCTGTACGCTGGCGACCGTAAAACACCCACCGGATCTGCCGATGCCACGTTGGCCGGCGACATTGAAGGCGTGGATCAGGTAGGGCGCCTGCGTGATGGCGGCACCGAAGAGATGGAGCGTTAGCGGATACTGGGCTCCCCGCTCGAGTGCCCGCGGCAGCTTGGGATCGATGTCGAGCACGAAGGGATGCGGCATGGCGGTGTACCCGGCCTGCGCATGCGCCGGCGCCGCCGGGGTCTCGAACAGGGTGGAATACACGCAGTTGTGCACCAGCAGGCAACCGTCGCAGGTTGGCTGGCGGGTAACGCAGGCGGTGCCGCGCAGCCCATGCCCGAGCAGGCCGCGCCAGGTCGAGCCGGTATAGGCCGGCAGGCGGATGGCGTCGTCGGCCCGCAGCAGGAAGCGGAAGCGGGCCAGTGGTGGGAACGCCAGCGGGGACGGGCCCAACAACGGATCCTGTACGCTCATGTGGGCATACCGGAATCGGTCTGGGCGGCAACGCCGCGCGCCGCCGGTGCCGGCACCGCCGCGTAGTGGATCGCACCCGCGGGCAAGGCCAGCGCGTAGCCGGCCCCTTCGCTGTGCTGGAGCACCAGGTAGGGCAGCGCCGCCAGCGCCCCGAGCTTGCGCTTCAAGGTCCGATTGAGTGCGGAGTTTTTGCTGTTGAAGTAGCTCGGCAACATACCCTCGCGCAGGCCGAACGCCCCGAGCGTCTTGCCTTCCTCGTCGAGCAGTGGATCGATCCGACGCAGCTCCGCGACGTACTGCTCACGGTAGTCAAGGCCCCGTCCTTCCCGGTCCTTCTGGGTGATCCCCAACAACGGCGGTTGCCCGTTCTGCGCGCGCCGCGCAAACCAGGATAGAAAGGCCAGCTCCGCCTGCGGCAGGCGGGTGCTCTGGCCGCCCGCGCGGATACGCTTGCTCTTCAGGTCGATGATCAGCCCGCGCTCAGCCAGCGCCTCCTGCACCGAGCTGACACAGGCGGAGAAGCGCGCGCGGCCCGCGAGCAATGGCTGGTGCTGGGCGGCGCGCAGCCGCACGAACGGAATCCAGGCGAGGTCGACCCGGGCGCTGCGGCAGTCGTAGGCCACCTCCTTGCCGCCCTGCTGGACATGGATCGGACATTCCTGCCGCGTCGGATAGTAAAACTCGCGGTGACTCTCGAACGGCGCCGAGACCAGCACATGGGAGAGGCGATCCTGCGGGCGCCCGAACAGCGACAGGGCATAGCCGACGAAGTAGCCCATACTCTTGCGCCCGCCGGCGATCGACACGTGCAGCGCGCTGTGCTCGTCCTCGGTCAGACGGCGCACCAGATCGGTGATGAAATCCGCCGCGCAGACGTTGTCCTCGGGGCTACGGATGTCATCGAGCGGGACAGAGTCGTTGCCGGGGATGACGTGAATGTGCTCGACCGGAAAGTGGATAGGCGGCAGATCGTACTCGGTGCGCAGCCGCTCCAGCCAGGCGATGCGTGGGGAGAGCAGGTTCAGCCGGGCATGCTCGGCGCCCTGTACGGTCGTAATCAGATGCACTTCGGCGGGGACCAGCCGCGGGTCAGTCTGCCAGAGCGCATAGATGGTTTCGGTGACCACCTGCGGCGTCAGCCCTGTGACGACCAACAGCACCTGGCGGCGCCGTGCCAGCGCATCGGCCTCGCTGTCACTCGCTGGAAAATCAACGCCCATGCTACCCGCCTCCTTTTGCCCATCGAACCATGATCTTGATGAGGCACCGTGCCGTCCTGGTCTCCCTGGCATGTCCATTGGCTCTGCCCCGGTGCTGCATGTCATGGTGCGACAGACGCGGCGGCCGCGCCGTTTTCGCAACCTTGCCAACGCCGCCACCAAGGCCGCGGCGCCAGGGACGACACGTCCCGCCATACCGATTCCCCATGTAAGAGTCACCGGCCATCCACCAGATGGTCCATGATGCCCACAGCCACGGCCAGGGCCGGCCGTGGTGTCATGATGATTGCTCACGAGGCAGGCGTACGCCGCAAACCTCAATCGTCAACGACCGGCTCGGCCGACGGCAGCCGCCCGCTCAATCTCCAGGTAGCTCCCCGCCTCACCTTGATGCCAGCGCACCGGGACCACGTACACGCGCAGTATGTTGCGCGGGGTTAAATCGCGTCTTTGCATTGGGTCACGAAATCGACGCTCGGCTGGGCGTGCCGTCCGACCAAGCCACGCGCGCGGCGCGACCACCAGCCGATGCCGACTGCTGGCGGCAGCAAGCCGATCAACGCTCCGCCAGACGCGACAAGGCTCGACAGGGGCACCGCCTGCACCAGCGGGTCCTCACCGGCAGGAAGGTGGGGTGCAGGTTCGCAGCCCGCCACTAACTGCACGCCGGGCCAACCAATAGCGACCGGGCGATCGGGAGACGACGAAAGGCTGACTCCCCCGTTGTCTCCGTCGCCCCTCTGTCAGCAGGGGTGTCCGACCCCGGACACTCGGCCAGGCGTCTTGCTCCAGCAGGTGTGCTTGGCTCAGGCGGCCCGCCGGGGTCGCCATGCGGGTCTGACACTCATTCGCTGTCCGCCGAGACCAGACTCGGCCCGCTGTGGCGGCAACCCGCGAACGGCTGGTTATCCAGGTCAGCGGCGATCCGTGTACATCCACCCACCCGGCTTGGGCATCGCGCGCGTGGCCGCGCCTTGCCCGCGGGTGGGCAGCGCCGCGGGCAAACGCGGGCGAGTCACGCCGGTATCAAACCAACTGGGTCGCGCGAGGCGAGCATCCTGCCCACCGGGGCGTCATCTCTTCGGCGGCGGTACCGCACCCACGCCATCGAAGCAGTACATGTACGGCGAGGTCCCCTCGGTGCTCACGTAGGTGATCAGGCAGGTCTTCTGATTGGGCGCGTCGACCATCTTGCGCACCACGAGATCGCCTTCCCGAAGCTGGCTGGTCTGGACCATCCCGCCCTCGCCAGGTTGTCCCTTGCTCGGGTAGCAGGTCAGCGACGGCGAGGTGCCGCCGGAACCCACGTAGGCGATCAGGCAGGTCTTGTTGCTGTTTGGGTCGGATATTCGGTGCACCTCCAGATCGCCCTCCCGAACATGTCCACCGCGCACGATCGCATCGTCGCCCGGCTTCCTGCTCTTGTAGCAGTCGATGGCGGGAGCGGTTCCGGGTGTAGAGGTGTAGGCGACCAGGCAGGTCACGGCATTCTCGAGATCCTTGACCTTACGTACGATAAGCTCGTCATCCTTGAAGAACCCGACCTGGTTGATGTTGGAACGAAAGCCGGAAATGGCGTCGTAGCAGGTCATCACCGAGCTCGTGCCCGACGTGCGCACGTAGAAGGCCAGGCAGATCTTGTTGCTCTGCAGGTCCGAGATGGTCCGAACGATCAGGTCGCTCTCGCGGAGCTTTCCGGTTTGAACGAGCAATGTGGATTCATAATCGGCCGCCGGGCACAGCAGCGGCAGGGCAACAAGCACCAACGCAACGGGCCATTTCATTCTCTTCTCCCCCAATCGGTGAACCACGGGCGTGTGCTGGATTCGACTCGGGTTTCCACACACGATAGCTAATGGTACTAACATTTTGTTCGCGTTTTGTGCTGGAATTTAGTTGGCCGGGTTCCGCCCGAGGAGCAGCCACGGGCCGATGTGTGGATGGCCGTTGCGCGGACCGCAGTCGCCCCGGGGCGTGACTCTGACACTAAACTGTTGGGACCCGCGTGGATTTCACCCATGCGTGGACGTCCCACCCTGATCAACTTACGACGATTTTGACTGAGGAAGACCAGACGTGAACCGAAAAATGTTTGCTTCTCTGACGGTAACCGCCGCTGTCGGCCTGGGATCGCTCGCGACAACCCAGGTGGCCCATGCGATGAACTTTGGAGACATGATGAACCCTGGCCGCTGGTTCGGCGGCGACAACGACCGGTACGACGATCGCTACTATGGCGGGCGCTATGGCCCATACGGCGGCTGGGGGGGACCTTACGGCCCCTACGGCTACGGCGCTGGTCCCTGGGGGGGCGGCTACGGCCCCTACGGCGGCGGATGGGGTGGATATCCCGGTTATGGTCCTGGCAGCACCATCGTCGTGACACCACAGAGTGGCGGCTCCAGCGAGCGCCAGGTGGCTCCGCGACTGCCCGAGTAGGCGACCCGCGGGGCGGGGATCGGCAATGACGCGGGACAGGCCACCGCGCCAGGAAGGCTCCCTTCGCCTGTAGGAGGGGGGCTCGGCGCCGCGGTTCGCCCTTCTGCCAGATTCAGTCGCCCCGCGCAACAGGCCTCCCGCGGCGGGCCTCCCACGAGCCCCTGTTCAGCCTGAGCATCTCGACCTGACGGACAGCCAGCGGGTCCTGAGCTCGCCGACAGACATCGGCCTCCCGAACAGGTAGCCCTGGCAACGGGTACAGCCTTCGGCCAGGAGCAACTGGTGCTGCGCCTCGCGTTCGATCCCCTTGGCAAACACCGGCAGCGAGAGGGCCCTGGCGACGCCGATCGCGGCCTGCGCGATCGATGCGTCCGCGGGAACGCTGTCGATGCCACAAGTCAGCGCCTGGTCGATCTTGACCGCGGCCAGCGGCAGGCGGCGCAGGTGCAACAGGGGCGAGGAGCCGCTACCAAAATCGTCCACGTCGACATGGACACCGGCCTGGCGAAGGCGTCCGATGAGCGCAACCGATCGGTCCAGGTCTGAAAACAGGGCCCCCTCCGTCACTTCGAGCTCCAAACGACGGGGATCGAATCGCGCCTCGGCCACGGCCGCGAGGACCCTTTCGGCGAAGTGGTTGTCAGCGAACTGCCGGGCACTGACATTGACCGCAAGCCTCAATCGCTCCGCGCTCCCGCCCGGCAGGTCGAGCGAGCACATATCCGACAACGCCGTGCGCAGCACCCAGTCGCCGATCGTCGGCATAAGACCGGCCGCCTCGGCCAGCGGCAGGAAGTCGGCCGGCAACCGGACCGGGGCATCGGACGGGAACCAGCGCAGGAGCGCCTCACATCCAACCCAGCATCCCGCGCGATCGACCTGGGGCTGATACACCAAACGCAGCTCCCCACACGCCAAGGCGTCACGCAGCGCGATCTCGATGGCCGCCTGCGCATCAACGGCCTGCTGCATCTCCGCACGGAAGAAGCAGATCGCATCGCGCCCCGCCCGCTTGGCCTCATACATTGCGATATCGGCCTGCTTCAGCAGCTCACCCGGTGTCGTCTCGTTGCCCATAAAGATGGTGACACCGATGCTGGCCGCGCAATGCAGCACCAACCCGTCGGCACCCAGACGATAGGGTTCGCGCACGGCCGCGCCGATCTTCGCGGCGGTGGCGGCAGCGCCACTGACAGCGGCCCCCGACGTCTCGGCCAACCCCTCGCACAGGAGGACGAACTCATCCCCGCCCAGACGCGCGGCGGTATCGGTCCTGCGCAACACGCCGCGCAGGCGGTTGGCGAGCTGAACCAGCAGCGCGTCCCCGACATCGTGCCCATTGGTGTCGTTGATCCGCTTGAATCCGTCCAGGTCCAGCAGCAGCAGGGCGCCGAAGCGACGCTGGCGGTCGCTCCTCGCCATCGCCTGCTGGAGGCGATCCATCAGCAACCGGCGATTGGCGAGCTTGGTCAGCGGATCGAAAAACGCGAGCTGATGGACCCGGATAACGGCGTGCTGCTGCTCGGTGATGTCCAGACTCACGCCGGTGACGCGAACAACCCCGCCGTCGTCACTGTGGCTCGGGCGCGCATAGGTGCGCAGGTGCCGCTCTTCTCTGTTTGGCCAGATGACGCGGTAGTCGCTGATGCTCGAGCCATGATCGCCATTGGTCGTCAGGAGCTCGCGCGCGACCCTCGCCCGATCCTCGGGGTGGATGCACCGGCGCCAGGCACTCACATCGAGCCTCTCACCGTTGCGCTCGATCCCGTGCAATCGGTACATCCGGTCGTCCCAGAGCAGGCGGTCGTGCTCACTGCTGTAGTCCCAGACGCCGATACCCGCCGCCTCAACCGCGAGCTTGAAGCGCTCCTCGCTGGCCTCCAGCTGTGCCTCCATCTCGCTGCGCTCGCTGAAGTCCTCGACAATGCCGATGCCGGCAACGATGGTATCGCTCGGATCGCGGATGCCGCTGAAGAAGGCCCTCACCGGCGTCACCTTGACGGACTCCATCGCGCGATACAGGATGTTCAGGCGGCCAGAGCCCTCGGTCAGCGACTGTCGGATCGCGGCGACCACGCGCGGGTCCTCGCTCTCGCGCAACAGGTTCCGACCAACGATCTCCGCACGCGTCGAGCCAACGATCCCCACGTAGGCCGCATTGCAATCGATGACGTTGCCCTCGCGATCGTAATGGAGCAGACCCAGCGGCGCGTTATCGAAGATCCGCTGATAGCGCTCCGTGCCCTCGTGCAGCGCGGACGCCCGGCGCAATGCCTCCAGGGCCAATGCAATATCGTCGGCGATCCGATCGAGTAGCCGAATCTCATTTTCACCGAAGTATCCCGCCTCGGCGGCGTACACGTTGAGGACGCCAAGCACCTCCGTCGCACCGCGCAGCGGCAGGGCCGCGGATGCGGCAATGCCGTGCTGGCGCGCGCGCGCATGCCAGGGTGCGGTGCACTCGCTTGCACAAAAATTCTCGATCACCTGCACCGTCGCGGAGCGATAGGCCATCGCTGCCGGTCCCCCACTCTCGACGCAATCCGCGCGCAGCGAAATTCTCAGGCCGTTCAGGTAGTCGGTGCGGCCGGCCGCGGCGCGCGCGGCGAGGTTGCCCTCACCGTCGGGCGTACCCACCCAGGCGAGGTGGAGCTCACCGAACCGAACCGCGATCTCGCACAGATCGCGTAGCAGGGTCGCCTCGTCGGTATGGCGCCGGATCGCGGAGTTGATTTCGCCGAACGCCGCGTACAGGCGCTGCAGGCGCGCGAGGTCTGTCCGATTCGAGCGCAGGCGCTCTTGCTGGGCGGTCAACTCGCCTTGGAGCCGCGCCATCGCCCGGTTGGCAGCGATCAACGGGCGGTGGAGCCGATCGGGCTCGGCCAGCTCGGGCTCACCGCCGATCAGTAATCGATCATGCAAGCGCCAGGCCCTGACCTGCAGTCTCCGGAGCGCGGGGACGCCGCCGGCGAGAGAGAGGGCACCTTCGAACACCCTGCCCTCACCCGTGTACTGCCACAGATCGGTGAAGCAGGGATCCGAGAAGGCGTCGTCATAGCGTCCCCCGCCACCATCGCCATCGCCCTGGCCGGTGCCATCGGCACCCAGCAGCCGGCGCATACCGAGATTCAGCCGGACCGCCTGCCCCAGATGGTCGAAGACTCCCAACGCCAGTGCCGGGGTCTGTTCACACGCGGACTGCAACAACGCGGACCACGCGCCCGCATCGTCGAGCTGTGTGCCTGTCTTGATTGGCCCTTCCATGAACGCCTGGAACCCCTATTGATCATCGCGCGAGCAAAACGTTGGTAACAGATCACGCACGCCGGGGCGCGCCACGCCGCTGACGCCGGTGGGAACCATACCTGAACCGGGCGATGATCGCCCGGGCTCAAGCCGGGCGCCCGGGGGCCGGCGGGGTCGCTGGACAGCGCCTTCTTTCGCCTGGCCGCGTCCGAGCGGGACCGCGCCGGTCCGCGCGATGCCCCGTAACAGGGCGGGCAAACCAGGCCCCAGCCGAACCGGGACGAAACCAGTGGCATCGCCGTCCGCGGCGACGAGGCCCGCCCTACCCTTCGGACAAAGCTGACAAACCGACCGCCGAATCGAATCCATGTCGGGCCCTCGGTACCTGGGACGCAGACATCCCTATACTGTATCGGTCAACCAGAGGCCATGTGGAACGTCAACCGCGGCAAACGTTGGTCAAGCGTCCACATAAGCAACGCGATCGCGCGTGCCAGCGCACCGCGCCGGCAGCAACCCTCTGAGGCTAGAGGTGACCGGCCTCCACCAGGGACTTGATCGCCGCCGCGGCCGCGCCGGGCCGCGCGCGGTGGAGCGCGATCATCCGTCGGGCCAGGTGCTCCCAGTGTGACCGACCGGCATCGGCAATCGCGCACAACTGGGTATGATCGCCGTCGGCGCGCCAGCTGTCGTAGGCCCGGGCAAGACCGGGAAAGATGCTCTGGCGCATATGGCTCAGATTGCCGAGGTAAAAGTGCAGCGCGGCGGCATCGTCCGAGGCGGCAAGCCGGGGAAGCGTGATCAGACAGTCGGCCAGATGATCCCGCACCGCCCGCGCCATCAGTTCCGCGGGCGTTTCTGCCAGGTCCAGCAACATCGCGTTCCAATCCTCGCCCAAGAGCAGACCGGCCTCGTACTCGCCCTGCTCGTGCAACAGCGCGTTGTCGATCTCGCGGTCGGTCATGGCGTCGAGCGACGCATCCAGATCGCGATCGAAGTCGTAGCATGCAAAGGCGCGCCCGAGCGCGTTATCCGGCCGGTTCCAGCGCCAGCTCTCGAGCTTCTCCCAGAGCATGCGCCGCAGCGACTCACGACGCAGAAAGATGCTGTTGCCCCGCGTCATCGCCGGTGGGGCGGCCAGATCGCGGGCGTGCTCGATGGCCGCGACGTAGACCGAATAGCCGCCGTTGGTGCTGTGGCGCTCCAGGTCACCAAGAAAAAAATGCGGCTTGGCCCGGTTGCCGAGACCACTGCTGTAGACCAGCCCCTCGGGCGCCAGCCGCTCATTGATGGTCTCCGAGTCGAACGGGTCGTAGTCGACCCCGGCGATACGCAAGGGTAGCAGCTCGGCCCCCTCGAGTTGTTCCCAGAGCTGCTCGCGCGCCTGCAGCCAGTCGCCAACGGCATCCTTTCCCAGCACGGCCCCGTAGGGTAGCCGCTTCTCCCAGCGATAATATTCGCGCATTTTCATCAAGTAGACGCAGAGCGAATAGTCGGTGCCGTGTCGGGCATCGGAGATGTGGCAGTTGTGTTGGACGACATCAGCCAAGACATTCAACGCTTGTGCATTCATCGGCTTTCACCTCGGCAGAGAGCGGACGGCATGCAATCCGCCTTTCCTGAGTAAATTGGTCTGCAATCACGCTATCAGCTCATGCCCCCGCTGCCAAGTGGAACGCTCGGCACGATGGCACGGACCTGTTTCTGGAGACATTTCTTCTATGGCTTTGAGAATCAAGAGTCACTGGTGGAACGACGAGAGCGAACGCTCGCTGGCGGAGGTCGGCACGGCGCTGGCCTTCATCGCGTGGCGCATCAGTGTCGACAAGGCAATCAATCTGCACTGCGAGCGTTTCGTCTACCGGGACGACGCCCAGCGCCTGCAGGTGATCCAGGAGTACCTGATCTTTCTGATCCAGATCGCCGACCGCTTGTCTCACGATATGTTCGACGACGACCAACGCCGCGAGTTGGTGACCGCTTTTGCCAGAAAGTGTGTCGAGCATGTGCAGGACAACAGTCAGGATCTGCTGGGCCCGGGCGACTACGGAAGTCCGTTCATCGCGCAATTGAACCTGCGCTCCGGGGAGTACGCCGACTTCCGGCTCGACAACGACGGCCCCACGTACCCGTTCCTGCGCCACCTGGGCTTCGAGATCCAATCGCTGATGGGGCGTGAGGAGGAGAACCGCTGGATCATCGACCAGGTCATGGAGAAGGACGGATGGGATGCCTACAAGCGCTTCGCCCGAGCCTTCCGAGACCTTTTTGAATAGCGAACGCGCGGGTCCGACCCCGGCGCCTCACCTGCCCGTCCGGTGCACCGCGGCGCGGGCCGAAGCCACCCGCTCGCGCCGCGCCACCAGGATGCCGCCCAGGATCAAGCCCAGCCCGCACAGCTGGGCCAATGTCGGCGTCTCGCCAAAGAACAGCACGCCGTTGGCGACGGCCCAGAGCGGGATCAGGTAGTTGAGCTGGGACACGAATGGTGGCCCGGCCGACTGGATCAGCCGGAAGTACACGATCATCGCCAGAGCCGTGGACAGCACCCCCAGTAACAACAGGGCGCCGAGGACCGCCGGCGGCAGACTCGGGCTCAAGCCGCCCAGGCGCCCGACGCTGAGCGGCGCGCTGAGCAACGCGGCCAGGAGGGTGACGGCGGCGGCGGTGGAGATCGCGTCGCCGCGCGGGCGCAGCCGCGCGAGGATGGCGGAGACCGCGTAGCAAAAAGCGCCACCGAGGATCGCCAGCATCGGCAGCAGTGGTCCACGCTCGCCACCCATCGCCAACAGGGCGTCTGGACCGATCAGCGCGACGACCCCGGCAAACCCCAGAAGAAACCCTCCGACGCGATGCGGTGTGAGGCGCTCACCGGGAACGAAGAAATGGGCCAGACCCAGCGTCCCGAGGGGCATGACGGCCATCAGGATGCCCGCCAGGGCGCTGTCGACGAACCGTTGCCCCCAGGTGATCAGCAGGAACGGCAGCAGATTCCCACTCAACGCGATCAGGAGCAGAAACAGCCAGAGCCGGAGGCCGCGCGGCAGGCGTCGTTGCAGCAACAGCGTCAGCGGGAGCAGGATCAGCGACGCGATCCCGAGCCGCGCGGTCACGATGGTTTCGGCTGGCAGCACCTCGACGGCAATCTTGGTGAAGGCAAAGGCCGACCCCCACATCGCCGTCAACGCGATGAGCATGATCCAGTCGGCAGTCTCTGTCCTTGCCGTCATCGGCACAGCGTAGGTACGCGACCGCGGCGGCGCGACGGGGCGGCAATGGGCCCGATCAACATAGCGTTCGGCCGTGGGGCATGGGCAGGGCTCCATGATCGGGTTGACAGAGAACGCTGCCGCGGCGTCTTCCGGGGACCGGGCGTCCGCGCTGGCGAGAGCGCCGACCTGTCAGATCATATGGGGTCTTGCGCATGGAGGCCCAGCCGGCATGGCCCGCCTCCGGCCCACGCATCGGGACCGCCTCCGAGCTGTTCCGCGGCAGACGTCCCGCCGAGGGTATCTCCCTGACAGGGTGCCCGACCCGCGCGCAAAAAAAACCCGCCAGAGGCGGGAAGCACGACAAGGAGTCAGAGAGCTTCTGTGAAGCCGATGGATTGGAGTCCCCACGACCGCAAAAGTTCGCGGCCGGCGGCGGGCCAGGCCCCCGGACATCGTCGCGTTTGTGGGCCACGCAAGGTGACCGGGGGCACTCGGGCACCGGACAGAGGCTGGATGTCGCGTGCGGCGGGTCGCAAAGTTGCGCGCCGGGCTCCCGGGGACGGCAGCTTCGCCAGTCGCGCTTCACGAAGTGCGCGCGGACCCGTTCCATGGATGGATCAAGTCGGCGTATCCCAACGGAATTGGCGATACCACCCAGGGCGAGCGCATATAAACTAGTTTTGAAACATGTAACTGGGGCATGCTTTGGGAAACTGTCTTAGGAGTTTCTCGTGTCTGCCAGCATCTTCGAGCATTTTGCCCCAGTCCCGGACTTTCGCATTGAGCGCAAGAAGGT
>JAXGTD010000125.1:0-12451 GCA_040775095.1 Chromatiaceae bacterium | reverse complement strand
GGGGGGTGCCCCCCCGCACGGGGCCCCCTCCGGCCCCCCCCCCCCCACGGGCTTAGGCCCCGGCTTCCCGGCGACCCGATGCAGGGCCCCAGCGCAGCGGATGCGAGCGGCAGACCTGTCCATGACGAAGGCTGTAACCTCCTGTCTTTCGCAGCGATAGTTTGGGGATGCCTCAGGTATAGTCCCGCCCTTTCCAGCACGCCCACGCGCGAACGGGCGACGCCCCATCGATGGGGATTGGCATCGGCGGAGATGAGAGGATGGTGACTCGCAAGCGCACGGCCGGTGTAGAGAGGGAATCGCCCAGCTCCAGCTCAGAGGCCCTGGGACGGGCGGCATCGAGCCCTGGACCGGAGCCTTCGACGCGCGACCCGGATCAGTCATCGGGCGAGCAGGCCCCGGCGGCATCCAGCCCGCCGATCCGCCGGTCCGCCCATCCCCTGCCTCGGGCCGTGAGCGCGCTTCGGGAGACTGTCGTCTCGCTGCTCAAGGGCGTTTGGCAGTGGATTCCACTGGCTGGTCCCACGCGCTTTTTCGTGAAGAGCCTGATCTTCCGCCATGCCGCGCCGCTGCTGCGCGGGACCGCCGCGTACGACGCCTGGCTGGAGCAGTGGAAGTGGAGCGGGGAAGGGAACCGGGTGCTTGCCACTGGCCCGTCTCCCTACCCGCCGGTTCCGGTCGTCGAAGACTTGCGCATCCCTGGCGGGATCGCCCCGTCGCCTCGGGTGTCGGTCATCATCCCGGTGTACGACAAGCTCGACTATACCCTGGCGTGCCTCGACTCGATTGCCAGGTGGATGCCGGCGGCGGCCATCGAGGTGCTCGTCGTCGACGATGGCTCCACGGATGGGACCCCGGGCTCATTGTCGGCACGGGACGATATTCGCTATCTCCGCAACAGCGAGAATCTCGGCTTTGTCGGGTCCTGTAATCGTGGTGCCCGGGAGGCACGCGGGACGTTTCTCTTCTTCCTCAACAACGACACCATCGTCCTCGACGGATGGCTCGATGCCCTCGTTGCGACCTTCGACGGGCTCCCGGATGCGGGACTCGTTGGCAGCAAGTTGATCTATCCCGACGGGCGGTTGCAGGAGGCCGGGGGAATCGTTTGGGAAGACGGCAGCGCTTGGAACTGGGGCCGGCTCGGTGACCCACGCTCCCCCCGGTACAACTTTCTCCGCGACGTCGACTACTGTTCCGGCGCGGCGGCGATGATCCGGCGAGACCGGTTTCTGGAGCTGGGTGGCTTCGATGAACGCTTTGCGCCGGCCTACTACGAGGACACCGATCTCGCCTTTGCGCTACGCGAGCGCGGACTGCGGGTGCTCTATCAACCGCGATCGCAGATCGTCCATTACGAAGGGGTCACCTGCGGGACGACGCTCAACCAAGGGATCAAGCTGTATCAAACACGCAACCGCGACCTCTTTCGAGCCAAGTGGGAGGGCGTACTGAGCGGCCACGGGGGTGCCGCCCGGCGTTTCCCGATCGCGGCGGATCGCCGTCCTCGCGCGCGCATGCTGATCATCGATGCCTGTACGCCGACGCCGGATCAGGACTCCGGCTCGGTGGATATGGTCAACTATCTGCGCATCCTGATCGATCTGGGCTATCGGATCACGTTTATTCCGGAGTCAAACCTGCTGCACTACGGACGCTATACCGATGCACTCCAGGCAATGGGGGTTGAGTGCATCTATCACCCCTATATTCGGTCCGTAAAGTCGTTTCTCTCCGATCGCGGTGGTGAGCTCGATGCCGTCATGCTGGTTCGCGGGCCCACCGCGTTCAGCCACATCGACGCGGTCCGGGCGAACTGCCCCAACGCGAAGATCATCTTCAACACCGTCGACTTGCACTACCTCAGAGAGCGCCGCCGCGCCGAGCTGGAGACCGGTCGACCCGAGAGCGCCGAGGCGAGGCGGCATCGACAGATGGAGCTCCATGTCATCGACCGGGCGGACGCGACCATCGTCATCAGTCCCGTCGAACGCGACCTCCTGGAGGTCGAGGCGCCCGGCGCCCAGGTCCACGTCATACCACTGCTGCGGGAGATCCCGGGTCGTGGCCCCGGCTTCCGCCAACGTGCCGGTATCGTCTTCGTCGGCGGTTTCCGCCACCCACCCAACGTCGATGCCGTCATCTGGTTCTGCCGTGAGATCTGGCCTCTGATCCGGGCCCGGCTCCCGGAGCTGGAGCTGTCGATCGTGGGGAGCCATATGGTCCCCGAGGTGGATGCGTTGGCGGGTCAGGGCATCCGCGTTCTCGGATTCGTCGAGGATCTCGACCCGATCTTTGGCGCCGCTCGCCTCTCGGTGGCCCCGCTGCGCTACGGCGCCGGTCAAAAGGGCAAGGTCGTCACCAGCCTCGGCTACGGCGTACCCTGTGTCCTGACCACGGTCGCCGCCGAGGGATTGGGTCTCGCCGAGCATGAGGGGACGGTGCGGGCAGACGGGCCGGCGGAGATCGCCGCGGCCGTTGTCGAGCTCTATGGAGACCCCGAACGCTGGGAGCGATTGTCCGATGGCGGGTTGGCCAGCGTGGAACGGGAATTCTCTGTCGCGTCCAATCGGTCCAGGATCGGCGACCTGCTTCGGGGGCTTGGGCTCCCGGCCTGAGCATCGCGGTCCCGGAAGCCGATGTCCGGTGCGCAATCCGGGCGGGGCCGCTGGCCGATCGTGGGTCGGCCATTTGCCAAGGGCGCGCTCTTCGCAAATTCCTCTGACCGCAACAGCCCCGTCGGCAACATTCGGTACGTTCCTGAGCACGAGGGGATCCGTCGCAGCTCCGCCGACAACAGGCTCGGCATGCGCCGAAGGAGGGCGCGCCAGAGCATGACGCCCTCAACAGGACGGAGCTGTCCTCCAAGTCCAATCGGCTGTTCGGCGTGTCACCAGCTCGATGAAGGCGTCGGCGAGTGCTGTTAGGTCGTGGGGCATCGGCTGGGCCGGCGCACAACTTGACGGAGGGCAGTGCAGCCGGGGCAGCCTAGTTTGGCGCGACCGTGCCGTTTCCCCCGCTTGGATTGCCCGGGCCGAAGACGAGCCCTGGATCATATCCGAAGTGCTCGAAATCGATTGCGAATCGATCGCGGACCACGGCCACGTCGGATGGATCGCTGTAGTAGCTTGCGAGCCGCCGCGATCGGGCAGAGGATTCGTTCCGGGTAGCGAGCGCCGTCTCGGGCAGGCCCAGCCACTCGCACAAACCGGCCCACCTGGCGTTTAGCTCCTCCACCCTGATGATCTCGTCCACGATCACGTCCATATGCTCGTCGCAGAGGCTATCGGACATCGGCGCCAGCCCCTCCCAGGACAGCACTTCCTCGGCGCGAAGGAATTGCGAGAAGCTGGTATCTTCTGCTTGTCGCGCCATACAGGCCCTGACCCCGGCGTAATTCCAGGGCCAGACCGACTCGTCGTATTGCTCCGCCGCTCCGGATTTCGCTCTGTCCGTGCTTCCGCCGGCAGCTCGCTTCGCCGCTCGAATCATGTCTATGCAGAACTGGTACTGCGAGACAGCAAAGCTGTATGGGTTGCGGACCGTGGCGAATGTACGGTAGGAGGACCAGATCTCAGGCCCGACAAATCGGCGGATGTCGATGGCGCGCGAGTGCTTCTGAAGTCGGATCCATGGCTTCCAAGCAAATTCGGCACGTTGTCCGTTGTCGGTGCTCCCCAAGAGCAGGTCATTGTATTGGAGATGCTGGCTCAACGCGTGCTCCACGCTGGTCCCCGCGCATTTGTATAGGTGAACAAAAATGAAACTGTAGTTTGGGCTTAGAATCACGCTCGCCTCCGGTTGGCCCCGCGGCGCTCGCAATCTGCTCGAGAGCGTCAGGCCGCGGTGCCGGCTACGACAGCGATCGACCGACTCCGGATGCGCCAATCAACGCGCTTCCCATGCTGGCCATGGACGGAGCAATCTGGAATTCACACGTCCTGGGTTGCATGTGAACTTCGTCGCTGGATGGATTTAATCCGCACCTCCGTCGCGGGGCCTTCATCAAACTCCTTGCAGAGCCGGCGCAGCGCGATGCGGGTTCCCTGGACATACGAGCCCGCATTCATCCGAGCATCTGGCGTGGCGAAACGTGTCTGGCCACTGGCCAGACGCGGATCGGGGCTGCTTCGGCGTTCACCTTGCCGCCCGCGGCGTGTCCGGCGTCGGCGCCAGCAACGCGGCCAGCGAGGTGGTTACCAACGGCGGAACACTACACCATGCGCAAATCGGCGATCAAGTTGATGGATGGCCCGCCGGTTGCGGTGGTGGGCCCTGGCAGGGGGTCGCCGGACGCGGGGACTACCGGGCTGCCAATGATATGCGGCCCCCTTTGGGACCTCCGCCTCCCGTTTGTCCCGCCCCCTGCCGTCGCATCGGCCAATCGCGCCGGCCGTGGCGCTCCCCGGTGTGGCTTACTCGGTCTCTGGCGGATCTTGGGTCAGTGCCGCCCGCGCGCGTTGGTCAGCCTCCTCCGATAGGCCGTCCTCATTGGCCGAAGACGGCGCGTGGTGCCATCGCGCGACGGCAGTTCTCGGCATCGAGGTGGGCGCGGGGGTTGCCGCCGGCCGCCACGCCGATGCGCGCGAGCCACTCTCGGTATGTCCGCGCAACCGCATGGGGCCAGTGTCTCGCCGCCGCTCCCGTGGCTCGATGGAAACAGACGACGTCTGCAGGTATTATTAGCGACTTCTAAAAAACCGGACCCGGTTCAGACATGGGGCAAGACGTTCGCGCGGGCCATCGATTCTGGCTTGTCCTCCAGCTCCAGCAGGGGTTGACAGGTCGTAATTTCTCGAAGGCGATCAACGATCTGCGAAACGGGTGGCGGCGCCGCGCGTTGTGGAGCATGCTCGGACTCCGAGAGATTCGGCAGCGCTATCGTCGCTCCGTGATCGGTCCGTTTTGGCTCACCATCTCGATGGGCGTGATGGTCGGGGCGCTCGGCCTGCTCTATGGCAGCATCTTTGGCCAGCAACTCGATGGCTACCTGCCCTATCTCGCCGCCGGGTTCGTCTGTTGGGGATTGATCGCGAGCCTGGTGCTCGATGGAACGCGTGCATTCATTTCCAGCGAAGGCCTGATCAAGCAACTCTCGGCACCCCTGTCTATTCATGTATTCAGCGAGGTGTGGAGCAATCTGGTCATTTTCTTTCATAATGTCTGGATCTTTTTCATTGTCGCGCTGTGGTATGACAAGATCCCGGGTTGGACCGTTGTGCTGGCCATTCCAGCGGTTGCCATTCTGCTGCTCAATGGGGTCTGGATGGGCCTCTTGCTTGGTTTGTTGAGCACGCGTTTCCGGGACGTCCCACAGATCATCGCCAGTATTGTGCAAGTCATGTTCTTCCTCACGCCCGTCATTTGGAGGCCGGATATGCTCCCCGGGCGTGCCCTGGTCCTCGATCTGAACCCATTCTATTATCTGGTCGAGTTGGTCCGTGCTCCCCTGCTCGGGGGGCTTCCTTCGCTGCAGATTCTCCTTGGCGTCGCCGTCATCACCGTGGCCGGCTGGACCCTCGCGCTTATTTTTTACACGACCTACCGCTGGCGGCTGGCGTACTGGGTGTAGGTGGTTAGCCTTGGCCTCTATCCGACTCGATCATGTGTCTCTCGCGTTCCCCCTCTACGATGCGAGCAGCCGTTCGCTGAAAAAGCGCGTCATGCCGGGGCTGCTGGGTGGACGAATCGGCTCTGGAGAAGGACATGCCTCCGTTGTCCAGGCCCTCGACGATGTCACGTTGCACCTGAATCATGGCGATCGCGTCGGACTCGTTGGGCACAATGGCTCTGGCAAGACGACCTTGCTCCGGGTGTTGGCGGGACTCTATGAGCCGGGTGCTGGAGAGGTCCATGTTGGCGGCGAGGTGGCCCCACTGTTTGATATTTCGCTGGGGATGGATCCAGAGGCGACGGGCTACGACAATATCTATCTGCGTGGACTCTTTTTGGGCATGAGCCGCAAAGAGGTGCGCTCCCGGCTCGATGAGATCGCGGAATTCACCGAGCTTGGGGAGTTTCTCGATCTGCCTATTCGCACCTATTCAGCGGGGATGCGCATGCGCCTGGCATTCGCCGTTTCGACGTCGATCGAGCCGGACATTCTGCTGCTCGATGAAGGCATCGGCGCGGGCGATGCCGCTTTTTTGGAAAAGGCCAACGCGCGTCTCGCGGCATTCACGGATAAGGCGGGGATCATCGTTTTGGCATCGCATTCGAATCTCCTCATCCGGCGGATATGTCGAACAGCGGTCCTGATGGAGCGGGGACGCGTGGTGTTCATGGGAGAAACGGACGCGGTCCTGAAGCGCTACCGCGAGAGCGTCGCGGCGGCGGGCGGCTAGCGAATTTCGTCGGGTACCCTTTCCGGAGCGCCCGTGGGCCATTCATGGCCCGCGCGGTTGCAAGGCGTGCTGGCCAGGGCTGCAGACGCGAGGAGGATGATTGTACGGCGCAAGTCCGTTGGATGGCAGACAGACGCGGTCTGGGCCCATCCAGCCGGCGGCGGGTTGCCGCGTGCGCGGCCTCGGGTTGTCGTGGGGACGAGCCTCGTGTTGAGGAACATGCTGCGCTTTTTGCCAAGGGCCAGGCACGTCCTTCGGACCGAGGGCCTGTCGGTGTTGCTGCGCAAGATTCGCCGGCGTCTCGGCACCGCGCGGATTCAGGCCTGCGCCCCTCCCAGGCTGTTGTCGGAGCAGGAGCCATTCAGGCCGGTCGCGCTTGCGCGCTGTTCGCGTCCGGACGTGTCGGTGATCATCCCCGCTTTCGAGCCGTTTCGGCTCACCCATCATTGCTTGGCCGCGGTGAGGGCGCACCTGGACCTCAGCGGGGTCGAGGTCATCGTCGTCGACGATTGCGCCACGGACGATACCGCCCGGCGCCTGCGCGACTACGAGGGCGTTCGCGTGGTGCGCAACCCCACGAGCCTCGGGTTTGGCGGGTCCTGTAATCGTGCCGCCGCGCTCGCCTCGGGGCGGCTGCTGGTGTTCCTCGGCCACGACACCCAGGTGCAGCCTGGTTGGTTGGACGCGCTGGTGGCGGGCTTTGAGGGCCACCCCGACGCGGGCCTGATCGGCAGCCGGCTCGTCTATCCGGACGGTCGCCAACAGGAGGCCGGTGCGATCCTGTTTGCGGACGGCTCCGCCTGGAGCTATGGTCGTCTGGACGATCCGGCCCGGCCTCAGTACAGCTATCTGCGCGCGGTGGACTATTGCTCCGGTGCTGCCATCGCCATTCCACGCGCCCTGTTTCAGCAGTTGGGTGGGTTCGACACGCTTTTTGCACCAGCCTGCTACCAGGACGCCGACCTGGCGATGCGGGTGCGTGCCGCCGACTATCGGGTCTACTATCAGCCGACGGCGCGGGTGGTGCATTTCGACGCAAGTGGCGTCGGCATGAATCCGCGGCCCGACGCCGCTGGCATGGTGCGCCTTCAGGCGGTCAACCGGCAACGGTTTCGGGCCCGCTGGGGGGCGGCGATTGCCGGGTGGGGAGAGCGAGGGGATGCGTTGGAGCGGCTCAAGGAGCGCTCGGCCCGGCGCCGCGCCCTGGTCGTGGACAATTACATGGTGACGCCGGATAAGGAGTCCGGGTCGCTTCGCATGTGGAATCTGTTGGCGATCCTGCAGGGACTCGGCTTCAAGGTGACCTTCGCGGCGGCCAACCTGGAGGCACCGCAGCCCTATGTGTCCCAATTGCAGGGACGCGGTATCGAGTGTCTCTACAGACCTTATGTGCGTTCAGTGAAGCACCACCTCGCGACGCGGGGCCGATCCTATGACCTGGTCATCTTGAGCCGGGCTGACGCGGCGGCCGCGGTGATGCCCTCGACGCGGCGTTACTGCCCGAACGCTCGGATCGTCTACGATACGGTGGATCTGCACTTTTTGCGGGAGGAGCGCTTGGCGGAGCTTACCGGCGATCGGTTGATGCGACGCGCGGCGGCACAGCGCCGTCGCCAGGAGCTCGCGTTGATCGAGGCATCGGATGCCGCCCTGGTGGTCAGTGAGGTGGAACGAGACCTGCTGCGCGCGCAGCTGCCCCGGGCTCGGATCCATCTGGTCTCCAACATCCATGAGGTCCACGCCAGGGCTTCCGCATTCGAGGCGCGCCGGGATATCCTGTTCATCGGCGCGTTCGCTCATCCGCCGAATTCCGACGCCGTGCGGTGGTTGGCCAGAGAGATTCTGCCGCGAGTCTGGCTGGAGCTGCCGGATCTGCGCTGCCACGTTATCGGGGCCGATCCGCCGGCAGATATCCGCGCCCTGGCCGGTCCGCGGCTCAACATCCATGGCTACATCCCAGACGTTGTACCGTTCTTCCAAAACTGCAGGCTTTCCGTTGCGCCGCTGCGCTATGGTGCCGGCGTGAAGGGAAAGGTCAATCAAAGCCTCTCTTATGGGCTGCCGGTGGTCGCGACCAGTCCAGCGGTGGAAGGGATGAATCTGGTTGACGGCGAATCCGTCCTGATCGCGGACGATCCGGCCGATTTTTGCGCCGCCGTCGTGCGTCTCTATGGCGACCAGGCGCTGTGGCGGCGCATCTCCGACGAGGGGATCGCGGTGATGCAGAAACACTTCAGTTTCGATGTGGCCCGCAGGTCGCTTGCAGATGTCGTCGGTGAGTGATCCCAGAGCGGTGCGCGAGGGCGATTTCGGCCACCTCGGCGGATCCGATGGTCCCGTGCCGGCGCTCAGCGTGATCATCGTCAACTTTAATGCCGGTGTCTTGTTGTCGGAGTGCGTCGGCGCGGTCCTGGCGTCCGACGTGCCGATCGAGGTGTTGGTAAGCGACAACTGTTCCTCGGACGACAGCCTGTCGCTGCTGCGGGCCTCCTTCGGCGGGGATCCGCGCCTGAGGATCCTGGAGAACGTGGAGAACCTGGGGTTTGCCCGCGGCAACAATGTCGCGGTCGATCAGACCCGGGCCCGCTACCTGTTGTTTCTGAACCCCGACTGTATCGTCGGTCCCGGGACCCTGGCCCGCATGGTGGAGTTCATGGACGCGACGCCCGGGGCGGGCATGGCCGGATGCATTGTCCGCGACCCGGGGGGGACAGAACAGGTCGCAAGTCGACGGGTGATCCCGGACCCATGGATCGGGCTGGCCCGCCTGCTGCATATCGAACGGATCTGGCCCAGTCTTCTCACTGGCAAACGCCTCGACCGCACCGACGAGCCCTTGCCGGACCGACCGGTGCAGGTCGAGGCGATCTCCGGGGCCTTCATGGTGGTCCGGCGCCAGGCATTGACCGACGTCGGCATGCTGGATGAGGGATATTTTCTCCACTGCGAAGACCTGGACTGGTTTGTCCGTTTTCGCAACCGGGGCTGGCCGATCTACCTGGTGCCGGACGTCGAGGCGGTGCATCACAAGGGGGTATGCAGCGCGAGTCGGCCCATGGCGGTCCTGTGGCACAAACACCGGGGGATGGCCCGCTTTTTCCGCAAATTTCAGTTTCGAGACTATCCCCTGCCCCTGAGCGCCCTGGTGGTGTTGGGTATCTGGGTCCACTTCGCGGCGGCCATCTCGCTCGCCTGGCTGCGGCAGGAGCGCCGCAAGGGGAGGCGCGGATGAACAATCCGATGCAACGTGCGACGTCGCTCCATGGAATGCGCGTCCTGGTCACGGGCGCGACCGGAAGACTGGGGCGCCACCTTGTCGCGGCACTGCTCGAGGCGGGGTGCCTTGTATCGGTCTTGACGCGGTCTGCGCGGGCGGTCCAAGGGGCCTGGCCAGGCAAGACGATCGAGACCCGGGTCGGTGACCTGACCAACCCGGGTTCCCTGGCTGGCGCCCTGGACGGCGTGCGGGGGCTGTTCCATCTCGCGAGCCATTCCCCGCCACCTGGCGAGCCGGATGTCTACGAGGCCCCCGCCCATTGGCGCGTCAGTGCGCAAGGCACCGAGCATCTGCTCGCCGCGGCGATCGCGGCGGGCGTGCAGCGCGTGGTCTATCTCAGCAGCGTCAAGAGCATGGGGGACGCCGCCGGCGCGAGCGCCCGGCCGGCGGACGAGTCGACGCCGGCGCGCCCCGACACGCTCTACGGACGGGCTAAGCTCGCGGCCGAGCGGGCCGTGCTCGCGGCCGGATCCGCGGGGCGGATGCATGCGAGCGTGCTGCGACTGCCGATGGTTTACGGCCTGGGCGGACAAGGGAATCTGGCACGCATGATCGACGCCATTGCGCGCCGACGTTTTCCACCCTGGCCGCGGGTCAACAATCGCCGCTCGGCCATCCACGTGGATGACGTGGTTGCCGCCGCCTTGCTCGTCGCGACGGATCGGCGTGCCGCGGGAGAGTGCTATCTGGTGACGGACGGGGCCGAGTATTCCACGCGGTGGCTCTACGAACAGATCCACGTCGCCCTCGGCCGTCCGATCCCGGATTGGTCTCTACCGCTCTGGGGCTGGCGTGGTGCGGCGCGCCTCGGCACGCTCGGGGAGCGACTGACAGGCAGGGCGATGCCGCTGACGAGCGATGCATTGCGCAAGCTCGCGGGCGATGCCTGGTACAGCTCCCAGAAGATCCGCGACGAGCTGTCGTATGTCTCGAGCCATCGCCTCGAGACGGAGATACCGCGATTGGTGAGCGCCTACCTCGGGTCGGGCGCGGCAGGCGGTCTGTCTGAGATGGGCAGCTCATGAATCCCACTGCAGGACACCCCTATGGCACCCGAAGGCGCGGTCGGGCTCCGACCGACATCGACGCGGCAATGATGGGTTGCCCATGCACGAGGGACAGCGCGGCGGGGCGCGGCAGTCTTCACACCCGGCCCTGTCGTCGCAGCCCGGCGCCGCCACCGCGGCGCGCAAGGAACGTCATCGACAGGGCGAGGATGCCAGAGCGTCGCCGGCGAGTGGCTGGCCGCCAGCGGCTGGCTCGCGGGTCGCTGTCCAGGGATGCAAGATAATGCTGTATCTGGTCTCTGGTGCGAATGGATTCGTTGGCCGGGCACTGTGCCGGACGCTCGCCGAGCGCGGATGTCGGGTGCGCGCCCTCATTCGGCGGGACATTCCTGGGCCCTGGCATGAGCGCGTCATCTGCGAGTTGGGCGATGGCGGCATACCAGGAGACGCCTTTCGCGACGTCGATGGTGTGTTCCATTTGGCGGGACTCGCCCATGTGCGAGACAAGGACCCGGCTCGGGATGGGTCTTATCAGCGGGTCAACGTCGAGGGCACCCGCTCGCTCCTGAACGCGGCGATCGCGGCGGGCGTCCTGCGCTTTGTCTACTTCAGCAGCATAAAGGCCGTCGCCGATCCCGGTCGGGACTGTGTTGATGAGACCTGGAATCGGCTGCCCTCGGGCGCCTATGGTCAATCCAAACGGGCGGCCGAACGCATCGTGCTCGCCGCGTCCAGTCAGTTGACGCATGTGAGCGTGCTGCGCCCCACGCTCGTCTACGGGCCGGGGGTGAAAGGAAATCTGCGCCGTATGATCGATGCCGTCGCGAGCGGCCGCTTCCCGCCGTTGCCCGAGGTGCACAACCGCCGTTCCATGGTTTCGGTGTCCGACCTGGGCGACGCGGCATGGCGCGCAATGACGCACGATGGGGCAAACGGTCGCGTCTATATCGTCGCCGATGGGATCGACTACTCCAGTCGTCGGCTCTACCTCTCGATCTGCAATGCGCTCGGCCGCGAACCGCCACGCTGGTCGTTCCCGCTCTGGCTGCTCGTGGCGGCGGCCCGCGCCGGCGACCTCCTGGGGTGGGCGGCCCGCCGCCCGATGCCGTTCTCGTCCTCGGCCCTCGAGCGCCTGTGCGGTTCGGCCTGCTACCGGGCGGATCGATTGCGCGCGGAGCTGGGCTGGCAGCCGCGGCAGGACTTCAACAGTGTCATCGATGAGATGGTCTTGCCTGGAAACGCCGCGGACGAGGTCTAGGAAGACGCTGGACAAGAGCTCTTGCCGCCCAGGCCGGACGGATTCGGCATCTGAGCCTGAATGCGGTCGTGCAACATACGCTGGTACCACCATCCGCAGTTGGTCGACTGATGCATCTTCCCCGATGCATCCGGGAAACGGAGGTTGGACCCCCCTGGTGAGCGTGCCATGGGGGTGCGCCCGCCACCCATTCGGTGGGTCGGCCGATAACATGTTGGCGCGATGGCCTGTGGCTCGCCCGCGGCGGCTAGCTGCCGTTTTTCCACTCAATCGCCCGGCCGAGGGCGACCCAAAGGTGCCGGCCGCGCGGGTGGGCAGGTCGCCAACAGCTCGGCGTAGACGGCCTTCACGAGGTCAGCAATTCGCTCGCTGCCAAAGCGGGCCTCGGCGATCGCCCTGGCCCGTGTTCCAAGGCGGGTCCGCAGCTCGGCGTCGTCGATCAGTCGTTGTAAACCATCGGCCAATGCGGTGGCGCTGCGTGGCGCAACGAGCAGCCCGTTGATCTCTGGCTGGACGATGTCGCGACAACCCGGTACGTCCGTCGCGATCAGCGGCAGGCCCGCGG
>JAXGTD010000124.1:0-12595 GCA_040775095.1 Chromatiaceae bacterium | reverse complement strand
CCACTGCGCTTCTCCAAGGCGGGGGTGCCGCACGAAGGGGGGCGCCTCCGGGGGGCCGACCCCGGTCGGCGCCGGGGCCGGCTTGGGGGCCCCCCGACGGAGGACGGCAGCGTCGTGGATGGGAGCGGCAGACCTGTCCATGAGAAAGGTTCTAATCCCCTGTCTTTCGGACCGATTGTTTAGGGATACCGCAGGGATCGCTGCCTTTTCCACCGTTTGCTCGGACCAGGTTTGCCGGTTTTCGGCATCGTTTGATGCCGGATTCGGGCACTCCCAAGGGGCTGTTGCGACTCATCGGCCGCGCGGGAAAGCCCGGTTGACACCTTCCATGGGCGGGATTCGGGCAGCATTCGGAACCGGCGCTTTGCGGTTGGCGGGGGCTTCGTGGCGGGCACGGGGGGTACTTCGACTCCACCTTCTCCCTATGGCCGAACGGGCGGCTGTGGTTAAATGCCGGCTCAACGACCATTTACCCACGCAAACAACGCCTGAACACGCCGATGGATCCAGATACCGCGCCACGAACCGCGCAGATCGAGCGCAACACCCTCGAGACCCAGATCCGGGTAGTCGTCGACCTCGATGGCGGTGGCCGCTCGAACCTCAGCACGGGGCTCCCGTTCCTGGACCACATGCTCGACCAGATTGCCCGGCACGGACTGATCGACATCGAGATCGAGGCGGTTGGCGACCTGCATATCGACGCGCATCACACCGTCGAGGACATCGGCATCACGCTGGGTCAGGCGCTGGCGAGCGCGTGGGGTGACAAACGCGGCCTGCGCCGCTACGGCCACGCCTACGTCCCCCTCGACGAGGCCCTGTCGAGAGTGGTCATCGATCTGTCGGGGCGGCCCGGTCTGACCTTCTCCTGTGCCTTCACCCGCGCCATGATCGGCGGCTTCGACGTCGATCTGTTCCATGAATTCTTCCAGGGACTGGTAAACCACGCCGCGGTGACCCTGCATATCGACAATCTGCGTGGTGAGAATGCCCACCACCAGGCCGAGACCATCTTCAAGGCGTTCGGTCGCGCCCTGCGCATGGCGGTGGAGCCCGATCCGCGCATGGGAGGCATGATGCCGTCGACCAAGGGCACGCTCTGACCCACGCGCCCGTTGTCGGCCGAGCGTGCGCCGATCCCGATCGATACCCGGCCGACCCGGTTGGGGTGTGAGGGCCGCGGGTAGCGGTCGTTTCCGACGAAGAGAGACCCAATCCATGCTGTTGATTCCCGCCATCGATCTCAAAGACGGCCGCTGCGTGCGCCTGCGTCAGGGCCGCATGGAGGACGAGACCGTGTTCTCCGACGATCCGGTCGAGATGGCCGCGCGTTGGGTCGATGCCGGCGCGCGTCGGCTGCATCTGGTGGACCTGAACGGGGCCTTCGCCGGCGAGCCGGTCAACGGCGACGCGGTACGCGCCATCGCCTCGGCCTATCCCGATCTGCCGATTCAGGTCGGTGGTGGTATCCGCGACGAGCGCACCATGGCCGCCTATCTCGACGCGGGGGTGCGCTGGTGCATCATCGGTACCCAGGCGGTCAAGGAGCCAGAGTTCGTTACCCGTGCCTGCCACGCGTTCCCGGGCAATGTCATTGTCGGGCTCGATGCAAAGGATGGGCAGGTGGCCATCAATGGCTGGGCCGTCGTCACCGAGCATCGGGTCGAGGAGCTGGCGCGACGCTTCGAGTCCGACGGCGTCGATGCGATCGTGTATACCGATATCGGCCGTGACGGCATGATGACCGGTCCCAACGTCGAGGCGACCCGGCAATTGGCCGAGGCCCTCGCGATGCCCGTGATCGCCTCTGGCGGCATCACCGACCTCGACGACGTTCGCGCGCTGTGCCGGGTTGCCGAAAGTGGCATCATCGGCGCCATTACCGGGCGGGCCATCTACGAGGGCACGCTGGACTTTGCCGCGGGGCAGAAGGTCGCGGACGCGATGACCTAGTCGGGACGGGGGCGCGCGGGTCGGCGCGCACCCCGGCCATCAGGCGCTGCTCTCGGCCAGGTACAGCCAGGTGTCGATGACGGTGTCGGGGTTCAGCGAGATGCTCTCGATGCCCTCCTTGACCAGCCAGTCGGCGAAGTCGGCGTGATCGGATGGCCCCTGGCCGCAGATGCCGACATATTTTCCCTGAGCGCGACAGGCCTTGATGGCCATCGAGAGCAGCTTCTTCACGGCCGGGTCGCGTTCGTCGAAGTCTTCCGCCACCAGGCTGGAATCACGGTCGACGCCCAGGGCGAGCTGTGTCATGTCGTTCGACCCGATCGAGAAGCCGTCGAAATACTCGAGGAACGCGTCCGCGAGCACGGCATTGGACGGGATCTCGCACATCATGATCAGCTTCAGCCCGTTCTCGCCGCGTCTTAGACCCTGCGTCGCCAGCGCCTCGGTCACGGCCCGGGCCTGCCGCAGCGTGCGCACGAACGGGATCATGATCTGCAGATTGGTCAGCCCCATCTGCTCGCGTACATACCGCAGTGCCTCGCACTCCATCTCGAAACAGGCCTTGAAATCCGGGGCCACGTAGCGTCCGGCGCCGCGAAACCCGATCATTGGGTTCTCTTCCTCGGGTTCGTAGCGCGCCCCCGCGATCAGGTTGGCGTATTCGTTGGACTTGAAGTCCGACATGCGCACGATGACGGGATTCGGGGCGAACGCGGCCGCCAGCGTCGAGATACCCTCGACCAGGCGCATGACGTAGAACGCACGCGCACTGGGGTAGGCGGCAATGCGCGGGGCGATCTCCTCGCGCAGCCCGGGGGGCAGCTCGTCGTACTCCAGCAGGGCCTTGGGGTGGATACCGATCCCGTTGTTGATGATGAACTCCAGGCGTGCCAGACCGATCCCGGCATTGGGGATCGACGCGAACGCGAAAGCCCTTTCGGGGTTGCCGACATTCATCATCACCTTCACCGGGACCTCGGGCATGTGGGCGAGCTCGACGCTCTGGTGCTCGAACGGGAGGTTGCCCGCGTAGATGAAGCCGGTGTCGCCCTCGGCGCAGGAGACCGTGACCTCGCTACCGTCGGCGATCCGGTCGGTCGCGTCGTTGCAGCCCACTACCGCGGGGACGCCGAGCTCGCGGGCGATGATTGCCGCGTGACAGGTACGCCCACCGCGGTTGGTGACGATCGCCGCGGCGCGCTTCATGATCGGCTCCCAGTCCGGATCGGTCATGTCGGCAACCAGCACGTCGCCGGGCCGGACCTGGTCCATGTCTTTGATTGATGTGACCACCCGGGCGGCGCCCGCGCCGATACGGTGGCCAATGCTGCGCCCGGTTGCCAGCACCTCGCCTTTGGCCCGGAGATGATAGCGCTCGATCACCTGACCAGAGCGGCTCTGAACCGTCTCCGGACGGGCCTGCACGATGTAGAGCCTGCCGTCGATACCGTCCTTGGCCCACTCGATGTCCATCGGTCGGCCGTAGTGCTGCTCGATCAGCACGGCCTGACGGGCCAGGTCCTCGATCTCGGCATCGGTGATACTGAACAGGACCCGTTCGGGTGCGGTGACCTCCTCGGTTCTCACCGGCGCGGCCGATCCGGGTTCCGCGTAGACCCTCCGGATCGCCTTGTCGCCGACTGTACGACGCAGGATGGCTGGACGGCCGGCCGCCAGCGTTGGCTTGTGCACGTAGAACTCGTCGGGATTCACCGCACCCTGCACGACCATCTCCCCCAGCCCGTAACTGGCCGTGATGAAGACCGCGTCGCGGAACCCCGACTCGGTGTCGAGGGTGAACATGACGCCGCTGGCGGCCAGATCGCTGCGGACCATGCGCTGGATCCCGGCGGACAGCGCGACCTCCGCGTGCGTAAAGCCCTGATGGACGCGGTATGAGATGGCCCGGTCGTTGTAGAGCGAGGCGAACACCTCCTTGATCGACCGCTTGATGCTTTCGATCCCATGAACGTTGAGGAACGTCTCCTGCTGTCCGGCGAAGGACGCGTCGGGCAGGTCCTCGGCGGTGGCCGACGAGCGCACGGCCCATGAGCAATCCGCGTTTCCGGCCTGTTCGATGAGTTGGCCGTACGCGGCCTCGATGGCCGCGTCCAGCGCGGGCTGAAACGGTTGCTCGATGATCCATCCGCGGATCTTCGGGCCGGCCTCGCTCAATGCCGCGAGGTCATCGACATCGAGGCGTTCCAGCTCGGCGGCGATGCGCGCGTCCAGTCCGCTCTCGGCGAGAAAGTCGCGATAGGCGAGCGCCGTGGTCGCAAAGCCACCTGGCACCTGGACACCGACCTTGGTCAGGTGCTGGATCATCTCCCCCAGCGAGGCGTTCTTGCCGCCGACGATCGGTATGTCGTCCATCCCCAACTCGCTGAGCCAGCGCACGTAATCGGTCATTACAAATTGCCTCCGGGGTCAGTGATCTCGGCAGGGAAACGCTGAGGTGAAACGCCTCCCGTGCGGGCCATGGACGCACGATCCGGGAATCGCACCGCTTGGGTCAGGAGCCGATCCGGTCCACCGTGGACCGGCCCGGTACGCCCCGGGGGCTGCTGTCGCCCCGATGCCCGCGCCATCAAGCGAGTACCCAATATAGCTTATCCCGGCATAAGGTTTTGCTACGGGCATCAATATTGAGAATAGGATGTCGTGGGGGCATGGATGGCCGGCCAACCCGGGTGATCCGTGGACCTCGGGGGCCGGTGACGGTGGCACGAAAAAGGGCGCCCGAAGGCGCCCTGGGGTCTCTGCCCGGGGTGGCGAGTGACGCGAGGCTACGGCGTGACGGTGCTCAGCCCGACGCTGACCCAGTCCTGCATGCCGCCGCGGTACCATTTGAGCTTATGGGCGGGATAGCCGACCCCGACCAGCGTCTTGAGGTTGGTGGACGATTGTGGGCACCAGATGCCGTTGCAGAAGAGCACCAGGGTCTTGGCATTGCTGAAGTTCCACTGCCCCGTTTTAGGATCCTGGTCGGCGCCAAACTCGTCGGCGAGGATGTGTACGAAGCTGTCGGCCTCCGCGGGCGTCTCGAAGGTGCCCGCGCTGTCCTGATTGATCGTGTTCCACGGCACATTGACCGAGCCTGGAATGGTGCCGCGCATGACCCAATCGGGCGTGCGCGAATCGACCACCAGGATATCGTCCTCGCCCTGTGCGATGCGGTGCAGGTAGTCCAACACCTCCAGCTCACCGACGGTATCGACACCGGGAATCAGGTGCATCGGCTGCACGCAGAAGGGCGGGCAGCCCCGCCCGGTCTTTTGGAAGATGGCCGGCAGCGTGGCGTCGCGGTCATGGCTGCGGGTGATCGTGAACGGCTGGCCGTTGTTGACGACCTCGACGGACTCGAGCGTTGGCGTGATCTTGTTCTCGGCGGCCGATGTCGCGGTGGCAGCGCCGAGTCCCGCGACGAGCGCGAGGGCGGCGAAGATGGCTGTGGTTTTCATGTTTTCGGGTTCTCCTCAAAATGGCGATGCGATGGGCAAGTAGGGTGCCGGCGCTGCAAACGCGGCGACGCTCAATTCGCGATGGCGCGGTACATGTACTGCGGGAACCCCGCGTCCTTCTCGGCCATCGCCTGCTCGTAGCCGCGCTCACTCTGGAACTTGGCCGTGCTCGCCAGCTCGATCGCCTTGTCGAAGTCTCCTGCCTTGGAGAGGGTCTGCGCCTCTTTGATCAGCTCGCCGACGTCGCGCCACTCGCCGCCGACCTCGGCGGCCTTGGCCTGCGCCTGCTCGGCCGATGCGATCATCGCCTTTGCCACGGCGCTCTTGTCGTCGGCCGGTGCCCCGCCGGCGGCCGCCTGCAGGGCGAACTCATCCTGCCGGATCGCCCAGCCAGCGATCATGGCCGCTCGGGTGTACTGGCGCGAATTCAACAGCTCTTCGGCCTCGGCGATCATCGCCGCGCTGTCTGTGGATGTGATGCCCGCGGCGGCCGCCTTCTCGCGCACCACCTTGGCCTCCGAGATGATCTGCTGGGCCTCGCTCTTGTGGGTGGCCCAGGCGCTGGTCATGGGCAGCGCCGCGAGCAGGGCGGCGATCACAAGTCCGGTGGAAATCGTACGAATCTTCATAATTTGATGAGCTCCTCTGGTGCTCCGCAAGGCCCGCCCCCGGCAACACCGGGGGATGCCTCAACTGATGGGTCGTTATTTACGCGCGCCGGGGCCGTTCAGCTCCAGGCCATTGTTCATGTAGGACATGAAGTACTCGAGATCACGGTACTCCTCGCCTTGGGCCTTGAAGGGCGCCGCACGCACCTGCTTGTTGCAGCCATCGAAGCGCCGATGCAGGGTCCCCATCTCACCCCACTTGGACCGGTAGACCGGGAAGTGGCTGGTGTGACCCAAGGCCGGACTGAGGATCTCGGTGCGCAGCGTGGTGCCGGAGTTGCCCACATGACAGCTCGCGCATGAGAAATTGAGCTGGCCGCGGCGCGCGAAGTAGAACTGCTTGCCCTTCTCGTAGGCCTCCAGCGCGCGCGGGTCGTCCGCCGGGATCTTGACGTCGATGACCTGGCCGCGGGACTCGAACATGATGTAGGCAAGCAGGTCGGCGATCGGCCCCTTCTTGTACTTCAGCGGAGCCTCGTCGTTGGCAGCACGGCAATCGTTGATGGCGAGTGGCAGGGTGATGACCATGCCTTTTTCCTTGTCCCAGTAGGGGTATTTTCCGGCAATCGCCGGGCCGTCCGGGAAGCAATCGGCGTAGCCCTTGCCGTTGGCGAAGGCGGTGTTCCACATCTCCTCGCCGTCGGAGATCGCCGCCTCGTAGGGAGGAAACTCCTCGATGGCCTCCCAGTTCTCGCGGCCGACCGGGTCGATCGCGTAGACGCCGTTGACGAAGTCGTCCTTGGACACTTGCGGGAAGCGCTTTTCGAAGTAGGTCTGCCAGGTGGTCTGGTCCTCTTCGGGGGTGGCAACCGCCAGTGGGGTGGCCACGAGACCGCTCACGCCCAACGCGGTGAGGGTGGTCAGGATCTTGTTCATTAAAATGCCTCCAGGTGATATACGGTTTGTCGCCGTCGACCGACCCCCCGCGGGCCGGTGCGGATCGGATGCGCCAGGGCCTACAGGCCCCAGACGTATTCGACGACGTCGACGAACTCTTTGTGACTCAAGATGCCATGCTTGCCGAATGGAGGCATGACGACATCCGGGTTCTTGACCGTCGGATCCCAGATCTGCGCCGCGACGGCCTGCTTGCTCGGGTACCGCGTCTCGATTGCGACCAGGGCCGGTCCGATGGCACCCGGCGAGTCGCCGCCAGGGATCAGGTGACAGGCGATGCAGTTGCCCCGGGATCGATCCATCGCGACCTCTTTGCCGGCCGCCGCATCGCCATTGAGATCCATCTCGGGCATGTCGACGGCGAGTGCGGGGATCCCGGCGAGGCCGAGGTAGAGGGCCGCGGCGGTGCCGCAGAGGGCGTGTCTGCTGAGCAGCATGGTTTATCTCCTCTTTTGGTCTGGGTCTTTGTATCCGGCACGGCGGTTGATGTGCCGCGTGCCGTTCTATCGCGTTCTTGGCGGCGGTTGCCCTTGACTCCTGTCTGGTGTGAAACGGCGTTGCCAAAACCTCGATGGCCGTAAATGCTAGCACGACAACGGGTCCGCGTACTCACCCGGCCCGGGCTCGAACAGCCCGGGCCGGGTGCGCACCGGGGCTTCGATCCGGCGAAGGAACATGGAGGGTTTCCGCCAGGGAGGCCCGAGCGGGTTCCGGCGATGGCAATCGATCGCGCATCCCGTGCATACTAGCGCGACCAAAGGCCCCCCGGTCCGTATCCCGTGTACCCGCGTCTGGCGATATCCGCGGTAAGCGGGGGGTGTACTTGAAAATCAGAAAGGTTTGGAGGAGAGCATACGCCAATGACCATCTCTCGACGTGAATTCATACGCCTTATGGGTCTGGCCGGCGCTGCCGGTATGCTGCCGCGTTCGGTCTTTGCCGATGCGAGGCAGCCGAGTGATCTCTACGAGGTGCCCAAGTTCGGCAACCTGACCCTGCTGCATATCACCGATACACACGCCCAGCTCAATCCGATCTATTTCCGGGAGCCGAACGTGAACATCGGCATCGGTCCGGCCTTCGGGAAGGCCCCGCACCTGGTCGGCGAGGCCCTGCTGAAGCATTTCGGTATCGCGCCGGGCAGCATCGAGGCCCACGCGTTTTCGTTCCTGAACTATCCCGAGGCGGCCGAGAAATTTGGCGCCGTCGGCGGGTTTGCGCATCTGAAGACCCTGGTCGATCGGATCCGCGCCGAACGTGGCGATGGCAACTCACTGCTCATGGACGGCGGCGACACCTGGCAGGGCTCGGGCACCGCGTACTGGACCCGCGGCATGGACATGGTCGGCGCGTGTAACCTGCTTGGCGTCGACGTGATGACGGGGCATTGGGAGTTCACTTATCTCGATGAGGAGGTCATCAAGAATGTCGGCGAGCTCAAGGGCGATTTTGTCGCGCAGAATGTAAAGGTGCGCGAGGAGGCCCTGTTCGACTATCGCTTCTCCGACTTCGGCGGTTTCGATGAGGACGCGGGTCTGGCCTTCAAGCCCTATACGATCAAAGAGGTCGGCGGCGTCAAGGTGGCCGTGATCGGGCAGGCCTTCCCGTACACGCCGATCGCCAATCCGCAGCGCTTCATCCCCGACTGGACCTTCGGGATTCAGGATTCGCGCATGCAGGAGATCATCGATCAGGTGCGCGGGGAGGAGAGTCCCGACCTGGTGGTCGTGATCTCCCACAACGGCATGGACGTGGACCTGAAGATGGCCTCGCGCGTGACCGGCATCGATGTCATCTTCGGCGGGCATACACACGATGGCATGCCGGCGCCGAGCATCGTCGAGAATGCGAGTGGCAAGACCCTGGTGACCAACGCCGGCTCCAACGGCAAGTTCCTCGGTGTGATGGACCTGGACGTGAAGGACGGGAAGCTGCGCGACTATCGTTATCGGTTGCTGCCGGTGTTTTCGAACCTGCTGCCGGCCGACCCGGACATGGTCAAGTACATCGCCGAGGTGCGGGCGCCCTACCAGGACAAGCTCACCGAGGAACTGGCCACCGCCGAGGGGCTGCTGTATCGCCGCGGCAATTTCAATGGCACCTTCGATCAGGTGATCTGCGACGCCCTGCGCAAGGTCAACGACGCCCAGATCAGTCTGTCGCCCGGCTTCCGTTGGGGTACCACGGTGCTGCCGGGGCAGAAGATCACCATGGATAATGTCATGGACCAGACCTGCATCACCTATCCCGAGACCTATCGCCGCGAGATGTCCGGTGCCGAGATCAAGGCGATCCTCGAGGACGTCTGCGACAACCTGTTCAATGTCGACCCCTATGTCCAGCAGGGCGGCGACATGGTGCGGGTCGGCGGGCTCGACTACGTCTGCGACCCGGCCGCGGGCATGAACGAGCGCATCACCGACATGCAGCTCGATGACGGAACCAAGATCGAGGCTGACAAGAAGTACGTCGTGGCCGGCTGGGCCACCGTCGGCAGCCAGTCCCCCGGTGAGCCGATCTGGGAGACGGTGGCGACCTATCTGCGCGACGTCAAGGAGGTGAAGCTCGCCAAGCTGAACACGCCCAAGCTCAAGGGGGCCAAAGGCAATCCGGGGCTGGCGGACTATCCTGGCGAGGTGTTGAGCTGACGGGATCTCTTCAGTGAAGGCCGTCGCGTGCGGCCTCTCACTGGCGCGCCTGGTCGATCAGGGCCTTGCCCCGGTCGATCAGTGCCTTGCCCTGGTCGATGACCGCGTCCTTGACCGCGGTGGCCAGGCCCTGGCGGGAGAGCTCGCGGCCGTTGAGCGTCGCCCGGGAAGGTGAGGTCGAATACGCGGAGAGGGGGTCGGCGAGGGTCACCGCGGTATCGTCGACGGCGTTGTATCGGTAGTAACAGACCGCCTCCATTTGAGTCGGTGTGCCGCCACTGCCCTCGGCCTCGAAGCGCAAGGTGACGGCCAGATCCTCGTGCCCGCGCGGCACGGCCCTGCTCGATGTCCAGCGCACCGTCTGGGGCGCGTCGAGTTGGGTCAGCATCAGGTCTTTGCAGAACTGGATACGGACGTCCTCCCCGGGGCCGGAGCATCCCGTCAGGGCGGCGAGACCAACGAGCATGGATGTGGTGACGGTGAAGATTCGCATGGTGTGATTGCGCCGGTGTGCGGGTGGTGGGTGGCGGGGTAGCGCAACGCGCCGTGCCCATTGCGGGGTCGGCGCGAGAGCGGGACTATTCTTCGCAGGACAGCCCCAGTGCGCTCAGGGCATCGATAAAGTGATCGGCGACCATCGGGTGAGCCAGTACGTACTCGCCCGCGCGGACGCTGAAGTCGCCGATTGCCTGGTCGACGGCATCCTCCCATTCGTCCAGGCTGTAGTCCCCGCGCCCGAGCCACATCAGTGCGATCAGCTCGGCACGCTGGCGCTGCGACAGGTCGCCGACGGTGTCGCGAAACTCCCTGAGGTTATAGTCGTCGCTGTGGTCGGCCAGGACCTGCATGGCCCAGTCGTCGGTCGGGCTGGCCGGTGTCTCCGGGATGACCACCTCTTCCTTTGCCTGGAACTCCCGGGCCATGGTTATGATGCCGCACAGCGTTTCCAGCGGGATATGCAATCGCATTCGCGTCTCCTCAGACCTTCATCTCGGCAGGCCATTGCGCGGGCCCGTCTCATTTTGACCTCGGCAGTGTACTACGCGGGCGAGTCCCCATTGTCTGATCCGGAACAAGCGCATGTGTGATCGGCGCGCGCGGTGGTCGTGCCGCCTGGCTCGGATACCCGCGAGCCGAGTCCAGGTCGGTGTGGTCTCGGCCGCGACGATCGGGCAGGGACCCGCGATGCGTCTCTTTCAACGGGGTCGTTCGGATGGGCCGTGGCAGGATTGTTCGGGAGGTGTGTCGATGCCATACAGGCCAACGCGGGGGCCGACACCCACAGATCGTTGGCAGCTCATGGGCGCGGGTCGCCGAAGATGGAGATGAAGGTCATGATTCCAACCCGTCGGCGAACGGGATTGCTCTCGTTACTGGCGTCATGCTGCCTTGTCGGCTGCGCCACGGCGCCGGAGACCGGGCGCCAGCAGCTGCTTCTGATCAGCCCCGCGCAAGAGGCACAGATGGGTCTGCAGACGTTTCAGGAGGTCAAGCGCACGCAGCCGATCTCCAACGATGCCGCGGCGGCGGCGACGGTGGAGACGGTGGGCCGGCGTATTGCCCGGGTCGCCCCGCTGCCGAATGCGCGCTGGGAGCTCGTCCTGTTCGAGGACAAGCAGCCCAACGCGTTCGCGCTTCCCGGCGGGAAGGTCGGTATCAACACGGGGATACTGCCCATCACGCGGGACGAGGCCGGGCTGGCTACCGTGATCGGCCATGAGGTCGCGCATGCGATGGCCAGGCATGGAGCCGAACGGGTCTCCCAGGGCCTGTTGGTGCAGATCGGCGGAACCGCGCTCTCGAGTGCGCTTGGAGCGGAGACGGGCGTGACCCGGGACCTGGCCATGCAGGCCTACGGAGTGGGTACGCAGCTGGGTGTGATGTTGCCGTACTCGCGGGTGCAGGAGCTGGAGGCCGATGAGCTCGGCCTGCTCTACATGGCGCGGGCCGGTTATGACCCGCAACAGGCCATCGCGTTTTGGAAGCGGTTCGCGGCCTACAATGCCGAGCATGGCGACGCCTCCGCGGAATTTCTCAGCACCCATCCGCTGGATGCGCGCCGCATTGCGCAACTCGAGGCGATGATGCCGCGCGCGATGGCCGAGTACCAACGCGCGCTCGGGCATCGCCGCTGAGGAGCACGTATGCGAGCGACTACCCGAGGCTGGTCTGTTGCCGTGCTGACGGCGGCCGGATTGCTGGGCGCGGTGCTGTGGGTCCTGTCCCCGCGCACCCCGCCCGATCGTATCGACGGTGCCGCGGCATCACTGGTGCGGGCGTTGGCAGAGCGCAGGGCGGGCTTTGCCGACGCATCCACCGGATGGGAGTACGCCTTTCCGCGCGATTACGGCCCACACGCCGGCTACCAGGCCGAGCTCTGGGGCCTGAACGGATCGCTCGTGGATGGTGACGGCCGGAGGACCGGTCTTCGGCTGCGCTTCGCCCGGCTGGGGCTGGCGCCGCCGGGGCGCTCGCGCCCATCGGCCCTGGCCGCCGACGCGGTGATGGCCGCCCAGCTCCTGTTGGCGGGCGAACGCGATCGCACCCTCCAGAGTGCGCAGCGGCTCGGCCGGATCGCCCTCGGCCTGGCCGGGGCCTCGGTCGACCCCACGCGGGTCTGGCTCGAGGGTTGGACGCTCGAGCACGCGGCCGACGGTCATCTGCAGGTGCGGGCACAGATGGATGGGGTCGATCTCGATCTGCGTTTGCGTCCGGGCAAGGCGGCCGTGACGGCGGCCGACGCCGGGCTGTTCGACGCCGTTGCCGCTGCCGGAGCGGCCCCCGGCGACGCCGTGCTGAATGGCTACCTCTTGCCGAGACTGGCGCTCGAGGGTGAGCTGCGGATTGCGGGCGAGACCCGAGCAGTCTCCGGACAGGCATGGCTGGAACACGCCTGGGGGACGCTGCCCGCCGGTCTGGCTGGCACGCGGGGTCAGTTGGCGGTCAATCGCTTCGCATTGCAGCT